>DASQIF010000103.1:0-14206 GCA_035631715.1 Candidatus Acidiferrales bacterium
CACCATCGAGCTGCTCATCTCGAGCGTGACCATGCAGCTCGCGGTGAACGCCATAAAGAAGGGCGACCGCACCGCGCTGCGCAACTGGCTCATCCCGACGCTCGTCCTCGGGGTCATGTTCCTCATCGGCCAGGGCTACGAATACACGCGCCTCGGCTTCCTGCCGGACAACGGAACGTTCGCCGGCGTCTTCTTCACGCTGACTGGGTTCCACGGCGCGCACGTGACCGGCGGCGTGCTCATGAACAGCTACGTCTTCATCCGGACCCTCAAGGGACAATTCACGGCGAACCGGCACATCGCCGTGGAGGCCGCGTCAATCTACTGGCACTTCGTCGACGTGGTCTGGATCGGCTTGTTCGCGACCATTTACATCATCGGCTGATGTCCTCCGTTATAGGAGCGTGCGCCGCATCCTTTTCGTCCTGGCGCTCGCCGCATGCACGCCCACGGCGACCGCGCCAACACCCGGCCTGTCCGCGATCCCGAGCGCGTCCGTCACGGCGCCTATCGCCGCCGCGACCGTCACGGCTGCCCCGACCGTGGTGACGGGTCCCAGCGTTTCGACGGTCGTGCCCGCCGCGACGCCGACGCCGGCGCCGACCGCGTCGCCCGCACCGGCCGCGACGCCCGAGCCCGCGACACCGAGCCCGGCGCCGCAGGCGACCGCATCGCCGAACGACATCCACAACGACGGGCAGACCATCATCGCCCGCTTCGGGACGCCCCTCGCGTGGTTCTTCGGCGAGGGCGGCGGCTCGCCCGCGACCGGGGTGCAGAACTACCGGCTCAACGGCATGTCCCTCGCGCGCTCGTCACTGCGCTGCACGAAGCAGATCAGTGTTTCGGCCAACAACGGCTGCGCGGCGCTGGTGATCGTGCCCTCGATCCGCTTGGTGAACGGCGTGACGTACGAGCTCGATCTACTCGACGAGCCTCTTGGCGAGTTCACCGGTGGGGGCCTGTCCACCGTGACGCCGCATGTGCTCGCCGCGACCGCGACGCAGTACACGCTCACGGTCACGTTCGATCGGCCGATGCTGCACGTCGGCGACTGCGGCACCTCGAGCTTCGCGCTGTCGATTCCCGGCACGATCGAGTTCGTGCGCGGCCTCGGATCGTTCCCCGCGCCTCCGGGCGACTACACCTCGACGCGGGCCGGCTATCGCGACTTCCTCGCGAGCTTCGTCTCGCAGGCCGACATCTCGCCGGACTGCCGCGCCGTCACGTTCGGCAGTGGATGGGGATCGGTCACGGGCGCCGTCGACCTCATCGTCGCGGGCGTCGAGGACATGGACGGGAATTACGTCGAGCCGGTCATGCTGCCGTTGACGATCAGCGATGACGCGGCGCCGAGGCTGATGTTCGCGGACGTCGAGCTGTAGAACGCGCAGACGAAGGTCATCCGCGTCGCGTTCAGCGAGGCGATGGACGAGACCACCGTGCGCGACGCGTCGCACTACCGGCTGAACGGCTCGCCCGTACCCACGACGACGGTGTTCGAGTGCGAGATCGCGAGCTGCACCTGGGTGCGCCTGGTGTTCGCGCCGTCAGCCTTCGCATACGGTGCGAACAACACGCTCACCGTGAGCGACGTACGTGACCTCGCCGGCAAGACCATCGACCCCGCGACCTCGAAGTCGGGCGCGTTCCAGGTGTACTAGCGCTCGGAGACGAGCGAACGCAGGTCCGCGACGAGGTCCTTCAGCGCCACGTCCGAGTGCACGATCTCGCGTTCGTGTCCCTGCGAGTCGATGACGTAGATGGCGTCGTTGTGATCGACCGACATGCCCATCGGCGCGTTGAACGCGCCGACGCCGTACATCGACCACACCGTTTGCAGCTGCGGCCGCGCGCCGATCAGGTAGTGCCAGTTCGACGAGAGGTCGTGGGCCGCCGAGAACGTCTTCACGTCGTTCGGCGTGTCGCCCTCTGGATCGACCGACACCGCGACGAACCGCACGCGCGCGGCGTCAGAGCCGAGCGATCGCTGCGCGGCGCGGAACTGCGCCGCGGTGAGCGGGCAGACGTCGAGGCAGTGGGTGTAGAGGAACGCCATCGCGACGACGTTCCCGCGGAGCGACGAGAGGGTGACGGCCTGGCCGGTCACGCCGTCGGTGAGGGTGAAGTCGGGTGCCGCACCGCGGTCGAGCTCGGTGCCGGAAAGATGCGCCGCGGGTGTAGCGCACGATGCGAAGAGCGCCGCCGCCGCGACGAGCGCGAGTAGCTTCACGTTCCGAGGATATGGCCCAAAATCGAGAGAGCATGCTCCCGGGCGGCGTCCTCCTCCGTTACCTCCTCCTCGTCCTGCTGTGGGGCACGACGTGGGCCGCGATCAAGGTGGGTGTCGCATCCGTGCCGCCGTTCGTCTTCGCCTTCGAGCGCGCGGTCGCCGTCTCGGTCCTTCTCACCGTTCTGTCGCTCGCGCTCGGGTTGCGTTTCCCTCGCGACCGCCGAACGATCCTCGCCGCCGCGCTCGCCGGCGTCGTGAACACGGGATCGAGCTGGGCGATCATCTTCTGGTCCGAGCAGTACGTGCCGAGCGGCCTCGTCGCCGTGTTCGGCGCGGCCGGTCCGATCTGGACCGCGGTGTTCGCCCACTTCCTCGTCCGGGGCGACCGCCTCTCGCCGCTGAAGATCGGCGGCCTCCTCATGGGCATCGCCGGGATCATCGTGCTCGTCGGCGCGCCCGACACGGGCACGCATCCGGAGGCCGTGCTCGCGTCGATCCTGCTCGCGCTCATGCCGATCAGCTGGGGCATCGCGACGATCGTGCAGGTGCGTGTGCTCCGCGAAGGCTCACCGCTGCCGCTCGTCGCGATCGGCACGTGGACGGGCGCGCTCGTCCTCCTGCCCTTCGCGCTCACGCAGATCACCCAGCCGCAGATGTGGGATCTCGACGTCGTCGTCGCCTTCGCGTACCTCGTGGTGCTCGGTTCGTGCGTCGGCCTCGTGCTGCAGCTGTGGCTCACGCGCCGGCTCCGCCCCACGACGATGACGCTGTCGCAGCTGCTGATCTCGGCGCAGGCGCTCATTGTCGGCGCGATCGCGCTCGGGGAATCGATCACCTGGCGCATGCTCCTCGGCGCGGCGCTCGTCGCCCTCGCGCTCATCGCCAACGCCATCTCCGGCGGAACCCCGCGCGACGCCGCGGCGCCGGCGACGTCACCGGCCGATTAGGTGGCGCCGCCCTCACCGTTCCCCCCGCCCCGCTCGCTCGCCTCCCCGCTTCCCGAAACCTCCACTACGCCGTCGTAGTATTCGAGCGGGGACCTACTACACACAGGTAGCAGCCGTTCAGAGGGGGCGGACGATGGCTATCGACTTCGACCTGAACCTCTTCACAAGCGACCCGCGCCTGCTCGTGCGCGGCGAAGACGCCGAATACGAACGGGCGGCCGAGGCGATCCAGCAGCTCGCCGATCCCGATCGGCTGCGACTGCTCCACGCGCTCGCGCTCGGCGAGGACACGCCGCAGCGCGCCGCCGTGTGGAGCGGCCTGCCGCAGCCCCGGGCCGAGCGCGAGCTGGCGGCCATGGCCCTCGCCGGTCTGGTCGAGCGGCGCGAGACGCCGACCGGGATCAGCTATGTCCCGCGCGACGGGCATCACGTGGTGCAGCTCTACGTCGCCCTCGCCCACGGCCACGAGGGCATCGCCGAGGCGAATCCGCGCATGCTGACGCGCCGCCGCTTCGGCCGTTCGCGCCGAGTGGGATGATCGTGGCGTGACCCGGCCCCTCCGGCGTATCCGACGCGCGGCCGCGGGCGACGAGCTTGGCCCGCTCGAGGGCGCGGTCATGGATCGCATGTGGAAGCGCGGCCCCGCGTCCGTGCGCGAAGTGATGGACGACCTCGCGCGCACGCGCGATCTCGCGTACACGACGGTGATGACCGTGATGGTGCGTCTCCACGCGAAGGGCCTGCTGCAGCGCGAGCGCAACGGGAAGAACTACATCTATCGCGCGTCGTTCACGCGCACCGAGCACCGCGCGCGACTCACGCGCGATCTGGCGCGCGATCTCGTCTCGCACTTCGGCGACGCGGCGCTGGCCGCGTTCTCGGCCGAGCTCGACGAGGTCGATGCGCAGCACCGCGCCGCGCTCCGCCGCGTCGCCAAGGAGGGGCCTGCTGCGCGCTGATCGCGCCTTCGCGCTGGTCGTGGCGCTGGCGCTCGTCTCGAGCGGCATCCTCGGCGCGCTCCTCGCGGCCATCGTGCCCCACGCCGCGCACGTGCTGAACGTCGGTCCGGACGACCTGGTCGACGCCGTCACGTTGCTCGTCCTCACCCTCGCGACGTGCGGCATCGCGCTCGGCCTCGGCTCGCTCTTCCGGCAGCTGTTCATGACCCTCGCGCTGATCCGCTCGCTCGTCGCGCGGCGCGTCGCGACGCCGCCCGATGTCGCGACCGTCGCGACGGAGCTCGGGATCGCCGACCGGATCGACGTCGTCGCGGACCGTCACCCGTTCTCCTTCTGCTACTGGTTCCGCCGCCCGCGCATCTGCGTCTCGAGCGCGCTCGTCGAGCGCCTGTCGACCGAGGAGCTGCGGGCCGTGCTCATCCACGAGCGCTATCACCTGCGGCAGCGCGATCCGCTGCGCGTCGTGATCGCGCGCTATTTCGCGGCGGGTCTCTACGTCGTGCCCGCCGTGGACGAGCTCGCGAGCTTCTACACGCTGCAGAAGGAGATCGCCGCCGACGACGAGGTGGTCCGCGTGCTCGGCGTCGCGCCGCTGGCGCGCGCTCTCTACGCGCTGCTGCCCGAAGCGGGCGACCGCGACTTCGGACTGCTCATGCCGGTGACCGCGCTGTCGGTGACCGAGGCCCGCATCGACCGCCTCGTGGCCGGGATCGACACGCCGCTTCGTCTCTCGGTTGGCGCCATCGCGCTGTCGCTCGGCGCGCTGCTCGGCGCGGCGGTGCTCGTCGCGATCCGCGCGGGCACGAGCGTGGCGTTCGAGGCGCTGCCGCCGCTCGTCGCGGTGCCGGGGCTCCTGGTCGGCCCGGCCTCGCTGCTCTTCGCGGCCGCGGTGAACGGCGGCGCCCACCAGGTGCGCCTCGTCGCGGGTCTCGTGGCGCGAAACTAGGAAAGTCCGCCTTTACTTCCGAGCGCGCGTACGGGATAGTCCGCCCGACGGGCCCAGCGACAAATCGCCGGTGGGGTCGGGAGGACCCACCGAATGTCGATCCGTCGTCTTTTCCAGATCGTGACCCTCGCGCTCGCGCTCGCGTTCACATTCACCGCGACATCCGCCGCTCCGGCCTTCGCCTGCCCACCCGGCAGCACCGACGGCGGCCTCTGCTAGCGAGTCGCGCATCGCGGCCACAGCCGGCGAAATTCGCCGGCGACCGAGAGACGGGCAGTTGGGCCCGTGGACCCCGACCGGCACGGCCCCGGTCTCGGTCCGGAATCTGTGAGTTCACGCTGATTTGACCGAGCCGTCGACTCTTCGTAAAGTGGCCCGGCTCGTGGCAACGCAAGTCCGCTCCCCGATGGTCGCCGACGTGGGCGCACGCATTCGCTCTCTGCGGACGGCGAAAGGACTCACGCAGGCGCAGCTGGCGGATCCCCTCTACACGAAGGCCTACATCTCGATGCTCGAGTCCGGGCGGACGCGCGCGTCGATGAAAGCGCTCGAGCACATCGCCGGTGTGCTCGGCGTGCGGCCCTCGGATCTGCTCGGCGGGGCGTCAGCGCCCGAGGCGCCGCAGTTCGCGCTCCTCGAAGCGCGACGCCTCATGGAGCAGGGCAAGGGCGCCGAAGCCGCCGCGATCCTCGAGCGCCTCGAGGACGGTCTCGCCGCCGGTGACCAGCTCACACGACTGCGCTACCTCGCCGCCGCGTACAACTCGCTCGGTGAGCCGAAGAAGGCGTTCCCGGTCATCGAGCGCGCGCAGCGCATGGCCGACCTGCTGGGGAACGACGAAGAACAGGTCCGCCTCAAGGCGGTCCTCGCGAGTGCGCATTCACGCACCTACGCGTACCCCGATGCGATCCGTCTGCTCCGTGAGTGCGTCGCGGCTTTCGAGACCGGCGTGCTGAAGGACGAGACGTTCTACTTCCGCCGTCTGGTGGACCTCGCGATGGCGCTCACGAACTCGCGCCAGCCGCGCGAGGCGCTCGCGACGTACGAGCGCGCGATCGAGCTCTCGTCGAAGCTCTCGGACCGCGTCTCTCTCGCCGCTCTGTACGCGGGCCTCGCGTACAACTACCAGAACACCGGAGACCTCGAAGCGGCGATCGTGAACAGCCAGCGCAGCCTGCAGCTCTACGAGGAGCTCGGCCTCATCGATCAGATCGCCTGCACGCTCGATAACAGCGCGTTGCTCTATGCCGAATACGGGAACACCCAGCGCGCGACCGAATGCCTGAAGCGCGGCGCGCTACTCGCGGAGGAGGCGAAGCGCGACGGCACGCTTGCCTCGATCCGCGTTTCGGAAGCCGAGATCATGGCGAAGAGCGAGCCGGCACGGGCGCTCGAGATGGCACAGGACGCGCTCAAGTTCGCGCGGAAGATCGACCAGTTCGACGCGCAGGTCCGCGCGCTGACCCTCATCGGAGAGCTGCGGATGGCCTCGAGCGCCGCCGTCGCGAAGCGCTCCTTCCAAGAGGCGAGCCAGCTTGCCGAGCAGCGTGTCCCGCACCTGTTGCGCGTCATCTTCGACCGGTGGTCTCGTGCCGCGGAAGCGCGCGGTGACCGCGACGAAGCGCTTCGCCTCGCCCGCCGCGCGCTGGAGACGGTCCGCACATAACCCGCGCTGACCATTGCTAGCGTCATCTCATGACCCTCACCGCGGACGCCGTCCGCGAGCGCGTCCGCGGCACGATCCTCGAGCGCATCGGCGACACGCCGCTCATCCCGCTCCATCGCGTGGGCGCGGGCCTGAAGGGCGAGCTCTGGGCGAAGCTCGAGTCGGCGAACCCCGGCGGCAGCGTGAAGGACCGCGCCGGTCTGTGGATGGTGCTCGACGCCGAGGCCTCCGGCCGGATCCGCGCCGACACAACGCTCCTCGACGCGACGAGCGGCAACACCGGCGTCGCGCTCGCGATGGTCTGCGCAGTGCGCGGCCACCGGCTGACGCTGGTCATGCCCGATCGCGTGTCGCTCGAGCGCAAACGGATCGCGAGGGCGTTCGGCGCCGAGCTGGTGTTCAGCGATCCGCTCGAAGGGACCGACGGCGCGATCCGCGAGGCGCAACGTCTCGCGACGGACCCGTCGTTCGTGTACGTCGACCAGTATTCGAACCCGGCGAACCCGCTCGTGCACGAGCTGACCACCGGGCCGGAGATCTGGCGGCAGAGCGAGGGTCGAGTCACGCACGTCGTCGCGGGCGTCGGCACGTCGGGCACCGTCGTCGGTCTCTCACGCGCGCTGCGGCCCAAAGGCGTGCGCATCGTTGCGGTCCAGCCGGACGAGGCGCTGCACGGCATCGAAGGCTGGAAGCACATGGCCACCGCGAGCCGTCCCCCGATCTGGGACGAGCGGGTGGCCGATGTGCACATGACTCAGGCGACCGACGAAGCGGTCGCGATGACGCGCCGGCTCGCGAAAGACGAGGGCATCTTCACCGGACCGTCGGGCGGGGCCGCGGTCGCGGCCGCGCTAGGCATCGCGCGGGAAGAATCCGGCCGTATCGTCGTGTTGATCGCAGATGGGGGAGAGCGTTACCTCAGCACCCCCCTTTGGGAGTGACGATGTGGCAGTGACCGTGCGCCTTCCGGGCGCACTTCGCGACGCGACAGGCGGACAGGCGAAGCTGAGCGCATCCGGTCGAACGCTGGCCGACGTCATCGCGGATGTCGATCGGCGTCATCCCGGCTTCCGCGGCCGCGTCCTCGACGCCGGCGGGAAGCTGCGGACCTACGTGAACGTGTACATCGGCGAGGACGACGCGCGCGCTAATGGCGGCACGAGCGCGACCGTCCCGGACGGCGCCGAGGTCATGGTCATCCCCGCGATGGCGGGCGGCGCATAGCCCAGACGTTCCGCCTGCCGCGTGCGCTGCGCGACGAGATCGTCGCCCACGCGCGCGAGGGCGCGCCGAACGAGGTCTGCGGTCTCATCGCGGCGCGCGACGGCGCCGCGACGCGCGCGACCCGCTGCACGAACGTCCACCAGACGCCGACCACGCGCTACCGGATCGATCCGCGCGAGCAGCTGGACGCCTTCCGCGACATGGACGCGAGAGGCGAAGAGCTCGCGGCGATCTACCACAGCCATCCGGCTTCGCAGCCGTACCCGTCGCCCACCGATCGCGCGGAAGCGCACTACCCGGACGCGGTGTACGTGCTCGTGTCGCTGCGGACCGCGGAGCCCGAGATCGAGGCGTGGCGCATCGCGAGCGACGGCGCCGTGCGCGCGGTGACGCTGACCGACTAGCGGCCGGCGGCGGTGACGTGCCAGGTCGCGGCGATGGACGCGGCCTCGTCCAGCGCGGCCTGCCGGTCGGCGGGCTCGACCACGCGGTACTGCAATGCGAGCCCCTGCCCGCCGGGCACGGTCGTGAACTGCCGCCACACCACGGTGCGGCCCTCGTAGTTGCCGCCGTAGCTGTCGTCGACCACGACCATGCCGTTGATGATCACGACGTCGCGGTTCTCCCAGATGTCGTGCACGCCCACGCGCTGTGGAGCAGCGACGACGTCCGAGTACGTGTCGGCCGTGTCGAGCGCGGCAGCGCGCGCGCGCAGCACGACGAGCGTCGCCGTCGAGGACTCGTAGCGCGCGGCCTCGCCCGGGATACCGCCGCTCGCCTGCGTCCAACCCTGCGGCAACGTGAGGTCGAAGCCCAGACCTTCGAAGTGCGTCCCCGTCGCGGGCTTCGCGTCGAATGACCGCACGATCTGCGGCGCGATGGTGTACGCGAGGAAGCGCATGCGCGACACCTGATCGTTCAGCACGAACGCACCGAGCGCGACCACGATGACCAGCGACGCGGCCGCGACGAGCGGCGGAAGGATCTCGCTGATGTTGAGCGCGAGACCGACGAGCACGCGGACGACGAGCACGAGCACGATGGCCGCCGCGAGCGACAGCATCAGCGGGCTGGTCACGCCGACCGCAAGGAGTGCCGGGACGGGGATCAGGATCAACGGTGCCAGCGCGAAGGTCAGCGCGGTGAAGAGCTGGTCGAGCGAGCCGGCCTTTCGCCGCATAAGGCGCACCGCCCCGTTCGCGACCCAAGCGACGACTGCGGCGCTGACGCAGAGCCGCACGCCGAGCAGGAACGCGTCGAGCACGAGCCGCGTGAGGAAGCCGCTCGGCGAGATGCCCTTCGACGACAGCACGAGCAGGTCGATCCCGACCGAGAGGCCGACACCGGCCACGAGCGCGACGAGCACGCCCGCGAGCCCGTAGTGCTCCCGCGCGAGGTCGCGTGCGAATTCACGCGGGCGAATGAGGGAGCGCCAGATCTCGCCTCGGAACCAGGCGAGCTCGCCCGTGTTCTCCAACATCCCGAGGGTACAAAAGCGGCCCCCGCGTCCGGGGGCCGCTTTGTGTTCGCTTTCTTACAGTCCGTTCGGGCGCAACGCTTCAGGCCTCACTTCCGGCCTCGCTGTGGCGATCACATCACAGATGGATGGATCGTCGGTCCACAAGAACGATCCGCGGTGCGTCCCGCAGGTCGTGGCCCCCTTCCGCCGGGGGCGTCGTCAATCGACCTGGAAGACTCCGAACACCTTGTGCAGCCGGAGCATGACACCTCCTGTGACGTCGGTGATCGCTTCGTTCTGCCCGTTCCGCGGAACACCCTTGTTCTACTCCGCTCGCCTCGCGCGTCAAGGGTCAGCTATCCACACTCTTGGCACGCGACAAAAGTGGTAGCGAGCGACCGACCTCAATCGCGGCGCATTCGGGCGCGGATCGCGTCCGGCACGGACTTCACATCGGGCCACCATGACTCGTCCGTATCGGCACCGGCCGCGAGCGCCGCCTCGATGAGCAGGGCGACGGCCCCTCGCAGGTCCGAGAGGCGCACGATCTCGGGCACGAACCGATCGGATGCGTCGTCCTGGTTGTGGTAGTTCACGTTGGGTAGGGCGATCGCCGTCGTCGTCCACCCCAGTCGGACGAACGCCGACGATTCACAGGTCCCGCCGGTGAGCAGGGCGCGCTGCGTAGGGATGTTCGCCTCGGTGAGCCGCTCGCGCGCGACGCGGAGGAAGCGCTCCCCGTCGTTGCTGAACGTGTTGTAGACGTCGCCCGGCCGTACGACGACGCCCGCGCCGGCGCGGGCATGCGCGAGCGCACGGCTCGCCTCGAGCGACACCACCACCGCGTCGCGTGGGAGCAACCCGTCCTCGGCGACGAGTCGCGCGCCGTAGAGGCCGGTCTCCTCACCTCGCGTGAAGACCGCACGCACGTCATGCGCGCCGGTCGCGTCGCGCAGCCCGGCCAGGGTCAGCGCCACGACCGCGCAGAGCGCGAGATCGTCTGCCGCGCGCAGCCGCAGCTCGTCGCCCTGCACCTCGAAGCCGGGCAGATCGAGCACCGCCCACTGCCCGACGCGCAGCTCGCGCTCCGCGCGGATGCGGCAGTGGCCGAGCGAGTTGTCCGGCACGTCGAGCTCGGTGACGTAGTCGTCGAGCGTGGCGCGGAACGGAGCCGCATCCGTTTCGTCGCACACCAGGACCGGCAGCGCGCGCGCGAACATCCGTGCGTAGAAGCCGCCCAGGATCTTCGCCCGCCCCTCGTTCCCGCTCGCGCGCGTGATCTCGAACGCCGGATGGTCGGTGTGCGCGATGAGGGCGAGCGAACGTCTGGCCTCGCCGCGCGTGACACGTGCGTGGAGCTGGCCATACGCGTCGCTCTCGGTCGAGATGCCCGAGTCGGAGAGCACCGACGCGATCGCGCGCATCGCGCGGAACTCGTGATAGGGCGCCGTGGGCGCCGACGCGATGCGCTCGACGGTACGGAGCGTCTCATCGACCGCCGGCAGGCGCGTCATCTCGCGCGAGGATATCGTCACGCGCGGTGCTCACCCTCTATGACGCGCGACGCCGCGCGTCAGTCCCGTTTCGTCCGCGCTCCAGGACCGTCACCCTCTACGTCTGCGGCGTGACGCCGTACGACACGACGCATCTCGGTCACGCGCGCACCTTCCTCATCTTCGACGTCCTGGTGCGGCTCCTCGAGGCCCGCGGGACGCGCGTGCGCTACGCGCAGAACGTCACCGATGTCGACGAGTCGATCCTGCAGCGCGCCGCGCGCGACGGGGTCGACTGGCGTGCGCTCGGCCGCCGCGAGGAGCGCAAGTTCCTCGAGGACATGCGCGCGCTCGCGTGGCGGCGGCCGGACGTCATGCCGCATGCGACGCGCGAGCTCGCGGGCATGCGGTCGCTCATCGCGCGGCTGCTGCGCAAGCGCTTCGCGTATCCCGTCGACGGGAGCGTGTACTTCGAGGTCGCGCGCGACCGCCGTTACGGCGAGCTTTCCCGCCTGCCGGTGTCGCGGATGCGCCGCATCCTCGCCGCGCAGGACGACGCAGCGCTCGAGGATCCGCGCCGGCGCGATCCCATCGATTTCGCGCTGTGGCGAAGCGTGCCGAGCGGGCCGACGTGGCCGAGCCCGTGGGGTCGCGGCCGCCCGGGATGGCACCTTGAGTGTTCGGCCATGGCGCTGCGCCATCTCGGCGCGCAGATCGACATCCACGGCGGGGGAAGCGACCTTGTCTATCCGCATCACGAGAACGAGATCGCGCAGACGGAGTCCGCGACCGGCAAGCGGCCCTTCGTCGGTTGGTGGATGCATCCGGCGCCGGTGCGCCTCGGCGGGACGAAGATGTCCAAGTCGCTGGGCAACATGGTCTTCGTCCGCGACGCGCTCGCCACGACCTCGCCGCAGGCGCTGCGCCTCTACCTGCTCGATGGCCACTACCGCCGGCCTTTCGATCACGACGACGCGCGGCTCACGCGCGCGCACGAGCGCGCCGACGCGCTCGCCACGAACCTCGGCCGCGGGCGCGTCGGGCCGCTCGTCGGAGATCGCGCCACGCGGGCCGTCCTCGCCGCGCTCGACGACGACCTCGATACGACGCGCGCGATCCGCACACTGGAGCGCGAGGCCGCGCGTGCCGACGACACGGCATCGCTGCGCCTGATCGCGCGGAAGATCCTGGGGGTGTACTGATGAACCTCGGACCGATCGCCGTACCGGAGAAGGGGACGCGATCATCCGGCTCGTTCACGTTCGAGGGCGACGCCGGGCTCGAGAAATACCGCTGGCCGTACATCGCGATCGCCGGCGCGTCCGCGGGGCCGACGGTCGTCATCACCGCGGGCATCCACGCCGCAGAGGTCACGGGCATCGAGGCCGCGATCCGGCTCGGGCGCTCGCTCGACCCGAAGAAGGTGCGCGGCACGATCGTGCTCATCCCGCTGCTCAACCGGCCGGGCTTCTACGAGCGCTCGATCTACGTGAACCCCGAGGACAACGACAACCTGAACCGGCTCTTTCCCGGCGATCCGAGTGGGACCTGGGGTCAGCGCTTCGCGCATCGCCTGCTCACCGAGATCGTCGCGAAGGCTGAGAACGCGATCGACCTGCACGCCGGCGACCTCATCGAGGACCTCGTGCCGTTCGTCATCTATCGCGAGACCGGCGAGGTCGGGCTCGATTGGCGCATCAAGCAGATGGTCGACGCCTACGGCGCGCAGTACGCGGTGAAGAGCGCGCCGACGGGGGAGCGACCGGGATCGCTGTACGCGGTCGCGACGCTGAACGGCGTCGCCGCCATGCTCGCCGAATCGGGCGGACGCGGTCTCCTCATCGAAGAGGATGTCGTGCGTCACGTGAAGGGCGTCACGAACATCCTTCGGGCCATCGGTGCGCTGGAGGGCCAGCCGGAGCCGGTCGCGCCGCCGCGGGTGGTGAGCTCCTTCGACTGGCTGCGCTCGCCGGCTGAGGGGATGTTCCACTGCGCCGTGCGGGTGAATCAGCGCGTGAACAAGGGCGACGTCGTCGGCGTGCTGACCGATCTCGTCGGCGAGCCGATCGCCACAGTGCGCTCGCAGGAGACCGGCGTGGTGCTGTTCGTCGTGACGAGCCCGGCGATCAAGAAGGACGGGCTACTGCTGGCGATCGGAGGGTCGTAGCTGCACGTACCACGAGCACGGTGGTCGCGGCCATGAGGATCGCAGCGAGTAGGTAGGGCGCGCCGGGCAGACCGACACCGGCGAGCGGGCCCACGAAGAGCGCGAAGGTGCCGGTGTAGAGCGCCGGCGTTACGAGCGTGACCATCGAGCGCAGTGCGGTCAGCGCCCCCTGCAGCTGACCCTGCTCGTTCGGCTGCACCTCGCGCGTCGCGATCGACTGGAACGGTCCGCTGGACAGTCCGGCGAGGGCGTAGATCGGCAGCGTGCCGAGGAGCAGCCAGGTCGTCGGCGCGAACGTGAAGAGCAGCTCCGAGATGATGCCGAAGCCCAGCCCCGCGAGGAGCGTGTTGTAATCGCCGAGCCGCTTCACGACGCGGCCGACGAGGAACCCGTTCACGACCAGGCTGGCTGCGCCGACGATCGCGAGCGACACGCCGATGGCGCGCTCGTCGAAGTCGAAGCGGTAGGTCGTGTACAGGACCCAGGTGTTGGGGATGGCGTCGTGCGCGAGGAACGCGAAGAGCATCGCCGTCGCGAGCGACAGGAGCACCGGCCGCGATCCGAGGAAGCGCACCGCGCCGATCGGGTTCGCGGCGCGGAGCCGGAAGGGACTCCGCCGCTCCTTCGGCAGGGACTCGGGAAGGATGAGCGCGCCGTACAGGAAGTTCGTGATCGACAGCGCCGCCGCTGCCCAGAACGGCGCGCGCAGATCTATCGCGCCGAGCAGCCCACCGATCGCGGGGCCGACGATGAAGCCGATTCCGAAGGCCGCGCCGAGCATGCCGAAACGCGCGGCGCGCTCGTGCGGCGGCGTGACGTCGGCGACGTACGCGCCGGAGATGCTGAAGGAAGCGGACGTGGCGCCGGACACCAATCGGCCGATGAAGAGGATCGGGATGTTCGGCGCGATCGCCATCACGATGTAGTCGAGGCCGAGGCCGAGGTTGGACAGCAGGATCACCGGCCGGCGGCCGAACCGGTCCGCGAGCCCGCCCTGCACCGGCGAGAAGACGAACTGCATGACCGCGAACGCCGTGCCGAAGATGCCGAAGGTCGCCGCGGCGCCGGCCATGTCCCCGCCCTGCAGCCTCAGGATGAGCTGCGCGAAGACC
>DASQIF010000104.1:0-2415 GCA_035631715.1 Candidatus Acidiferrales bacterium
AGGGTGAGCCCGGCGCGCCTTTTGCGCGCGGTCTTCACGATGCGCACGAGGTAGCGCGCGGTCTCCGGGCTGCGCATGAGCCACCAGGCCTCGTCGACGACGATGAGCGTCGGGCGCGTCGCGTCGGCGATGCGCGACCACACCGCGTCCAGCACCAGGAACATCGCCGCCGTGCGCTCCTCCTCGGGGAGGCCCGCGAGCGAGAAGACAACGCTCTCGCCCTCCGCGCTGATGCGCGGCGCGTCGCGGCGGAAGAGCCAGGCCGAGGATCCGGTGGTGTGCCGGGCGAGGCGCGCGGCCAGCGCGCGCGTCTCGGCGTGCGCGTCAAGATGCATCACCACGTCGGCGAGAGCGGGGGTCCGGCCATGCGGCGCGTCCTCGTCGCCGCTGCGTCCCGTGGCGCGGTAGGACTGGACGATCGCCGCATCGACGAGGGCGTCCGCCGCCCCGTCGACCCCGCCGGCGAGGAGCCCGATGAGCGTGCGCAGCGCCGCGACGCGCGTCGCAAGGGCGCCGGGCCCGCGCTCGGCGATCACGAACGGATCGAGCCCGTCGGTGGTCCCGGGCGCGAGGTGCACCGCGCGCATCCCGAGCGCGCCCGCAAGGCGGACGTACTCGCCCTCCGGGTCGACGACGAACACGCGGTGTCCCGCGAGCGTGGCACGCGCGAGCTCGCACTTCGCGAGGAAGGACTTGCCGGCGCCGCTGGAGGCGAACACGACCGCGTTGTGGTTCTCAAGGGCGAAGCGGTCGAGGATGACCGCCCCGCGCGTGTGAGTCGCGATGCCGTACAGCAGGCCACCCGACGAGCGCACGTCGCCGCCGGTGAAGGGGAAGGCGGCGGCAAGGGCGGCCGTGGAGAGGACCCGCGGGACGCGCACCGTCTCGTCACCGAGCGGAAGGGTCGCGGTAAGCCCGGCGCGCATCTGAAAGAGGAGGCGGCGCGTCTGCACGAGGCGCGCGCCGAAGAGGGCCTCGAGGCTGCGCGTGCGCGCCTCGAGCTCGTCGGCGCTGTCGGCCCACACCGTCGCGAGCAGCGTGACGTCGAAGAGGCGCTCCGACCCCTGGGCGATGCGGTCGCGAAGCTCGAGCGCGTCCTGGAGCGCGACGCGTCGGTAGGGGTCCACGCGCGCGCCGCGCGCCTCGGCGGCGCGGATGGTCGAGGAGAGCTCGCCGACGCGCCGCTCGAGGAAGGCCATCGTCGCTGTGGACGCCACCGGCGCGGCGTGGAGGGCGACGTCGAGGTCGCCGTCGAAGGCGGTCAGGTCGTCCAGCCAGCCGGGATGGATGTGCGCCGGATAGCGCACGACCGCGAGCGTGCGCGCGAGGCGCTCGCCGACGGCGACGCTGGACACGCGCTCGGCGAGCGCGGGCGGCGCGAGGAGCGAGCGTGCGTCCCGGAGCGCGTCCGTCGCGCCGAGCGGCTGCCGTGCCGCGGCGTCGTCGAGCGCGCGGCGCACCAGGTCGGCGATCTCGCTGCCGGAGAGGACGCGCGGCGCGAGATCGAGGCGCGCGAGGCCCTCGCGCATCCAGCGCACGCGCTGGTCGAGCGTCTCGCGGCCGTCGCCCTGGGCGGCGCGCCGCACCGGCGGGTCGTACGGCACGATGACGAGCACGCGGCGATCGACGACCCGTCGTTCGCGCGCGAGCGTCTCGACCAGACGGTCGTATGAGGCACGGAGCTCGGACCCGGGCGCCGTCGCCGGCAGCGGCGCGACGGCGGCGCGATCGACGGCGCGTGTGCGGAGCGCGACCGTGAGCGGATGACCAAGCGAGTTCAGGAGCGCGCTCCAGCCGAGGACGATCGCGCGCTGCTCGGCCTCTCCTTTAATACCGAAGGCGAGCGTCGCGCAGTCGAGCACCGCGCGCAGGCGTCCACCAGAAAGACGCAGGACCTCGTCGTCGATGCCCAGGACCGGCAGGAGGTCCTGGGCCCGGCCGGGGCGAGCGGTGCGCAGGGCGAGCCTCAGCATGACCCGGTCACCAGGACGCGCGCCCGGCTCGCGTATTCAAAGGCGAGCACAAGCCAGGTGCGGCAGGGGCGCTCATCGACGCGGGCGACGCCGAGGAGGATCCCGCCCAGGACGAACGGCGACGCGACGACCAGGCGCACGACAAGCGCGTTCGCGACGGCAAGGGCGCACCACCAGCCGAGCACGCACCCCGCCGCGAGGAACGTGAGGTCGAGGGCGCCGAGCCCGAATGCGATCACGTCGCCCAGCTCCAGGTGCTGCGGCACCTTCACCGCCTCCATCGCGCTAGCCCCGCACCGCGCGGAGCCCGGCGACCACCGCGCCGGGGAGCGCGCCGAATTCCGCGCCGTGCAGCGCGACGCCCAGCGCCAGGAGCGGGAGCCGGCACAGGAGATACAGGAGGGCGATGGCCAGGACGCCGCCGACGAGCGCCGAGGCGGGG
>DASQIF010000105.1:0-1772 GCA_035631715.1 Candidatus Acidiferrales bacterium
GGCGCCCGCACGCTGCTCGCGCGTGAGGGCGTCACCAACGCGACGCTCGTCCTGACCGCGGCCGAGTCGCTCCCCTTCCTCGACGCCTCATTCGACGTCGCGACCTGCCGGCTGGCCGCGCACCACTTCAGCGACGCGGCCGCGAGGCCCTCCCATTGTTTCTGCGTCCCTTCGGGCACGTTCTCATACTGACGCGCATGCGCGTGGGGCGTTTTTCCGTGGACATCTTCTCCGACGGCATCTTCCGGCTCGACGGCGGCGCGATGTTCGGCGTCGTGCCGAAGGTGCTGTGGGAGAAGCAGAAGCCGCCCGACGAGCTGAACCGCGTCGCCATGGATATGAACTGCCTGCTCATCCGCGACGGCGCCCACGTCGTGCTCGTGGAGACGGGCGCCGGTCCGAAGCTGAACGACAAGCAGAAGCGGAACTTCGGCGTCGACGCGCCGCCGCGCCTGCTCGACGAGCTCGCCGCGCATGGCGTGCGACCCGACGAGGTCACGCTCGTCGTGAATACGCACCTCCACTTCGATCATGCCGGCGGGAACACCTATCTAAAGGACGGTCGCATCGTGCCGACGTTCCCGCGCGCGTCCTACGTGTTTCAGCGCCTCGAGTGGCTCGACGCGAACGAGCCGAACGAGCGCACCCGCGGCTCGTATCTACCGGACGACTTCGCGCCGCTCGAGGCGGCCGGCAAGCTCGAGCTCATCGACGAGGCGGTCGAGATCCTTCCCGGCATTCGCCTTGATCGGATCCAGGGGCACACCCGCGGGACGCAGACCGTTCGGATCACCGACGGCAAGGAGACGCTCTTCTTCTCGTCGGATTTCATGCCCGATCGCCACCACCTGCCGCTTCCGTGGATCCCGTCGCAGGACCTCTACCCGCTCGACACGCTCGCCGCGAAGAAGGTCATCCTGCCGCGCGCGATCGCCGAGGGCTGGATCGTCGCGTTCACACACGACGTCCCGCGCTTCGGCCGCGTCACCGAGCACGAGGGCCGCTACCGCTTCGATGAGCTCGCCAGCTAGCGCATCGACGGTCATCGTCGGCGGCGGGATCGTCGGCTGCGCGGTCGCGTACTTCCTCGCCGAGCGGCGCGAACGCGACGTGCTCGTGCTCGAGCGCGGCGAGCTCGGGAGCGGAACCACGAAGGGCGGGCTCGGCGGGATCCGCCACCAGTTCGACGATGAGCTCGACGTGCGCCTGTCGAAGCTTTCGACCGCGTTCTGGCGCAGCTTCGAGGATCTGACCGGCGCGCGCCACGACTTCCGCGAGCGCGGATACCTCTTCCTCGCGAACACCGAGGAGGGCGTCGCGCAGCTCGCGGCGCCGATGTCGCTGTACGAGAAGGTCGGCGTGAACGTCGAGATGGTCGACCGCGTCACCATCGCGGAGCTCGTGCCGGGCATGCGGGTCGACGACGTGACCGGCGGGCGCTTCGGTGCTGGCGACGGATACGGCGATCCGTTGCAGGCGCTCGCGGGGTTCGCCGCCTTCGCACAGCTCGCGGGCATCGGCTTTCGCGAGAACACGACCGTGCGCGTCACCGACGGCAAGGAGACGCTCTTTTTCTCGTCGGACTTCATGCCCGACCGTCACCACCTGCCGCTCCCGTGGATCCCCGCCCAGGATCTCTTCCCGCTCGACACCCTCGAGGCGAAGCGCACGATCCTCGCTCGGGCCGTCGACGAGCAGTGGATCGTCGGCTTCACCCATGACAAGCCGCGCTTCGGCACGGTCACGAGCGTCGAGGGGAAGTACAAGTTCAT
>DASQIF010000106.1:0-12687 GCA_035631715.1 Candidatus Acidiferrales bacterium
CCCACGACCTCGGCGAACGTCTGGGTCAGCAGGAACGCGATGAGCACGAACGCGATGCGGCGCGGTAGCCCTCGCGAACCTCCGAGACGCATCAGGCCCGAGCTTCCTCAGGACGGAGGATCACCGTGAAGGTGAGCTCCGCCGCACCGATGTTGAAGCCTGCCCGGTTGTACAGCGCGAGGGCCGCGTAATTCGCCACCTGCGTCCTCACCCAGACCGTTCCGATGCCGGCGTTGGCGAACCACGCGAGCGACGACTCGATGAGCGCATAGCCGATCCCCTGCCGCCGGTGGTCGTCGCTCGTCGCGATGAGCGGGATGCGCCCGGTCTGGTCCGTTTGCACCGCGCAGGTCGTGAAGCCGGCGATCTCGTCGGCCGCGCTCATGACCAGCACCGCCCGCGCCATGCCGCCGTACAGATTGGTGATCCACTGCCGGTAGAAGGTGGACACCTCCTCCGGGCTGAAGAACGGGTCGGTGGCGAACCGCGAGAACTCGAAGGCCGTCGACGCGATGTTCCGAAGGGCCCCGAGCTCCCGTTCGGTCACCGCCCTGGCGCGAACGGCGGTCGGAGCGCGCTGCTCGACGTGTCTCGCGACGAGATCGACGGCGACGTCCACGAGTCGCATCCCACAGCGCTCCGCCGCGGTGGCCAGGTCCAACCGCTCCGCGGGGACGCGCAGCATGAGGTGCGCGTAGCCGTCCCGGCTACCGGCCGCAAGCGCGGAGCGGAGGTCGGCCTGTATCTCCGCGGCGGCCCGGCCCGACATGTCGATCGCAAGGACGCCCATCTTGCGGCCGAAATGTTGGGTGTCCCAGTCCAGCGAGCGGAGCGAGACCGCCCCGAACACCTGCGCTGGCGTGACGTCCTGGGTGCGCGGGCGCACGGCTAGCGTCATCCGCCGACCCCACCGTTGTGCATGTGAGCGAACCGTAGAAAGCGGGCGTTGACGCTGACCTGCGTGAGAGTTGAGAAGCGGTTGCGACGCGCTCCTCATACCTTCGCCTTACGGATGAACGTCCGTCGCCCAGGTGGCCGCGCCTTGCAGGGTGGCGGCATCGACCGGTGTAACGAGGTCCCCGGCGCTCGCCCCCGCGCCCTCGTCGAACTGCCAGTTCGCGACCAGCCCCGCCGGTGCGGTGCTGCGCTCGCCCTGATAGCCGGCCGAGATCTGCGCCGCGGTGCGCACCACGTTCCAGATGCGCACGTCGTCGAGCTTGCCCTGCCAGAACATGCCCGTCGATCCGTTGCGCCCGATCTCCAGCGGTAGGGTGTTGCCCGCGCTGGCGGCGCCGCCCAGCGTCGCCTGTGCGACCTGCACGCCGTCCAGGTACAGCGTGAGCTGCCGCGTCGCCGATGCGAACGTCGCCGCGGCGTGATGCCACGCGTTCGCGGTGACGCCGGCGAGGCTGCGGTTCACGACCCAGTTCGACCAGCCGCTGCGCTGTCCGGCGAAGAGCTGGTTGTACGAGATGCCCAGCACGTACGCGGCGTCACCGCTCACGTTGGTGTCGCCCTTGATGAGGATGTACTTGGTGTCGTGGTTGTACCCGCCCGGCGTCTCGTCCTTGAACCACGTCTCGATCGTCCAATCGCCGCCGATGTTCAGCTTGGCCGCGTTCGCCGCCTCGGCGTAGGCCGTCGAGCCGTTCAGCGCGAGACTGGTCGCGGGCGCGACCGCGAGCGTGGTGAACGTGCCGTCGGCCGACAGCACCAGCGTCCCGCCGGCGTCGGTGCTGCGCACGCGGTAGTGATACGTCGTGCTCGGGACAAGACCGCTGAGCTGCTGGCTGTGGGTGGTGACCAACGTCGCATCGAGCGTCGAGAACGATCCGTACGCGGCCGTGGTGCCGTACTCGACCTGCGAGTTCGCGGGGTTGTTCGTCGACCAGCTGATGAGCGCGTTGACGTTGCTGACGTTGTTCGCCGCGACCGCGCTGATCGTGGTCGGCGGCGGCGGCGCCGTTGTGGTGAACGTCGCGTCCGCGCCGAACGCGAGGGTCCCGCCCGCGTCGCGGCTGCGCGCGCGGTAGTGGTACGT
Source organism: Candidatus Acidiferrales bacterium (assembly GCA_035631715.1). Classification (GTDB taxonomy): domain Bacteria; phylum Chloroflexota; class Limnocylindria; order P2-11E; family P2-11E; genus CF-39. The sequence goes on from DASQIF010000106.1 coordinate 2,042, forward strand.
CGTGCTCGCGGCAAGACCAGTGAGCTGCTGGCTGTGGCCGGTGACCAACGTCGGGTCGAGCGTCGAGAACGATCCGTACGCGGTGGTGGTGCCGTACTCGACCTGCGAGTCCGCGACGTTGTTGGTCGTCCAGGTGATCTGGGCGCTGCCGTTGGTCACGTTCGCCGATGCCTCGCTCGTGATCGCCGTCGGCGGGGGCGGCCCGTTGCCGATGTCCGTCGCCCAGGTGGCCGCGCCTTGCAGGGTGGCGGGGTGCAGCTGCACCGCGCCCGCGCTGTCAACCGCGACCGTACCCGCGCCCTCGTCGAATTTCCAGTTCGCGACCAGCCCCGCCGGTGCGGTGCTGAGCTCGCCCTGATAGCCGGCCGAGATCTGCGCCGCGGTGCGCACCACGTTCCAGATGCGCACGTCGTCGAGCTTGCCCTGCCAGAACATGCCCGTCGAGCCGTTGCGCCCGATCTCGACGGCCATCATGTTCCCGCGCGTCGTCCAGTTCGTCGCCGTGACCTGACCGACCTGCACGCCGTCCAGGTACAGCGTGAGCTGCCGCGTCGCCGATGCGAACGTCGCCGCGGCGTGATGCCACGCGTTCGCGGTGACGCCGGCGAGGCTGCGGCTCATCGTGAAGTTCGTCCAACCCGTGCGCGCACCGACGAACAGCTGGTTGTACGAGACGCCCATGAGGTAGGGCGCCTCACCGTTCGCGTTGGTGTCGCCCTTGATGAGGATGTACTTGGTGTCGTGGTTGTACCCGCCCGGCGTCTCGTCCTTGAACCACGTCTCGATCGTCCAATCCCCCACGGTGTTCAGCTCCGTGGCCTGCGCGGCTTCGGCGTACGCCGTCGTGCCGTTCAGCGCGAGGCTGGTCCGACAGACGCCGCAGGAACCCGCGGTCACCGTCACGCCCGGACCGGGCGTCTCCACGTTGGCGCTGTCGTCGACCGCCCGGCTCAGGATCGTCGTGACCGAGCCGAAGGCGTTCGGAGTGAATGGATAGGTCCAGCTCTCGCGACCCGTCGCGCGGTGCCACGTGCGTCCGCTGTCCACCGATACCTCGACCGCGGCGACGATCCCGCCCACGTCCGCGGCGGTCCCGGTGATCGTGATCGGCGTGCCCGGCGTCAGTGTGCTGCCGTTCGCGGGCGACGTGATCGTCGAGGTCGGCGCGATGGCATCGGTCGAGGCGCTTGCCGCGACGAGCCCAAGTTGCAGCGTCGCCGGTTGCGCGCCCATGTCCGCGAGCAGGTTCACCGTCGCCTGCTGCATGCGCACGTCGGGCGTGACCGATCCGTTGTCGTGATGACTGTCGAGGCCCCAGGACCAGCGCACCGTACCGGCACCGAAGACGAGTGCCGGGCCTACGCGGTAGAGCGTCATGCGGTGCGTGGGCGTGCCGGCGCCGTACGTCGAGCCGTAGTCGAGGAGGTAGTTCGAGCTCACGCTGACCGTCGTGAGCGAGAGCGGCACGACGCCCGCCGGACGGAAACCGTTATCCGGCTCCTCGTCCCACTCGAAGCCGAGCACGCCGGCGGGAAGCGTCGCGACCTGCCCCGGCGACTGGCTCGCGATCGTCGTGTTTCGCCAGAAACGCGCCCGGCCTTCGGCGTACGGCACCTGGATCGGGTCGGTCCGCGTCGCGTTGACCATGAAGATCTGCCCGCTGAGCGCGTTCTCGGGACGGCCTCCGTCGGCGGGCGGGCTGAAGCGCGGATCGCGCCATGTGCCCGTCCATGTGGGTGGATCGGCCGGGTCGATGACGCCGTTGTTGTGGGTCTCCTTGTATGTGACGAGCGTCCGGTATGCGGTGTGTGACGCGTCGCTGCTCTGCTCGTAGCGCGTCTTCCAGAACACCTCGTCGCCGCTGAAGAAGGCGAGACTGTGGCCGGCGTTGCGTGCCGCTTCGACGTTGGCGCGCTGGGCGGCGGACCAGTACTCGTCATGCCCGACCGAAAGGAAGACCGGGTGCTGCAGCAACAGCGACCCGCTGCGATCGGTGTCCACGCCGCTGATGTACGTGACGTCGTAACCGTTCGCCTCGAGCCAGCGGATCATCGGGTACTCCGCGTCGAACAACCAGCTCGTCGGCGTCCCCGTGGCTCCGGCCGCGCGATTGTTGTACGGCCGGTTGTAGCTCACCTTGAACCCGCGCGTCTGCTGGGTGGGGTAGTAGAGGCTGTTCCCCACGTAGGTGTTGTATGCGGTCCAGGTCGTGTCGGAGGTCTGGAACAACAGGGCTGACGTGCTCGCGTCGTTACGCACGATGAACACCATGTGGCTGGCGCCGCCGGTGTCGGTTCGCACGAGCCGGCCGATGTACACACCCGACACCGCCGTGGTCGGCACGGACCATGACGCGGAGACCGACCAGTTGCCGCAGTCGACGAGGTGCGTGACGCTGTCGGTGAGGCACGGCGGCTGTGTCTGCGGAAGCGTGACCGACGGCGCGAGCGTCGCGACGAGTCGCGCGCCGGCCCCGCCGTAGTAGCCGAGCCGGTAGATATCGATGCGGTAGGCCGTCGCGTTGGTGGAGACCTTGAAGGAGATGGTGCTTCCGCGATTCACGCTGATGTCGGTCGCGAAGCCCTGGATCGACGTGTCACCCGCCCCGGTCACGTCCCAGGCCGTCGCCGGAGCGCCGGGCAGCGTGTTCTCGCAGGCGACCTCGTTCACGATCGGTGGATCGCAGGGCGCGCCAGCCGCGCTGGCCTGGAGCGCAGGGGAACCGAGCGTCGCGATGAGCACGGCCGCCGCGACTCCGATGATGAGGCTGACCGTCCGCGCGATTCGCGAGCGTCGGATCTGCGAGGCCATCGGCGGTTTTGTAGGGGGTGGCGGTTGAGCCGGCGTTGCGCTGGGGCACGGGTTGCGTTAGCCGGCGGCGTTCTCGGTGGGAAGTGGGGCGGTCACCGTAGACCGGCGCAGGACGAAGCGACCGACCTCGCGCAGCTCCTGCGGTGAGACGATCCGGAGGGCGACGGCGGCGACCGCATAGGTCACGATGCCGGCGCCGATCTGGAGGCCGAGACCGCCGCCGTCGAGCATCGCGACGATGACGGCCATCACCGCCGCTGCGGCGAATGACCGCGCGACGTACAGGTAGGTACGCCGATCGATGATCCCGCGGGGGAGGAGCGCCAACCCAACGCAGCACATGAAGACCTCGGTGACCGTCGTCATCGCCGCGGCGCCGAGTGCTCCGTTGGCAAAGACGGTCTGCGTGAAGGGGATGGCGATCAGGTTGAGAGCGGGATTGATGATCGCGGCCGCGATCCCGGTGATGGCCCAGCTGCGCTGCCGGTCGAGGGCGGTCAGCATCGTGCCGAGCACCGTGTCGATGCCGGCGAGCGGCATGTGGAGCGAGAGCAGCACGATCGGGCCCACCGAGTTGACGAACACCGCCGGGTAGCCGAAGAGGTCGACGATGCGGTTGGCCAGCACCAGGATCCCGAACGCCATCGGGATCGTCGTGAGCGCGAGCACCTGTATGCACCGGCGCGCGATGCCCGCGAAGGTATCGGGGTCCTTCGCCGCGGCGGCGAGCGCCGGGAACGCGGCGGTGACCACGGTCGTGGGGAAGAAGGCCGGGATCATGATGATGCGGTACGCCGCGGCGTACCAGCCGACGACGGCGTCGTTGGTCAGCTGCGCGAGAAGCACGAAATCGATCTGGCCGTAGACGACCAGCGACGCCTGCCACACGAAGAACGGCACGCCTCCGAACATGACCTGACGCACGGTGTCGAGTCGGATGCCGCGCGCGCGGAGCACGAGGTCGCGTATGGCGATCGCGCCGACGCCGATGCCGACGACCGAGGAGAACAGCGACGCCAGCGCCACCTCGACCGGGCCGAAGCCCGCCAGCAGGAGGGCCGCGACGAGGACGGCGTACACGACCTTACCCAGCACCATCGACACGGCCAAAGCGCGCATGCGCTGAAGGCCCTGCAGCGCCGCGCCGAGCGTGTTCGCGAGGGACTGGAGGATCATCGCGATCGCGGTGACGAACACGATCGCGCGCGTGATCTCGTCGTCGCCGCCCAGATAGACGACTGCGATAGTGAGCAGCGCCGCGCCGACACCGAGCGGGATGCGCGTGAGGAGCGCGGCCACCGTGAGCCGACCGGCGTCGGTGCTATCGCGCGCGACGTGCTTCGTGAGGTAGGTCATCGTCCCGAGGTCGGCGACCAGGCCGAAGAGCGATGTGAGCGCTCCGGCGTACGCGAGCTTGCCGAGATTCACGTCCCCGAGATAACGCGGCATGAGGATCGTCACGACCACGGCCCCGACGAGCGACACGAGTTGCGCCACGCCGAGGGTGAAGATGTGGCGGAAGAGCGCTACCTGGCCCGACATCACGCGATCCGGCGTCCCGACGGGGTCGAGGACGCTGGCGATCCGTGCGAGGACCGCCACGTCGCGATGCGCTCGTAGCGCGCATGACCTACCAGGGTGAGCAGGGTGAGGCGCGCCGTGGCGCCGTACAGGTCGCGGGTCGCGAGAAGGGTCGGATCGCGCCGCACGGCGTCGAGCAGTCCTTCCCAACTCCGGCGCGTGCGCCCGAACGAGCGGTCGTTCCACGTGCCCGTGAGCAGCGCGTGACGGCGCGCCGTCGACTCCAGACGCCGTATCCACGATGGCGCGTCCGGCGGCAACGACGCGAACGCACGCTCGACCGCAAGCAGCCGCTCTCGCGTCGCCTCCGCGGGCGCCTTACCGCGGCTGGTCATGTTGTTCCGGTGGACGCGATACGCGTACAGGGGAGTCGCGAGGTAACCGACGTCGTAGCGTGCCGCGAGCCGGAGCCAGAGCTCCCAGTCGCCGGCGTACGGGAGCCGGGGATCGTACCAGCCGACCGTGTCGTGACAGGACCGACGCACCAGCGTGCCCGAGTGCGGCACGGTGTTGAGAGCCAGGAGGTCGACGAACGCGTCCAGGCCAGGACGCACGTGGTCCGTGCTCCAGGGCGCGCTCTCGCGGAATGGCACGTCGTGCTCGTCGACCAGCGTGAACGCCGAGTAGACGAAGCCGAGACGCGGATGCGCCAAGAACAGCGCGACCTGGCGCGCGACGGCGTCGGCGCGCAGCGCGTAATCATCCGCGTCGAACACCCCGACGAACTCGCCGCGCGCCAGCGCGAGGCCCTCGTTGTACGACGCGATGCTCCCACGATTGGTATCGTGGAGGACCACGCGGACGCGCGGGTCACGCGCGTAGGCGGCGATGACGCTCCGGCTGTCGTCGGAGGAGTGGTCGTCGACGATGACGATCTCGATCGCTGAGTGGGTCTGCGTCAGCAGCGAGTCGAGCGCGCGCGGCAGGTAGCGCGCGTAGTTGTGGTTCGTGACCACGAAGGAAACGAGGACGCCGTTTCCGCTCACACGATCACCCGCGCTTCGTGGCGAACGACGCGGACGCGGTGCCACCCATGGGCCGCGCCTTGCGCCAGCTCGCGAGTCGCTGGTACCGGGCGCGGCCGAGGACCGTGAGCACGAGCGTGCGCGCGAAGGCCAGATAGAAGGAGCGCTCGCGAAGCAGGGCCGGCGCCCGCAGGGCCGCGTCGAAGAGACCGAGCCATGCGCGCCGTGTCCGGCCGAGGCCGCGGTCGCCCCAGTGCGTCGCCAGCAGGACGTGTCGCAGCGCGATCGGTCGGAGCCGTCGCAGCTCATCGGGAGCGCTCGCCGGCAGGGCATCGAAGCCCCGCGCCACCGCGCGCACGATCTCGCCGTTCGCTCTGCGCGGCGAGTGACGGGCCACGCTCATGTTCTCGCCGTGAACGCGATAGGCGTAGAGAGGCTCCGCGAGGTAGCCGACCCGCGAGCGCGCCGCGACGCGCAGCCAGAGCGCCCAGTCCGCGGCGTGCGGAAGATCCGCGTCGAAACCACCCGCGGCGAGCAGAACTTCGCGACGAACGAGCGTGCCGCTGACGGACACGTAGTTGCGGAAGGCGAGGTCGGCGAATTCGACAAGACCGTCGCGCACGTAGTCGGAGCCCCACGGCACGAACGTGCGGAACGCACGGCCTGCCGCGTCGACATAGAGCTGCGCCGTGTACACCATTCCCACCCGCTCGTCCGCATCGAAGATCTCCAGCTGCCGCGCCATCGCGTCCGCCGCGACGCAGAAGTCATCGGCATCGACGAGCGTCACAACGTCGGCGCTCGCGAGCGCGAAGCCCTCGTTGGCCGTCGCGATGTTGCCAGCGTTGCGGTCGTGCAGGATCACGCGGACGCGGGGCTCGCGCGCATAGCGCGAGAGCACCTCGCGCGTGTCGTCCGTCGAGCGGTCGTCGATGACCAGCACTTCGAGCGGCACGCGCTGCTCGAGCAGGCTGTCGATGGCCTGCCCGATATAGCGCCCGTAGTTGTGGCTGCGGACGATCGCGCTGACGCGTGGTGCCACATCGTGCTCCTTGTCGGTTCGCGCGACCGAACCTACGCAACCGAAAAGGGGGACCGCGTACCCGAACGGTTGAGTTCCGGTTACGGCGCCGGCCGAGCCAGGTCAACCGCTTCTAAACGTAAGGCCGACATGCCGCCAACTGGTCATCCGTACGTTCGCCATACGGAAGGGGTGGGTCCCATGACTACGAACGGCAACGGAGATGGCCGTCGGGCCGCGATAGATGGCGGCGGCGCGGCCGAGGTGGACGGGCAGCTGACGCTGCGTCGAGGCGGCTTCATCGCGGGGTATCCGCCGTTCGAGTACCTCGAGCTCGACCAGGCCGGCGACCGCATGTGGCAGAAGCCTCGGTTCGGCCTGTACCTTCACCTGCCTTACTGCCGCAAGCGCTGCACCTTCTGCTTCTACAAGGTCTACACGAATCGGCACCTGCTGCCGATGGACGACTACCTCGCCGCGCTCCACCGCGAGATCGACATGTACGGATCGCGGCCGGAGATCCGCGGCCGCGTGGTCAACACGATCTACTTCGGCGGCGGCACCCCGACGACGCTGTCGGTCGAGCAGATGCGGGCCCTGGCCGCGAAGCTCCGCGAGAACTTCAACATCGCCCCCGACGTCGAGTGGACCGTGGAGGGCGAGCCCGCGACGCTCGACCCGGACAAGGCGCGCACCCTGCGCGAGATCGGTGTGACGCGGCTCTCGATCGGAGTACAAAGCTTCAACAACACACTCCTCGACCGCAACGGTCGATCGCACGGCGTCGAGCACGCGTTCCGCGCCATCGAGATGGCGCGCGCGAACGCGTTCCCGGTCATCAACATCGACCTCATGTCCGGGATGATCGACGAGACACCCGAGACGTGGGACGCCAGCCTCGACACGCTGCTCAAGATCGGACCCGAACATGTCTCCATCTACCGCATGGAGGTCTACCGCAACACCCTGTTGTACGCGGCAGGCTTCACCGGACCGGGGGTCGGCGGCATCCCCACGGACGAGCAGGAGCTCGCGCTGTGGCATCGTGCGCGTGAGCGCCTCGAGGGCGCCGGTTACACCATGGTCGCCGGTCACGCCTTCATCCGGAAGCCGGAATTCAACCACTGGCACCGCGTGGACATGTGGAGCACCGGTGAGCTGCTGGGCATGGGCGTGTCCTCGTTCTCGTATGTCAACGGGACGGTCTTCCAGAACAGCTCGAAGTGGGACGAATACGTGGGCGCGGCCCGAGAGGGTCGCAGTGCGGTGAAGCGCAGCGTACGGCTGAGCAGCCGAGGAGTGATGGCTCGCGAAGTGGTGCTGGGTCTGAAGCTCTTCCGCGTCGAACGCGCGCCGTTCCGGGAGCGCCACGGCTTCGACGTCGTCGATCTGTACAAGGAGCGCATCGATCAGCTCGTGAACGATGGCCTCATGGTCGTTACGGATGAGGCCATCGAGTTGACATCGCGCGCGCGCGACTACAGCGACATGATCTGCGCGCTCTTCTACCTGCCGGAGCACAACGACAAGCGCTTTGCGCGCTTCGCGACCGAGGACGAGCTCGAGGAATCGACCGTCATGGAGGTCGCGACCGCGCCGATCTCGATCGGTTCGCTGACGGCGACGCTACCGTCGCCGTCAGCCGCGGCCGACTAGCTCGCTACTGACGCCGCGCGGGCGATACGCCCGCCCGCGCGCGCGTCAGCAGCGCGAACAGCACGATCGCGCAGACCGCGTACTCGACGAGAAGGATCGCCTTCGCGAGTCGCGGCATCCAGAAGGACCACAGGTCGAAGTACTGCGGGTCGCCGAACGGCGTGAGCAGGTACGCGACATTACCCAGCCCGCGTTCGGGCGGGAGCGTCAGTGGGTCGACGACGCGCGGTTGCGGTATGGCCATGCCGACGCGCTCGGACACGATCTGCAGGAACCCGAGCCCGGCGAGGACCGCGGCGGGAGCCGAAGCGCTGATGGCGATGAGCGCGCGACCCGCGAGGACGTAGACGACCGGCGCGGCCCAGTACACGTAGCGCTCGGTGTCCTGACCGCCGATCCAACCCAGCACCGTGGCCGCGAGCAGGAAGGCGGTGGCCATGGGGTTCGTCCGAAGAAAGCTCAGGCTGGCGCGCCAGCTCACGAAGGGCAGCACCAGCAGCGGTCCGTAGGCGTTCAGCCAGCCGAGCACGTAGACGAACACCGATTTCTCGCGGAACCAGTCGACGATCGCGGCCAGGTAGCTGTACGAGTTCGTCTGACTGCCGACCCGGTGACTGAATCCGAAGGCGAGCAGGCCCGCCACGAGCGGTATTAAGAGGAGTGCGGTCTCTCGGCCTGGACGTAGGCCCCGCAAGCGCGCGAGTGGCAGCACCGCCGGCGCGAGCAGGGCCGTCTCCCGGACGAGCGTGCCGGCGAAGGCCACGAGCGCGACGACGCCGACGAGGCCGAGCGAGAGGCGGTCGCGGAGGCGCTGCCCCGCGACGAGGACGGCCACGTTCGCGGCGAACGCCAGATGCTCGCTCGCCACGGGATAGAACCAAAAGAAGCGGATCGGACCGTGCCACGCGAGCATGAACGCGAGGAGCACCGCGAAGCGGATGCGCAGGTCGAGGACGTGGTGGCGGAACCACACGACCAGCAGCAGGACCGTCAGGGCATTGCCGGCAAGGTTCGCGATGCGGAAGCCGCTCACGACGTCATTTGGGGCGATCAGCACGGCAAGGAGCGGCGTGCCGATCCGGTACACGAACGGCGCTTCCGCGCTCGGCTGCTGGCCCTCAGCGAGCTGCCGCGCGACGGTCGCGTACTGCACGCCGTCCCACCCCAGGCCCGCGTTCACGTCGATCTGCGGCTGCGTCAGCGCGAGGAAGATGTTGACCGCGACGAAGAGCGCGAACGCGCCGAACAACTCGGGAACGAGGCGGCCCTGATCGGTCCCGCGCGAGGTGACGGAGTTCATCGCCGCAGCATCATCGCCCTTCGTTAACTGCGCGTTGAGCGCGGGTCCTAGTACCCGTTCGGCCCTTCGCTGCGTAACATCCCATTGGCGTGTTGCGATACACCAAACACACAGACGTGCGACGCTTTTTCGCGCCTGCGCTGATCTTCGGTCTCCTCATGCTCATCCCGCTCGCGCCGCAGCGCGCTGCGGCGGCGTGCAATTCGGTCACTGGACCGGGCATCCCGCCGCCCCCGGTCTCATCGATCCCCGCAGGCATTCCCGGGTTCCACGCGGCGTGGTTCGGCCAGAGCGGCTATCAGTCCCTCTGCCCCGGCGATACCGGACAGGCTGTCGTCGCGTACTACAACTCAGGCTCGCTCGGTTGGGTCTCCGGCCGCATGGGCGAGGTCGCCTACCTGGGAACGTGGGGGCCCGAGCCCGGTCAGGACATGCCGAGCCCCGTGGGCGGCGATGGCACCTTCGGCTCTCCCGCGACGGGGTGGCCACGCTACAACCGCGTTGCGGTCCAACCCGCGGACTACGTTGGTCCCGGACAGGTCGCGTGGTTCTCGTTCACCTACCGAGCGCCGCAGACGCCGGGCACGTATCGCCTCTTCCTCCGACCGCTCATCGAAGGTGCGCAGTGGATGGAGGACTACGGCGTCTATTGGATCTTCACCGTCCTGGGACCGACGGCCACGACCCCACCGCCGAGTCCGACGACCGGCGGGGGTACGACGCCGCCCGTCACGACGACGCCGCCCGTCACCACGACGCCGCCGGTCACGACGACGCCGCCAGCGACGACGCCTCCAGCGACGACGCCTCCAGCGACGACGCCGCCCTCCGGCTCCGGCTTCGTGGGCGACGCGAGCATCGAGCCTTCGGCCGACCCATCCACAGCGGGGCTAGCCGAGGCGACGCGCTACATGGCGACCGCGAGCGGCACGGTGACGTCGCTGTCGATCTATCTCGACGCCACGAATCAGGCGACGACCTTCTCGCTCGGGCTCTATTCGGACAGCAACGCCACCCCAGCCACGCTTCTCGCCGCGGGCACGCGCACCGGCGCTCAGAACGGCGCATGGAACACGATCGCGGTCAGCCCCACCAGCGTGACCGCTGGCACCGCGTACTGGATCGCGCGCCTGGGCACCGCCGGCGGGAATCTCGTGACGCGCGTGAACAGCGCGGTCACCAACGATGACCGGACCGATGGCCGCGTTCTGACGTCGCTGCCCGCGGTGTTCCAGCCCGCCGGGCGTTTCCCGCACCTCAGCTCGATGTACGCGGGCACGACGCCCCCGTCGTCGACCGCGCCACCGACGAC
>DASQIF010000107.1:0-8274 GCA_035631715.1 Candidatus Acidiferrales bacterium
CCGGGCGGGGGGGGACGTCGTCGCCGGCGGCGCCGTGGGCCCCGCGACCGGAACGGAAGTCGACGCGGCCCTGCGACGGGTCTCGCTGTCGTCTTCGAAGAAGACGATGTTCACGGAGACGAAGCCTGACGAGCTCAGGACGAAGTCCTCGTAGTACGTGCCTGCGACCGAACGCCCGCCGCTCGTGACCGCTCGCCCATTGAAGGAGGCACCGTCGTATGCGCTGCTGTCCCCGGTGCCCACGACGTCGACCACGCGCGCGTAGGTTCCCGGCGTTTCCCGCAGCGTCGCGGTCGAGTACGTCGTCGTGTCCCCGTTGCTGGTCACCACGTCGCCGGCGTACACATCCGTGACGAGGTACAGACCCTCCGGCACCACGAACGGGGCCGGGTCAGGCGGGTCGACCTGGCCGGGGTCCAGGTGGTCCCAGGAGGGATCCCAGGCCAGCGCGGGCTGCGCGTTCACGGCAAGAGCGAGGAACAGGGTGGCGAGCATCCTCTTCATCGCGGTGAGCTCACGGCGCGAACGTCGATCACCGAGACCGCGGGGAGACCGATCATCGCGAGCGCCGGCGCGCGCACCGGTACTGATGCCATGAGGCGGACGGCCGGCTGCGCATACATGCGCGACAGCAGCGCGTCGTATGCCGGTCCGACCGGGAAGGCGGCGACGTCGGCGCGCGCAGCCACGACGTCCGGCGAGACCTCGAGGAGGCCGGCGACCGGGACCAGATTGAGCGCGAAGTATTGGCGAGCAACGTCTGCGGCGTCGGCGGAGAGACGAAGCGTGCCGGTCTTGACCAGCGTGGTCTCGTCCTGATCGTCGACGGCCGCGAGCGTCGCGAGGTCGGCTGCCGACGACACGCGGGCTGCGATCACGCGCAGCGCGCCGAGCTGCACCACGCCGGCGACGATGGTGATGAGGAGCGGAAGCAGCACGACCACCAGCACCGCGGCGCTCCCGCGCTCGTCATGGATCATCGCTGCAGCTCCCCGCGCGATATCGCGGACGCGCTGAGCGTCACCGGCATTCCAAAGACGAACGGCAGGTCGATGCGCTCGTCAGACCGGACGGTCACGCGGATCGGTTGGCGCCACGCGACGATCGCCGGGTCGACCTCAACGCGCACGCGGTTCGGATCGATTCCGACGGTCGTCAGCTCGTCGGCGATGAATCGCCGGAGCGACACATCGTCGCCGCCGAGCTCGCCCGCGAAGCGCGCGGCGTGCGCTGCCACGGACTCGGCCGCGAGCCAGCGCTGGAACAGCGCCCCGAACTCGATCACGCCGAACAGGAGCGGCACGAGGATCGTGACCATGAGCGTGGTCTCGAGCGTCGCGAGACCGCGCTCGTCACGCGCGATCAGTGGACGGCGGAGAGCTGCGTGACGAGGGACTGGAGACGCGAGACCAGGCCGTTGTTCCAGGCAGAGACGCCCACGACGAGCGTGCCGAGGACGACCGCCGCGCCGATGACGTACTCGATCGTCGCCAAGCCGTTCGCTTCGCGCAGGAACCGCATGAGTCGCACCCCGCACCTCCATGTCGCGCGACAACCTCGTCTCGCGCGGCGGGTGCGACGATGGCCCGCGGGTCTGGTACCGCGGTACTAGTGCGCGCGGGCGCCTCTGCTTCGGCGTCTAGCCGAGAGCGCGCTTCGCCTTTGACGCGTTCTTCACGCCGAACGCGACGCCGACGTTGCCGCGGCCCGGCGCGAGCACGTACATCGAGGTGATGTTGACCTTGCCCTTGCCGAAGCGGCTCGCGGTGCGCGCGAGCGAGCCGGGCTTGTCCTGCAGACGCATCTCGAGCGTCTTGCCCTCGCGTGCGCGGATGCCGGCCTTCTTCAGCGCACGACGCGCCTTGGCCGCGTCCTTGTCCGCGACGAGCAGGCCGACCGTGCCCTTCTGCGCCGCGATGCCGCGGAGCTGGACCTTCGCGTCCCCGAACGCCATCGCGAGCCTCGCGAGCTGACCTGGACGGTCCGGCAGCTTGACCGTGAATTCGGTGGCCATGTCACCCTCCCCGACGTGTGATGGCGCGGATGGTACGCGCGCTACCGCGCCTTCGCGATGCCCGCGCGCACGCCGGCCTCGTCGAGCTCGCCGCGCTCGATGTGCGCGATGACGCCCTGCGCGTTCACGAAGAACGTCTCCGGAAGCTCGATCGCCGAGTAGGCGCGCGTCACCGCGCCGTCGGTGTCGAGGAGTGGCATGAGGCGATCGACCGCGAGCGAGTCCATGAAGCCGCGGACGCGCGCGCCGTCCTCGAGGAGGTCGACCGCCAGGAAGACCGCGTCGGTCGAGCCGGCGACGCGCTGCATGGCCGGCATCTCGCGGCGGCATGGCTCGCACCAGGTGGCCCAGAAGGTGATGACGACGGGTTTGCCGCGCAGATCCGTGAGCGTCTTCGTCGTGCCATCGGGCCCGTTCCACTGGAAGTTCGGCGCGGGCTCGCCGATAGCCGGACGCGCCGCGGGGTCGGGCACGAGGGCGCGGATCACCGCGACGTTGGTGGGTCCGCTGAACAGGTTCGCGATGGGCAGGCTCGGGAAGAGCAGCGCCGCGAGCGCCGCGAGCCCGATCGCGCCGATCACGATGGCCGCGACGACGCGCGGCATGCGCGGCCGGAAGTCCTCGACCGCCTCGGTCATCCCAGCAGTGGCAGGAAGTTGAAGAGCTGCGGCAGCCGCGCGAACTGACCGGATACGAGCAGGAGGCCCATGACGATGACGAGCGTACCGCCGACCGCGTTCACGATCCGGATCGAGCGACGCAGCGCACCGGTCACGCGTCCGACGCCGCCGAGGCCCGCCGCGATGACGAGGAACGGCACGCCGAGTCCGAGCGCGTACGCCAGGAGCAGCAGCGCGCCCGAGGCGAGGTCCTGGTCGAGCAGGATGCTGAGGATGAGCGCGAGGTACGGGCCGACGCACGGCGTCATGCCGATGCCGAACGCGGCGCCGATGAGGAACGACCGCGGCAGGCCGGTGGCGCTCCCCTCGAGACGGAGATCGAGCTCGCGCGCGAGGAACGGGATGGTGATGAGCCCGAGCATGTGCATCCCGAGGACGATGAGCAGGATGCCGCCGGCGCGCTGCAGCCAGAACACAAGATCGCCCGCGAGCGTGCCGACGATCGCGACCGCGACCCACAGCAGCGTGAACACCGCGCTGAACCCGAGCACGAACGCGAGCGCGTGCACTGTCGTCCGTGCGCGCCGCTGACCAGAGAGCGCGGCCTCGCCGGCCATGTTCACGAGGAACGCCGGCACGAGCGGAAGCACGCATGGCGAGAGGAACGACAGGATCCCGGCGCCGAACGCGATCGCGACGTTCACGACGTAAGCCTACGGTCGAAATCACGAGGCAGCCGGCACATCGGGTGTACAACCGCAGGTGGAAGGTCGTGGCACATGGAATGGTTCGTCGTCGTCCTGCTCATCATCTTCGGGCCGGTCATCTGGGCGATGGTCGGACGCCTACGGCGTGGATCGCGTGAGGACGAGGCGTACAACGGACAGAGCTCCGACGCGGCGTTGATGGAGATGGGCCGCGAGCACCACGGCCAGATGCGCTAGGTCGCGCGCCTTAGCCGATCGCCTGCGCGAGATCGGCGATGAGGTCGGACACGGTCTCGATGCCGACCGAGAGGCGCACCAGTCCCGCCGGCGGCGCGAGCTTCGTGCCCTTCACCGAGCCATGGGTCATCGCGAGCGGGACCTCGATGAGCGACTCGACGCCGCCGAGGGATTCCGCGAGCGCGAAGATCTTGGTGCGCGCGGCCATCCGGTTCGCGGCGGCCTCGCCGCCCTTCAGCTCGAACGAGAGCATCCCGCCGAAGGCGCGCATCTGCTTCTTCGCGAGCGCGTGCTGCGGATGGGACGCGAGGCCGGGGTAGTTCACCTTGGTCACCTTCGGATGCTCCGTGAGCCATTCGGCCACGGCCTGGCCGTTCGCGGAGTGCCGCTCCATGCGCACCGCGAGCGTCTTCGCGCCGCGCAGCACCAGCCACGCGTCGAGCGGCCCGGGCACGCCGCCCTGCGCGTTCTGCAGGAACGCCAGGCGCTCGCGGAGCTCCGGCGCGTTGCCGGCGATGGCGCCCCCCACGACATCGGAGTGGCCGCCGATGTACTTCGTCGTGGAGTGCAGCACGAGATCCGCACCGTGCAGCAGCGGGTTCTGCAGATAGGGGCTGGCGAAGGTGTTGTCCACGACCGCAAGCGCTTTGGTCTTGTGCGCGATCTCCGACAGCGCCGCGATGTCGACGACCTTGAGCGTCGGGTTCGACGGCGACTCGATCCACACGAGCTTCGTCCTCTTGCGCATCGCGCGGCGCACCGCCGCGAGGTCGCGCATGTCCACCGCGGTGAGCCCGACGCCGAGCTGCTCGTACATGCGCTTGTACAAGCGATAGGTTCCGCCGTACACGTCGTCGGAGAGGACGACATGATCGCCGGCCGAGAGGGTGTGCGCGATCGCGTCGGTCGCGGCCATGCCCGACCCGAACGCCAGGCCCCACTTGCCGTCCTCGAGCGCGGCGATGCAGGTCTCGAGCGCGGTGCGCGTCGGGTTCCCGGTGCGCGCGTAGTCGTAGCCCTTGTGCTTGCCGACGGCTTCCTGCGCGTATGTGGAGGTCTGGAAGATGGGAACCTGCACGCTGCCCGTGAGACCCTCGGGCTCCTGACCGGCGTGGATCGCGAGCGTCTCGAACCCTTGCTTGCCCCGCTGCTCCTTGGCCATGCGCTGAGTATGCGGTCGCGGTCCGACCACATGTCTTGCCGTGTCGATTGTCAAATAAGGTCAGTCCATAAGGAACTGGTCCCGCGCGCGTTAACCAATATGTCGATATGGAAACAGCGGACAAGCGACCTCGCGTCGTGGTCCTCGAGGACGATCGCGGCGTGGCCGATCTCGTTCGCGAGATCCTCGACGACTCCGGCTTCCACACGCTGACCGCGGACCACAACACGCCGGCCGAGGTCGTCGCGGAGCACCGCCCACGCTTGCTCCTCATGGATCTGCTGCTCGGTGATCGGCACGCGCGCGACGTGCTCGCCTCGCTGCGAGGCGCGGGTCTGGCGCACGTGCCGCTCGTGCTTCTGTCGGGAAAGCAAGAGCTCGAGAGTGAGATGCGGGACCTCGGCGCGGTCGCGGCGCTCGCGAAGCCATTCGATATCGACGAGCTCGTCGGCACGTGCCGCGGAGTGGTCGGCGCTCTCTAGGCCGCGTTCCCTCTCACCATGTCGATCAGGTCATCGATCGCGAACGGCTTGCGTAGCCAGCCGCGCGCGCCGACGCGCTGGGCCTGCTCGGCGATATCCGCCGCCGCGCTGACCATGACGATCGGCGCATCGACATCGCGTAGCGGCTGACCGCCGTCCAGGACGACGAGCGCGACGCCGGCACGCTCGCCGGTCGCGTCACGGGAATCTGCATACGCGTGCACGTCGAAGCCCGCATCGTTCAGGACATCGGTGATGACGGCACGATTGCCCTCGTCGTCGTCGATGAGAACCACGATCCGATCCATGACCGCTCCCCTTGCGTCGGCACAGTGAATAGCGCCACTGGACGCCCTGCAAGAGTGATGAACGCGACTTATCCACGAGATGTTGTGCGATCGGTGTCGATCGTTTTTCGCGCGCTCGTCGCCCCGCCGAGCGACCAAGTCGTCCGCGGCGCTAGCGAGCCTTCCGTTGATGCGCGACGAACTCGAGGAGGTCGGCCTTCGTGATGACCGACACCGGGCGGTCGTCCGACGCCGCGAGGAGCGCGGGCGCTCCGGCGGAGAGCTCGGCATACAGCCGCTCGACATCCTCATTCGCCTGGACGACCGGGAACGGCGACTCCATGACCTGCTCCACCTTCTGGTCCACGAGCGCCGGTTCGCGGAAGAGGCGGTCGAGCATGGTGCGCTCCTGCACGCTGCCGATGATGTCGACGACGGTGCGGGCCTCCCCGTCGGCGACGACCGGGATCTGCGAGATCCCGTAGCGCTGCATGGTCTCGATCGCCGAACGCACCGTGTCGGCCTTCGACACGACGATGAGGCCGGGCGTGCCGACGCGGTCCCTCACCACGTCCAGCACGGTCGCATGCAGCGGATAGCGCTGCAGGTAGCCGTTCTGCCGCATCCACTCGTCGTTGTAGATCTTCGAGAGATACGAGCGACCCGAGTCGGCGAAGAGCACGACGATCACGGCGCTCGCGTCGAGCTCCTTCGCGATCTCGAGCGCGGCGAACATCGCCGTCCCCGACGATCCGCCGACGAGGATCCCCTCCTCGCGCGTGAGCCGGCGTGCGGTGAGGAACGAGTCGCGGTCTGAGACGCGCATCCAGCGATCGACGAGCCCCGCGTCGAAGGTACCGGGGTAGAAGTCTTCGCCGATGCCCTCGACCTTGTAGGGATGGATGTCGCCGGTGTAGAGCGAGCCTTCGGGATCCGCGCCGACGATCTGGATCTTCGGGTTCTTCTCCTTCAGGTACTTCCCCGCGCCCGAGACCGTTCCGCCCGTGCCGACGCCGAGGACGAAATGGGTGACGGTGCCGGCCGTCTGTTCCCAGATCTCGGGCCCCGTGGTCCTGTAGTGCGCCTCGGGGTTCATCGCGTTGTAGTACTGGTTCGGCAGGAAGCCGCCGGGCGTCTCCTTCGCGATCCGCTCCGCCACCTTGTAATAGGACTCAGGCGACTCGGGCGGCACCGCCGTCGGGCACACGACGACCTCGGCGCCGAACGCGCGCAGCAGGTCGCGCTTCTCCTGGCTCTGCTTGTCGGCCATCGTGCAGACCAGGCGATAGCCCCTGATGGCGGCGGCGAGCGCGAGTCCGACTCCGGTGTTGCCGCTCGTGGGCTCGACGATGGTGCCGCCCGGCTTCAGGAGACCCCGGCGTTCGGCGTCCTCGATCATGCGCAGACCGATGCGATCCTTCACCGAGCCTCCGGGGTTGAGGTGCTCCATCTTCGCGACGATCGTCGGCCGGAGACCGCGACCGATGCGCGACAGACGCACGAGCGGGGTGTCTCCGACGAGCGCGAGGACGTCGGACGCGACCTTCATGGCGTCCGATGCTAGTCGCGCGACGGCTTAGGACGCGGCTCGGGTCAGTGTGTCAAGCGCCGTCATGGCCTTCGCGATGCGCTTGCGAAGCGCGTCGAGAACGGGACCGCTCGTCTCGGCCGGGAGCTCACGCACGAGATCGAGAGCGACGTCGACAGCGGCGAGCGCGTCGCGGATGGCACGCACATCGTCCATCGTGTCGGCGGCCGTGCGCCCAAGACGCCGCGTGCGCTCATGCGCGTTCCCGGTGATCGTCCGCAGCTCGCCGAGGGTGCGCCGGCCCAGGTCGACGACCGGGCTCTCCTCGTCGACGCGGCGCAGGAGCGCGACGCGATTGGTGACGCCGTAGCGCAGGTAGAGGCGAGACAGATGCGCTTTGACCCCGTCCTCGGAGATGCCGAGCTCGCCGGCGATCTCCTTGTTCGTGAGCCCGCTGCGCATACGAGCGACGACGTCGCGCTGTCGCGCGGTAAGCCCGCCGTCCCGCTTCTCGCTCAGCATCGATACTCCCCCAAAGCCTGTACCCGAAAGAGTACACCCGAACATGCGGGTCTGCGCCCGGTCGGCTGCCTGCCAATGTGGACTTTTCAAGTGGGGTCCGGCGCGACCAAATAGCTGCCATGCAGAGCAACGGGAAGCGTGTCCTGGTCGTGGAAGACGATGCCGACAGCCGCAAGCTCTTTGAGGAGATCCTGCTCGACGCCGAGTTCGAGCCGGTGTGCGTCGACCACGATGCGCTGCCCGAGGCGGACGGCTTCTCGACGATCGTGAGCGATCTGCCGGAGGCGCGAGGCGGTTATTCGAGCGAACGCATGAGCATGTGGGCACGCGAACTACAGACGCGCTATCGCGCGCCGCTCATCGTCGTGACCGGCCGGATGGAGGCGGCGCGCGACAGCGAGCTTCGGCGGGCGTCCGCGCACGTGGTCACCAAGCCGATCGATGTGGACGCCTTCGTCGAGCGCGTTCGGAACGCCGACCGAAGACGGAGACCGCGCTAGATCAGGTGGGTCGGCGTTCGACGAGCAGGTAGACGCCGAGCGCGATGAACAGGAGCGGCACGAACATCGACTGGAACCAGCCCGGAAGGATGTCGCCGCGTCCGTAGAGCGTGAGCAGCGCCACGAGCGCGAGCAGGATCGCCGGCACCAGTGGCGCGGGCCGCTGCGGATCGACCACGAAGACGATGAAGAACCCGACGGCCAGCGCACCGAGG
>DASQIF010000108.1:0-18582 GCA_035631715.1 Candidatus Acidiferrales bacterium
TGACGCCGGCGCTCCTCAGCGCGAGAGGGCTACTTCGCGGCGGCCACGAAATCGTTCGTGTAGGTCGCCTTGAGATCGATGCTCGAGGCCTTCTGCACCGCGTCGTTGAACTGCTTCAGGATCCCGAGAACGGTCTCGGGCGCGCCGGTCGGCATCTTGCCGTCGGGGCTGAACATCTTCATGGAGTCGTTCAGCGCCTGCACATAGGCGGCCTTGTCCCCGCCGTAGTAGTCCGCCGGCAGCTTGTCGGCGATCTCCGCGGCGCTGTGCGTCTGGATCCACTTGAGCGTCTTCACGTACGCGTTCACGACGCGCTGGACGACGTCCTTGTTCTTCGTGATGTAGTCGGTCTTCGCGAAGAGCGAGATGAACGGGTAGTCGCCGCCGAGCGCGGCCTGCGTGCTCGTGGGCGTGAACAGATCGACGTGCATCTTGGCGTCGCCCGACTGGAGCATCCGCAGGACCGTGGGCTGCGTGGTGATGCCGATGTCGATCTTGCCCTGCTTCATCGCCGCGATGAACGTGTCGCCGGCGCCCGCCGCGACATAGTTCACGTCGGAGACCTGCAGGCCCGCCTTCACCGAGAGCGCCCGCATGATCGTGTGCGTTCCCGATCCGATCGAGGTCACGCCCGCGTTCAGGCCCTTCCAGTCCTTGGGCGACTTGATCGTGTCGGCCTTCTTGCTCGAGACGAGGACGGCCTCACCCGGAGCCTGGAGCATCAGCAGGACCGCCTGGATCGACTTGCCTTGCGCGGCGAGGTCGATGGTGTGGTCATACGAGCCGGATCCCATGTCCACATTGCCGGCGACGACCTCGGTCGTGGTGTCCTTGCCCGACGGTTCGTCGATGAGGTCGACCGTCAGGTTCTGCTCCTTGAAGTAGCCGAGGGCGTCGGTGAGCGGGTTCACGAGGTAGATCTGCTTCGACATACCACCGACCATGATCGAGAGCTTCGCGGGAGCGGCCTGCGAGGCCGCCGCGGCCGATGAACCGGCCGCGCTCGGCGCCGCGCTGGGTGCAGTGTTCGCTCCGCCGCATGCGGCGACGATGAAGGTCGCGATGAACGCCAGTACTGGGATGCGATGACGCATGTCCGTCCTCCTTCTTATTCGGTCCCTCTGGTTCAGATCGTGAATTCGGTGATCGCGTTCGGACGCCAACGGATGAGCCGATCCTCGAGACGCGTCACGAGCGACTCGGCCACCATGGCGAGGATCGCTAGGATGAGCATGGCGGCGTACACGCCGTTCGCGTTGAAGGTCCCCTGCGCGGTCGCGATCATCAGACCGACGCCCTTGCGCGCCCCGAGGTACTCGCCGACGATCGCGCCCACAAGCGCGAAGCCGAAGCTCGTGTGCAGCGACGCCGTGATCCAGGAGAGCGCGGACGGCAGGATCACGTGGCGGTTGAGCTGGCCGGAGCTCGCGCCGAGGATGCGGGCGTTGGCGAGGATGTCGCGGTCGACCTCGCGCACGCCCTGGAACGCGTTGAAGAAGACGACGAAGAACACAAGCACGACAGCCAGCGCGACCTTTGACGGCATCTCGAGACCGAGCGCGATGGTGAAGATGGAGCCGAGCACCACTCGCGGCATCGCGTTCATGGCCTTGATGTATGGCCCGAGCACGTCCGGCAGCAATCGGTTGCGGCCGAGCGCGACGCCGAAGACGACGCCGAGCACGACACCGATCGCGAATCCGATGATGGTCTCCTCGAAGGTGACAAGGATCTGTTCCCAGAGCGGGCCCTGCGCTGTGCCCTTCTGCACCCACGTGACCAGTTGCGCCCAGATGCCGGACGGCTGGCCGAAGAAGAACTTGTCGATCACGCACGTGCCGGTGTCGTTGCCGTAGCAGCCGATGCGCGTCCCGGCCTCCCAGAGGCCGATGACCACGACGGCGACGGCCACGCGGAGGGCGATGACGAGAGCACGCCGCCGCGCGCGGGCGCGCGCGCGTTCCGCATCGCGATCCGCCAGCGCGGGCTCGTCGACCACGTCGCTAAGACGCGACGCGGTGCTTCGTGCGCTCATAGCTCACCAGGACCTCGTCCTTGAGGTCCTTCCAGATCTCCTCGTACAACTGGACGAAGCGCGGCTGGAATCTGATCTCCGCGACGTTCCGGGGCCGCGGCAGGTCTACGCGATACGTGCTTTTCACCGTGCCTGGGCCGGCCGTGATCACGACGACACGGTCGGCGAGGGCGATCGCCTCCTCGAGGTCGTGCGTGACGAAGACAACGGACGCGCCGGTCGTCGACCAGAGCGCGAGGAGCTCGTTCTCCATCAGCACGCGGGTCTGCACGTCGAGCGCGCTGAACGGCTCGTCCATCAACAGGATCCGCGGCTCGGTGATGAGCGTCTGCGCGAGGGCGACGCGCTTGCGCATGCCGCCGGACAGCTGATGCGGGTAGTAGCGCTCGAAGCCCGCGAGGCCTACGCGCGTGATCCATTCGCGCGCGCGCCCGTTCGCGTCATTCGTGGTCGCGCCACGGAAGCGCGGCCCGATCGCGACGTTGTCGAGCACATTCTTCCAGGGGAACACCGCGTCGCGCTGGAAGACATAACCCACCTGCTTCCCGACACCCCGGACCGGTTCGCCGAACACGACGACCTCGCCCGCGCTCGGCGGCTCGAGGCCAGAGATGAGCGAGAGCGTGGTCGACTTGCCGCATCCGGTGGGACCGACGATGGCGCAAAACTCACCGGATCCGACGGCCAGATCCAGGTCGCGCAGGGCGGTGAACGACTTCCCGGCCGGTGAGACGAAGCGCTTCGTCACATCGCGAAGCTCGATCGCGGTGGTGTAGGTGCGCATGACGCATCACGTTCACTCGGTTCCCGCGCGTCGGAAAGTGATGTGGTCGTTGGGTGCGTTCTGGTCTTTGTGGTCTTGCGGTGGCCATCGGCGCCGCCTATGGCCGCTCGATCGTTAGCTCACCGGCCCGGGCGCGATCTGGAAGTCACGGTACCGGCGCTCACCGGGCAACTCGCTGCGCTCGACCGAAGCGACCTCCGCCATGCGCGGACCCTCATGCAACCAGTTCTCGAGGCTCGTGAGCGAGTCGCCGTCGCCCTCGGCGACCAGCTCGACCGCCCCGTCGTCGCGATTCCATACGCGTCCGGTGACGGCGCGCGTCGTCGCCTCGCGCACCGCGGCGTTGCGGAAGTTCACGCCCTGCACGACACCGCGCACGACGAAGCGCGCGCGCGCCGTCACGGGCGGCGCTTGCGCTTCGCGAGCATCGCGTCGAGCCCGAGCGTGTTCGCGACCGACGCGGCGGTGGCCCATCCGCGGCGCGCGACGGAGACCGAGTACTCCATCCAATCCAGCTCCTCGACCCGGTGCGCATCCGAGTCGCAGACGAGGGTCACGCCGGCCTCGATCGCCTTGCGCACCCAGACATCGGGGAGGTCGAGCCGTTCGGGGCCACCGTTGATCTCGAGCCACGTCCCCGTCTCGCGCGCGCCGGCGATGATCGCCGCGAGGTCGGCCGCGTACGGGTCGCGACGCTCGAGCAGTCGTCCAGTCGGGTGCGAGAACTGGGTCACGTAGGGGTTGTGCATCGCGTCGAGGATCCGTTTGGTCATGACGTCGCGCTCCTGTCCGAAGGCCGAGTGCACCGACGCGCTCACGATGTCGAAGCCCCGGAGGATCTCGTCGGGGTAGTCGAGCGTCCCGTTCGCGCGGATGTCGACCTCCGTGCCGACGAGGATGCGGAACGGCGCGAGCAGCTCGTTGAGCTTCGCGGCCTCGGCCTGGCGCGCAACGATGCGCTCAGCGGTGAGACCCATCGTGAGGCCGAGCCCGGGCGAGTGATCGGTCACCGCCATGTAGGCGTAGCCCTTCTCCTTCGCCCGTCGCGCCATCGCCTCGAGCGTGTCGCGGCCGTCGGTCCAGTTCGTGTGCGTGTGGAGGTCGCCCTTGATGTCCGCGACGCTGATGAGCGAGGGCAGCGTGTGCGCCAGCGCGGCGTCGATCTCGCCGTGGTCCTCGCGGAGCTCCGGCGCGATGTAGTCCATCGCGAGCGCGGCGTAGATCTCCTGCTCGGTCTTGGAGGCGATCTCCTGGCCACGCGCCTCCGCGCCCACCTTGTACAGGCCGTACTCGTTGAGGAGCAGCTTCTTCTTCAGCGCGTGGCCGCGCAGGCGGACGTTGTGCTCCTTCGACCCTGTGAAGTAGAGCAGCGCGGCGCCGATGGAGTCGGGCGGAACGACGCGCAGGTCGATCTGCAGGCCGCGCGCGACGATGACCGACGACTTGGTGTCGCCGCTCGCGAGCACGCGCTCGACCTCGGGGGCGGTCGTGAACGTCTTCATCACCGGTGCGGCGTCCGCGGCTGGGACGAGGAGGTCGATGTCGCCGATCGTCTCGCGATAGCGGCGGCTGCTGCCCGCGATGGCGATATCGGTCACGCCGCGCCCCTGCAGCGTCGCGATCATCGCCTGCGCCGCCTCGCGCGCGTGGTGGATGAGCGAACGCCCGGTGCGCTGACGCATCGAGGTGATCGACTTGAGGATGTTCTCCTCGGTCTTCGCCTGGATCTTCGGCAGCTGCTGAAGGCGGTGCTCCTTCGCGGCCTCCTCGAGCTGGTCGATCGAGGTGATGCCGAGCTCCTTGTGGATGATGCGGGCCGTCGCCGGCCCGACGCCGGGCACGCGCAGCAGCGTGATGAGTCCCTCCGGGACGGCGGCCTTCAGCTCGGCGTGGCGCTGCGAGTCGCCGGTCGCGATGAGCTGTGTGAGGACCTCGGTGACGGACGGGCCGGTCTTGGGGATTTCACCGAGCCGGCCCTGCTCGAGGAGCGCGGCGACCGGCTCGCGCAGGTCGCGGATCGAGCGCGCCACCTGGCGATACGTGACCGCGCGGAAGACGTTCTCGCCCTTGAGCTCGATGAGGTCGCCGATCTCGTCGAGGTGGTTGGCGATGGCGTCGTTATCCAGGGTGAGGGCATCGCGGGGCATGACGCGATGCTAGGAGTTAGCGACCTCTCGCGAGTTCGAGGTAATGGAACGCCGCGTCCACGTCGCCACGGGCGCGCAGCTTCTTCGCGTACTCGGCCGCGATCGTCGAGCGGTCAGGCGCGTCGCCGACCTCGCCGAGGAGCTCAATGGCCTTGCGATAGGCGCGGTCACTCGCGGCGTACGCCTTGAGCGAATCGTTCGCCGCACCGGTGACGCGCAGCGCGTCGGCGCGCTGCTTGTCGGTCTCGTCGAGCGCCTTCTCGGCCTTCTTCGCGATGGTCAGCGCCTCCTCGGCGTCGCCCTTCGCGAGCGCGACGCGCGCGAGGATCACCTCGGCGATGGCTTCGGTCCGGGCATCCTTCGACATCTGGGCAAGCGCGACGCACTGCTGCGCAACCTCGCGCGCCTCGTCGACGGCGTCGTTCTCGAAGTGGACCGACGCGAGCGAATGGAGGACCGACAGCTCGAAGCCGCGGTCCTCGACGCGCGAGAAGAGGTCAAGGGCACGCCGATAGTTGGTGATGGCGGAGTCGAGCTCGCCGGAGTCGTACAGCGAGACGGCGACGCCCATGTAGCCCTGAGCCGCGGTGCGGAGCTCGTTCGTGGCGGATGCGAGATCGAGCGCCGAGGCGTAGGTCTGCATGGCCTTCACGGTCCGGTTGAGTCGGCGGTACGCCGTGCCAAGAGCGACGAGGATGCGCGAGCGCAGCCGTGGATCGTTGACCTCGTGGCGCTCCATCGTGTCGCGGGCCTGCTCGAGGGCCTCGGCGGCGGTAAGGTGCTGGTTCAGCTGGCCGTAGGCGGTGCCACGGAGGTGGAGAAGATGCGCGAGCTCAGGGGCATCGGTCGCGGGATCGAGGAGCGAGATGCCCTCGGCGATGCGATCGAACGCGGCCTCGTGATGACCGGCGGCGAGCTCGGCCTGCGAGAGAAGGCGCAGGAGCGCCGCCCGCTCGCGCTTGGCGGGCGTGCATGCCAGCGCGTACTGAACCTCGGTGCGAACGGTCTCCCAGTCGCGGCGCTCGACGGCCGCCTCCGCGGCGAGGCGGTGGAACGCGAGGCGCTTCTCGGCCGCGAGGGGCGCGTCGCCCAGGAAGTAGTCCAGGCTCTTTCCCAGACGCGTGGCGATGATCTGCAGGGATCGGACAGAGGGACGCACGAGGCCCGACTCGACCTGCGAGATGAAGCCCTTGGTCAGCTCCTCGCCAGCCAGCTGGGCTTGGCTCATACCCCGTTCGCGCCTCGCAGCGCGTACGCGATCGCCCAGGGCCGGTGTCGGTGCTGTGTCGATGCTCGCCAAAGGTGCTCCTCTGTGACCGAACTGACGGTCGCGAACCCGGTTTTGCGGTGGTCATACCGTTCAGTCTCGGTAGACTCAGGCGAGGATATCGAACCCCCGTTGGACGAGACAATCCGCCGTTCGGGGGGCATGTGAAAGGCGAGACGCACATGAGACGCATTCGCAGGCTCCTGGCCCGCGCAGCCGTCCTCGCGCTGCTCCTCCTCACCGTGGGTGGGGGCATCGCGCGGGCCGACGACGGCTCCAGCATGTTTGGCACGGCGACGCTGCCGGACGATCCGGGGTACGACCTCATCCAGTAAGGCTGACCGCCAGCGAAGCAGGCGAGCCCCGCACATACTTTCGGCATGCCCGAGACGACGACCGACCGGCGTCAGCTCATCGAGATCGACGGCAAGCCGTTCCTGTTCCAGCACGGGTATCGCTTTGGCAAGGTCACGTACATCACCAGGCAGCCGCTCGAGAAGAGCATGACCGTCTTCGCGCCCGGACATCTCTCGGCCAGCGAGGTCGAGTCCGTCGTCCGCGGCGACAACCCCTGGATGCTCGAATAACCCGCTGATGCGTGCTGTCGTGCAGCGCGTGCGGCGAGCCGCGGTGCACGTCGGTGACGAACCCGTGGCGGAGATCGGTCAGGGGCTCGCGGTGCTCCTCGGCGTCGCCGACGACGATCGGCCCGAGGACGGCGAGCGCCTGGCGGCGAAGATCGTCGCGCTCCGCATCTTCGACGACGACCGCGGGAAGCTCGGTCGCACCGTCATCGACATCGCCGGTGGCGTCCTCGTGATCCCGCAGTTCACGCTCTACGGGGACATCCGGCACGGCCGGCGTCCGGATTTCGCGCATGCCGCGCCCCCCGATGTCGGCCGCCGGCTATTCGAGGCCTTCTGCGGCGTGCTCCGCGGCGCGAACGCAGCCGTCACGCAGGGAACGTTCGGGGCCGACATGCGGTTGGAGATCGAGGGCGATGGCCCGGTCACCATCGTCGTCGCGACGGACGGCTGGGCCGAAGCGGACATCGGGAGGAAGGCATGAGTCACCACATCACGGTCATGGGCAGCAGCTGGTGCAGCGACTGCAAGCGCGCGAAGCGCTTCCTCGGCGATCAGCAGGTCGAGTACAAGTGGGTCGACGTCGAGCAGGACGCGGTCGCGCGCAAGTTCGTCGAGGACCACAACGAGGGCAAGACCATCATCCCGACGATCGTCTTCGACGACGGCACCGTCCTCGTCGAGCCGACGAACGCTCAGCTCGCGCAGAAGCTCGGCCTCCCCACGATGGCGCAGCACCGCTTCTACGACCTCATCGTCGTGGGCGGCGGGCCGGCGGGGCTCACCGCCGCGTTCTACGCGTCGCGCGAAGGGCTCTCGACGCTCGTGCTCGAGCGCTCCTCGCTCGGCGGGCAGGCCGCACTCACGGAGCGGCTGGACAACTACCCCGGCTTTCCGTCGGGCCTCACCGGCGCCGACTTCGGGAAGCGGCTGGTGGAGCAGTCGAAGCGCTTCGAGGTCGAGATGATCAACGCCGCAGAGGTCACGAAGCTCGGCGCGGACGGACACGACCGCGCGGTCTGGACCGACGGCGGCGCGGAATATCGGTCGCACGCGGTCATCCTCGCGCCGGGCAACGCCTATCGACGCATGGGCGCCGAGGGCGAGGACGACCTCATCGGTGCGGGCATCCACTACTGCGCGACGTGCGACGGCCCCTTCTACAAGGGAAAGGAGCTCGTCGTGATCGGCGGCGGCAACTCCGCCTGCGAGGAGGGTCAGTTCCTGACCCAGTTCGCGTCGAAGGTCACCCTGCTCGTGCGCGGCGACAAGCTCTCCGCGTCAAAGATCTATCACGACAAGGTGCTGAACCACCCGAAGATGGAGGTGCGCTTCAACACGCAGGTCATGCGCTTCATGGGCGAGAAGCACCTCGAGGGAATCGTGGTCCGGGACTCGACCGGCGAGCACACGATGCGACCCGCCGCGTGTTTCGTGTTCATCGGCCTGAAGCCGAACACGGAGTTCCTGAAGGACACGATCACGCTCACCGCGGAGGGCTTCATCGACGCGCCCGACTTCGCGACCTCGCTGCCGGGCGTCTTCGCCGCCGGCGACTCGCGTGCGAACTCGACCAAGCAGGTGGCGTCTGCGGTGGGCGAGGGCGCGGCCGCCGCGCTCGCGGTGCGCCGTTACCTCGAGGGCATCGGCGAGGCGCGCCACGTCGAGGTGGAGATGATGCCGGCCTAGTGGATCACGCGGATCACGTCGCGCTGTTGCGCGGCGGCGTCCCCGAGGAGCCCGGCACGTGGGCCGACCTCGGCGCGGGCGAAGGCGCGTTCACGCTCGCGCTGGCGGAGCTGCTGCCTGCCGGATCGATGATCCACGCGATCGACCGCGACCCGCGAGCGCTCGCGGAGCTCGGCCGCCGCTATGCGAAGCGCGGCTTTCGTCACGATCTCCACACAAAGCAAGCTGACTTCACGCGAGATCTTGGGATCGGTCACCTCGACGGCATCGTGATGGCGAACTCGCTGCATTTCGTGAGGGACAAGACGGATGTCCTCGCGCGGGTGCGGGGGATGCTCAGGCCCGAAGGACGCCTGCTCCTCGTCGAGTACGACACCGACAGCGGGAACACCTGGGTCCCCTACCCCCTCTCGTTCGAGACCTGGCGCGCGCTCGCGCCGCGGAGCGGTTTCGCCGAGCCGCGCCTCCTCGCCTCGCATCCAAGCCGCTTCCTACGGCGGATCTATTCCGCCGCGACCGTCAGGGCTGCGTGATGTAACCCGGCTCGCCCTTATCGATGATCGAGTCAAAGATCAGGTTGCTCGTGCCCTGCCGGAGGTGCGCGCACATATACGCGCCGACCTCCGGCGCGCCGCGAAGGCCCGGCCACGCGAAGCCGACGTCGGAGGTCGGGCTCACGGCGACGAGATAGATCGCGGGGGTCGTCGCCGACCCGGAGACGTGATCTGAGCCCTTGTAGATCCCGCAGACGATCTGAGTTGACGCCGTCGTCGCCGCGATCGAGGTCGCTGCAACAGCGCTCGGGGCCGGAGTTGCCGCCGGCGCCGTCGTTGCTGATCCGGCCGGATTCGAGCATGCCGCTGCCGTCGAGACGAAGAGCAGCGCTCCCAACGCAATTGAACGAGTTCTTTCGAGGATCACCACGCGGACACCCCTTATGAGCGACGACGGTCATCGCTGTGTGGGAGGTCCGGTGACGTGGGGTGTGCGACCTCGCTCAATGCCTGCGTCGGACGCAATGAACAGTACAGGACGAGTTGAGGTGGAAAATGTGCCCATCAGTTTGGCTCGCTGGCACCCCGCGTGACGCGGGCGGCACTGGAGGTGTTCTCTTGCGTCGAATCCTGATCGCGATCTTCGCCGCGCTCCTCGTCCTCGGTCCGGCGACCGCCTGCGGCGGGTCGAACCAGCAGAACCCAGGCGCGAGCGGGATACCCGGCTACTAGATCAGGGGTCGAACGACATGTCGGTGTCGACGACCTGGTTCGTGCGTGGATCGATGTAGACGCGGAACTTCTCGCTCGAGGCGCCGCCGCCTTTGACCGTGTCGCACGCGACCTGCACGTTCCACGCGCGCACGACCGAACACGGCGCGTCGTGGCGCACGAAATATAGCTGGCCCTGCGGGCTGTCCTTTGCGATCGCGATGTACTGATCGTCCGAGAGCGCGAAGACCTGCGGTCGCAGCAGCACGAGCGCCAGAGCGAAAACGAGGAACAGACCGCCGATGGCGATGATCTGTGTGCGCCGATCGACGGTCGCGCTCATCCCGCGGGCTCCTCGGCCAGCTGCAGCAGCGTCGCGAGCGTGAGCTTCGCCGCCTTGAGCCACAGGCGCTTGTTGGTGATCTTGTCTGGCGTGTCGGTCACCGTGTGGAAGGTGTAGTTACCAGGGAACGTCGCATCGTTCTCACCATAGCGCTGGCAGAGCGCAATGCTTGGGATCCCGGCGATGCCGAAGGGCGCGGCGTCCATGATGGTGTTCCCGTCGGCGGCGAACTGCGCGTTGAGCGGCGAGATGCCGATCTTGTACGCGTCGTTCGCCTTGATGACGCGGTCGCGCAGCCCGGCCGACGCGTTCGTGTACCAGAGGAGATCGAGCCGGTCGGCGATCGGATTGAAGCCGACCATGTCCAGGTTGATCGCGGCCTTGTACGGGTATGGCCTCTGGAGGGTCGCCATGTATGCGCCCGAGCCCTTGAAGAAGAGCTCCTCGCCGTCGAAGAAGGCGAGGACGACGCGCGCCGGCGCGGTCGAGCTCAGCCGATAGAGCGAGAGGACGCGCTGGAACTCGAGGAGCGCGGCCGTGCCGGTGGCGTTGTCGTCGGCGCCAGGTGCGGGATCGCTGGCCGGGCGCCAGCCCGGCGTGCGATTCGCGGTGGAGTCGTAGTGCGCGGACAGGAGGATCCAACCGCCCGCGCCGACGGGCGTCGTCGACGTCACGTCTGCCGTGACCGGACGTAGATCGATCGTCGCGAAGATGTTCTCCAGCGGGATGCCCTGGTACACGGTGCGCTGCGACTCGATCTTCCATCCGTAGTACGCGTTCGCGGAGAGCTGCTCCTTGATGTAGGCGACGGCTTTCGCGTGACCGGGGTTGCGCGGATCGCGCGAGCCCACGTTCGTCAGCGCGATCAGGTGGTCGTTCATCTTCGATGCATCGATGGCCGCGAGCGCGCTCGCGATCGGCGCGCAGGACGCGTCGACGCGACACGGTTCAGGACGTGCGCTGGGAGTCGGCACCGCTGACGGGGTGGCGGACGGAGGCGTCGTGATGGGTTGCGTGACGACTGACGCGGTCGTTGGCGAGGACGCGACGACATTCGTCACGCTGCCGCAGCCAGACACGAGGAGCGCGAGGGCGAGGAGAGGCGCGACGCGACCCACCATCACAGGCTACCCAGGAGAACGAATGGGCTGACACGACAGTGCGGGCGGCGGCTCGGCGCCGCCGCCCGCGCACACGACTACTTGTTGAGGGTCAGGACGCTGAGCATGCCGTGGTTCGGGTTGGTGGACGTGCCACCGACGAACACCGTCGGTGTGAGTCCGCTCGGGAAGGACGCGCTCCGCAGCGAGGCCTCGACGGTCACGGTGTGCGTGCCCGCGGTCGTCGGGTACGCAGCGTCGACCGACCAGCTCGTGCGGAAGCTGAAGCGACCCTGCTCGTCGTCAAAGGTGCGCCACGCGACGGGAACACCGTCCACGCTGATGCGCACGTCGACCGATGCGAAGTCGCCCTGGTTGCCGGCGGTGGCGATGACACCATTGGTCTGCAGGTAGAGGACCGCGTTCGACGCGGTCACATTGACCGTCGTCGAGAGTCCCGGCACCAGCGCCCAACCCGTCGTGGTGCTGGTAAGGGTCAGCGCGGACGTGGTCGTGACCGTCGTTCCGCCTTGACCGGTCGTCCCTGCTGCGCCCGTCGCGCCGGTGGCGCCCTGTGCGCCGTTCGCGCCGGCAACGCCGGTGGCGCCCTGCGCTCCGGTGTCGCCCTGGGCTCCGGTCGCGCCCTGCGCGCCGCCCGGGCCCTGCGGTCCGGTCGCTCCAACGGCGCCGGTCGGTCCGGCTGCGCCGGTCGCGCCGACTGGGCCCGTCGCGCCCTGTGTTCCGGTCAGGCCAGTGTCACCACGCGCGCCGGTGGCGCCTTGTGGACCCGCGACTCCTTGCGGTCCAGTGGCGCCCTGCGGTCCGTTCGCGCCGGTGTCGCCGGCAGGACCTGTTGCGCCGGTCGCGCCGGTATTGCCGGACGCTCCCGTGCCCACCTGGAGGACGATCTGCTCCTCCGTGTTCTTGCAGGTGCCGCCGGTGATCGCGTGCATGTCGCCGTTCGCCTGGTTGACGCACACGATGACCGTGTCGTTCGCCTGCGTGAAGGGATGGAACCCGTACGCGGTCGTACCCACTGACAACGCGAGGACGAGTGCTGAGGCTGCGATAACGCGCGGTCGATCGAACATGACGAAGACGCTAGGCCGCCTGCTGTTCCCCCATAAGTACCGAGTACCCGTACCTGCTAGGGACTCGTGACGCTAGGACCTGGGTCCTATCGGCTAGTTCTGTCGCCGACCTGCGCCGACTGGACGCTTCCCGGTCGGCTCGGTTTCGGCGGCCTTTTCCGCGGCGTACTGCTCCGACCAGAAGACGATCTTGCCGTCCTGCGCGTCGACGAAGACCGTGTCGCCCTCCTTGTATTCGCCCGTGAGGACCTTCTGCGCGAGCGGGTCGAGGATGAGGCGCTGGATGGTGCGCTTGATCGGACGCGCGCCGTAGACCGGGTCGAAGCCTTCCTTCGCGATGAGCGCCTTCGCGTTCGCGGTGAGCTCGAGCGAGATCTTGCGCTCGGCGAGACGCCGCGACAGCATCGCGGTCTCCTTCTCGACGATCTCCATGAGCTGCTCGGTCACGAGGTTCTTGAAGATCACGATCTCGTCGATGCGGTTGAGGAACTCCGGTCGGAACTGACCGCGCAGCGCGTCCATGACGCGCTTGCGCATGAGGTCGGGCTGCTCGACCAGATCGGTGATGAAGGTCGAGCCGACGTTGCTCGTCATGATGATCACGACGTTCTTGAAGTCGACCGTGCGGCCGTGGCCGTCGGTGAGACGCCCGTCCTCGAGGATCTGCAGCAGGATGTTGAAGACGTCGGGGTGTGCCTTCTCGATCTCGTCGAGCAGGAGCACCGCGTACGGACGGCGACGGACCGCCTCGGTGAGCTGTCCGCCCTCCTCGAACCCGACGTAACCGGGCGGCGCGCCGACGAGGCGCGAGACGGTGTGCTTCTCCATGTATTCGGACATGTCGATGCGCACCATCGACTTCTCGTCGTCGAAGAGGAACTCGGCGAGGGCCTTCGCGAGCAGCGTCTTGCCGACGCCGGTCGGGCCGAGGAAGAGGAACGAGCCGATCGGTCGGTTCGGGTCCTGCATCCCCGCGCGCGCGCGACGCACCGCGTTGGAGACTGCCGTGACGGCCTCCTCCTGACCGACGACCCGCTGATGCAGGTGCTCCTCGAGCCTCAGCAGCTTCGCGACCTCGCCCTCGAGGAGCTTCGTGACCGGGATGCCCGTCCACTTGGCGACGACCTCGGCGATGTCCTCGGGCGTCACCTCCTCGGCGAGCATCTTGTGGCCCTTCTGCAGATCGGCGAGCTTCAGGTCCGACGCGGCGATCTCCTTCTCGAGACCGGCCTGCACGCTGTACTTGAGCTCCGCGGCCTTCGCGTAATCCGCGGCGCGCTCGGCGCGTTCGATCTCGGCCTTGATGTCGTCGAGGCGCTTCTTCTTCTCGCGGATCTCGGTGATCGCGGCCTTCTCCTGCTTCCACTGCGCGCGCAGGCCTTCGGCTTTCTCCTTCACGTCGGCGAGCTCCTTCTCGAGCTTGCCGAGGCGATCCTTGCTCGCGGCGTCGGACTCCTTCTTCAGCGCCTCGCGCTCGATCTCGAGACGCGAGATGGCGCGCTCGACCTCGTCGAGCTCGACCGGGAGCGAGTCGATCTCCATCCGGAGCTTCGACGCGGCCTCGTCGACGAGGTCGATGGCCTTGTCCGGCAGGAAGCGGTCGGTGATGTAGCGCGAGGAGAGCGTCGCCGCGGCGACGAGCGCGGAGTCCTGGATGCGCACGCCGTGGTGGATCTCATACCGCTCGCGCAGGCCGCGCAGGATCGAGATGGTGTCCTCGATCGTCGGCTCGCCGACGTAGACCGGCTGGAAGCGCCGCTCGAGCGCCGCGTCCTTCTCGATGTGCTTGCGGTACTCGTCGAGCGTCGTCGCGCCGATGGTGTGCAGCTCGCCGCGCGCGAGCATCGGCTTCAGCATGTTCGCGGCATCCACGGCGCCCTCGGCCGCGCCCGCGCCGACGACGGTGTGCAGCTCGTCGATGAACAGGATGATCTGGCCGTCGGAGGACGCGATCTCCTTGAGGACCGCCTTCAGGCGCTCCTCGAATTCACCGCGATACTTCGCGCCCGCGAGGAGCGAGCCGATGTTGAGCTCGAAGATCTTCTTGTCCTTGAGCCCCTCGGGGACGTCGCCACGCACGATGCGCTGCGCGAGCCCCTCCACGATCGCGGTCTTGCCCACGCCGGGCTCGCCGATGAGCACGGGGTTGTTCTTCGTGCGGCGCGAGAGGACCTGGATGACGCGCCGGATCTCCTCGTCACGGCCGATGACCGGGTCGATCTTGTTCTTGCGCGCGAGGTCGGTGAGCTCGCGGCCGTATTTCTCGAGCGCCTGGTACTTGCCCTCAGGGTTCTGGTCGGTCACGCGCTGGCTTCCGCGCACGTCCACGAGCGCCTTGAGCACGCGGTCCTTCGTGACGCCGAGACGCTTCAGCGCCTGGCCGGTGTAGCCCTGGTCCGCGGTCATCGCGAGGAGCAGGTGCTCGGTGGAGATGTACTCGTCCTTCAGCTCGGTCGCCTCACGCTGTGCCTGCTGGAACACGCGCCCCAGGCGCGCGCTCGCCGCCAGCTGCACGTTGCCCTGCACCTTCGGCTGCCGCGTGAGCTCGGTCTCGAGCGCCGACGCGAGCTGGGCCGGCTGCACGCCGAGCGCGTTCAGCACGCTCGGCACGATGCCGCCCGACTGCTGCACCAGCGCGAGCGCCAGATGCTCGACGTCGATCTGGCTGTGGCCGCTCTCGCGAGCGGAGTTCTGCGCGGCAAGGACGGCCTCCTGGGTCTTCTCGGTCATCTTGTTCGGGTCAATCACGTTGCACCTTCTTTAGAGGAGATGGCGGCGCGGATCTTCTTGGCGCTCGCCGATCTTGCGAATGGCGTCTTTGTCTTCGTCGGTCAGCTTCGGCGGCAGCACGACCTTCACGGTCACGTACAGATCGCCGAAGCCGCCGCCGGTGCGGGGCATGCCCTGCCCCGCGAGTCGGATGGTCCGTCCGTTCTGCGTCTCCGGCGGGATGCGCAGCGAGACGCGGCCCTTCAGCGTGGGGACCGTGACCTCCGCGCCGAGCAGCGCTTCGTGGAGCGCCACCGGCAGGTCCAGGCGCAGGTCGTCGCCGTCACGGCTGAACAGCGGATGCGGCCGGAGCCGCACGCGCAGATACAGATCGCCCGCCGCGCCGCCGTTCGCGCCGGAGCTCCCCTGACCGGAGAGCCGGATGCGCTGGCCGTCGCGCACGCCCGCGGGGATCTTCACCGTGAGCTTGCGCGAGCGCCCGTTCTGGTCCGTGATCTCGAGCGCGCGCTCGCCGCCCTTGTACGCCTCCGCGAGCGTGACCTCGACCTCTGACTCGAGATCGCCGCCGACGCGCGGCGCGTTCCGCGAGCGGCCGGTGCGGG
The DNA here is from genome assembly GCA_035631715.1 of Candidatus Acidiferrales bacterium. Classification (GTDB taxonomy): domain Bacteria; phylum Chloroflexota; class Limnocylindria; order P2-11E; family P2-11E; genus CF-39. The sequence continues at coordinate 15,578 of DASQIF010000108.1, forward strand.
CGGTCTGGAAGAGGTCGTCGGTCTGAAAACCGCCACCGCCGCCGTTGCCGAACAGCGTGCGGAAGAAGTCGGAGAAGTCCCCGAGATCTTCGCCGGCGAACGTCCCGCCGCGGCCGGGCTGGCCGCGGTAGATCCATTCGAAGCCGCCCTGCCCGGGTCCGCCTGCGTTCGCGTAGCGCGCGAAGTCAGGACCGACCTGGTCGTACCGCTTGCGCTTGTCGGGATCGGAGAGGACCTCGTTGGCCTCGTTGATCTCCTTGAAGCGCTTCTCCGCCTCCGGCTTCTTGTTCACGTCAGGGTGGTACTGCCGGGCGAGCTTCCGGTACGCCTTCTTTATCTCCTCGGTGGTGGCCGTCTTCGGCACGCCGAGGGTCTTGTAGTAGTCCTTGTATTCGACCGGCATCGCGGCCCCCTGTTAGTGCGCCGGCGGTGTCACCGCCGCCGAACGCGACGCCTCGATCTGCGCGGGCGTGACCGATGGCGCTCCGGGTTGGAGCGCCACCTTCAGCACGTCATCAATCATCTGCGCGGTCTTGATCTCGACGGTGTCCAGAACTTCCTTCGGGATGTCGACGAGATCCTTCTTGTTCTTCTCGGGAAGGATGAAAGTCTTGATGCCCGCGCGGTGTGCGGCGAGCAGCTTCTCCTTCACCCCACCGATCGGAAGCACCCGACCGCGGAGCGTGATCTCACCGGTCATCGCGACGTCGCGACGCACCTTCCGGCCCGACAGCGCTGACACGATGGCCGTGGCCATGGTCACGCCGGCGGAGGGTCCGTCCTTGGGGATCGCTCCCGCGGGGACGTGGATGTGCATCGCGTGGTCCTCGAAGAAGCCCTTCGGGATCCCGAACTCAGCCTGGTGCGCACGCACGTAGCTGAGCGCGGCCCGCGCTGACTCCTCCATGACCTTGCCGATCTGTCCGGTGAGCATGAAGTCCTCGTCCTTGCCGTCGATCACGGTCGCCTCGACCGTGAGGACGTCGCCACCGTGCTCGGAGACCGAGACACCGGTGACCGCGCCGACCTGGTCCTCCTCCTCGGCCAGACCGAAGTCGAAGCGCTGCGGACCGAGGTACTCGTTGAGCGTGTCGACGGTGACCTCCACCTTGTCGGCCTTGCCCTCGGCGATGGTGCGCGCGACCTTGCGGCAGATCGTGCCGATCTCCCGCTCGAGGTTGCGCACGCCGGCCTCGCGCGTGTAGCGCCGTATGAGCTCCTTCAGCACGTCGTCGCTGATGACGAGGCGCGTCTCCGCGACGACCGCGGTCTTCGCGGCTTCCGCGTTCGACGCGGGCACGGTCGCCTGCCCGTCCTCGGCCTTGTCGGTCTTCGCCGGCTCGTCAGAGGGCATGAGGCCGTGCTGCTTCAGCTGACGAGGCACGAGGTACCCGCGCGCGATGTGCATCTTCTCGTCCTCCGTGTAGCCGGGGAGACGGATGATCTCCATCCGGTCGCGGAGCGGCGGGATGATCGTGTCCTCGACGTTGGCCGTCGTGATGAAGATGACCTTCGAGAGGTCGTACGGCACCTCGAGGTAGTGGTCGGTGAACGTGTTGTTCTGCTCGGGGTCGAGGACCTCGAGGAGCGCTGAGCTCGGGTCGCCGCGGAAGTCCGCGCCGACCTTGTCGATCTCGTCGAGCATGAACACGGGGTTCACCTGAGCCGCCGTCTTCATGTTCTGCAGGATGCGGCCGGGCAGCGCGCCGACGTAGGTGCGGCGGTGGCCGCGGATCTCGGCCTCGTCACGGATGCCGCCGAGCGACATGCGGACGAACTTGCGGCCCATCGCACGCGCGATGGACTTGCCGAGCGACGTCTTGCCGACGCCGGGCGGCCCCACGAAGCAGAGGATTGGCGCGCGCAAGTTCTGGCTGAGCTTGCGCACGGCCATGTACTCGAGGATGCGGTCCTTCACCTTCGGAAGGCCGTAGTGGTCCTCGTCGAGGATCTTCGCGGCGGCCTGGATGTCCCAGTCGTCGCTGGCGGCCTTGTTCCAGGGGAGCGAGATGAGCCAGTCGACGTAGGTGCGGATGACGCCCGTCTCGGGCGAAGCCTGCGGGATCTTCTCCAGCCGGCCGACCTCCTTGAGCGCCTTCTCCTTGACCGCGTCGGGCATGCCCGCCTGCTCGACCTTGTCCTTGAGCTCCTTGACCTCCGACGTCTGATCGTCGTCGCCGAGCTCCTTCTGGATGGCCTTCATCTGCTCGCGCAGGATGTACTCGCGCTGCGTCTTGTCGAGCGTCTGCTGGACCTCGCTCTGGATCTTCTGCTTCAGCTCGAGGATCTCGTTCTGCTTCGCGAGGAAGACGCCGAGGAACCGCAGCCGCTCGATGACGTTGCGCTGCTCAAGAAGCTGCTGGCGCTGCTCGAGCGTGAGGTCCGGGCTCGACGCGACGAGGTCGGCGAAATGCGCCGGGTCGTCGGTGTTCTTCGCGGTCATCGCGAGCTCGGGCAGGATGGCGCCGCCGTTGTCGACGTAGCGCTCGAAGAGCGCCTTCACGTTGCGCAGCTGCGCCTCGCGCTCGACCGCGTCGCCGAGCTCCTCGTCGATCGGGTCGAACGTCACCTTGAAGTAGCGCGTCTCCGGCGAGTAGCCGGTGATGCGCACGCGCTGCAGGCCCTGCACGATGATCTGCGCGCTGCCGTCCGGGATGCGGAGGAGGCGCACGATCTCGGCGACGGTGCCGACGGAGTGGATCTGCTCGGGGTGGACGTCGTCGATCTCCGCGTCCTTCTGCGCGGCGAGGACGATGAGATGACGCTCCTCAGCCATCGCGGCCGTGATCGCGGCGACGCTCTTCTCGCGTCCCGCGCCGAGCGGCACGACGAGCTTCGGGAAGACGACCATCTCCCGCAGCGGGATGAGGGCGACCTCCTTCGGATAATCGCCCGCGGTGGTCGTCTTGTTGGTCTCGTCAGTCATCTCTTTTTGTCCTTTCCCCTTCGGGTCGCCATGGAAAACAACGGCGCGGCCGGCGCTGTGATTCCGCCGGCCGCGCGAC
>DASQIF010000109.1:0-4721 GCA_035631715.1 Candidatus Acidiferrales bacterium
GCCCCCGTTCAGCGCGCGAAGCGCGCGTGGTGACTCGACGAAAGGAAGTGGCGCAGTGAAGTCCGTCCTCCGTATGGCGCCTAACGACGCGGGTTTCCCGCGGCGTAGCCTGCGCACTTCTGGGATGGTCTAGAGCCCCGCTTTCGCTCCTGACCGCCGGCCGTGGGCAGAACCCACGGTCTTTTTATTTCCCGCGAAGAACGAAGGAGTGAGAGATGGCCACCGAGCTCGCGACCAAGCCCAGGACCACAGCCATGACGTTCGGACGCGACGCCCTCGTGGCCACCGACGTCGTCAAAGCCTTCAAGTCGAACAAGGAGTCCCGTCGTGCCGTCGACAACGTCTCGCTGCGCGTCGAGCGCGGCGAGATCTACGGCCTGCTCGGCGCGAACGGCTCCGGCAAATCGACGCTGATCCGCGTGTTCTCGACGCTGCTCGTCCCAGACGAGGGCCGCTGCGAGGTCTTCGGCCTCGACGTGCAGCGGCACGAGCTCGCCGTGAAGCGCCTGATCAACCGCGTCTCGGTCGAAGCGTCCTTCTTCAAGAAGCTGTCGGCCATGGAAAACCTCGTGTACGCGGGACGTCTGTACGGCGTGCCCGCCGACGAGGCGCGCGCGAAGTCGCTCGCGATCCTGCGCCGGCTCGGCATCGAGGAGAAGCGGGCCTATGAGCCGCTCGAGAAGCTGTCGCGCGGCATGCAGCAGAAGGTCGCGATCGCGCGCGCGTTCCTGACCGCGCCGATGCTGCTCCTGCTCGACGAGCCGACCACCGGCCTCGACATCCGGAGCAAGCGCGAGGTGCAGACGTTCGTGCGCGACCTGCGGCTCGAGCACGACGCCACGATCCTGCTGACCACGCACGACCTCGACGAGGCCGAGCGCCTCGCCGACCGCATCGGCATCCTGCACGACGGTCGTCTCGTGGCCGAGGGCACGACCGATGAGCTCCGCGCGCGCTATGGCGCGTCGGCGCTCGAGGACGTGTTCATGACCGCGACCGGCCGGCGCCTCGAGGAGGCCGATGCTCCCGAGGGGACCGCGACGTGATCGCCACCGTCGGCACGCAGCTCGGTCTCGCATATGCGTTCGTCGAGCGCGAGATCGCGCTATCGAAGCGCTACTGGGCGTGGGAGATCGTCTGGCTCATCTACGGCATCGTCACCTCGCTGTCCGTCGCGTACATCGGCCTCGCCGCGCCGGCGATCAGCGGCGGCGCGGTCGATGACGCGGCGGTCTCGCGCTTCGTCCTCTATCTGCTCATCGGCACGATCGCCTGGCGCTTCCTCGGGATCATCTTCGAGAACATCGGCGAGGTCATCGCGTGGGAGCGCTGGGAAGGAACGATCGAGTACACGTTCATGTCACCGGTGCCGCGTCTCACGCATCTGCTGGGCATGTGCGTCGCGACGCTCGTGCGCGCGCTCATCTTCAGCGTCGGCATCCTCGCGGCGGTCGCGCTGTTCATCCCGGTCGACCTCTCGCACGCGAACGTGATCTCCGCGCTGGTGCTGCTCGCGACGGGTGCGCTCGCGTTCGTGGGCCTCGGGATCGCGTCGGCGGCGTTCCCGCTCATGTGGACCGAGAAGGGGCTGCAGATGGCGTACATCGTCCAGGCCGTCGTGCTGCTCGTCTCCGGCGTCTACTACCCGGTCGCCGTCCTGCCGGGTTGGATGCAGGTGCTGTCGGTGATCTCGCCGGCGACGTACGTGATCCGGGGTATGCGCGCCGCGCTCATGGACGGCGCGGACATCGGAACGCTCTGGCCCGAGGTGTGGCCGGCCCTCGTCGTCGGCGCGCTCTCGATCCCGCTCGGCCTGCGCCTGTTCGTCGCGGTGGAGCGCTACGCGAAGCGGACCGGTCGCCTCAAGAGGAGCGGCTGATGCTCGCGTTCCGCGACGCGACCCTCGACGACGCCGAGTTCGCGGCGGACGTGTGGACGAGCGCGCACCCGTTCGCGGTCGATCCGGTGGACACGCGCTACTGGTGGTCGCAGCCACAGCGCACCTACCTGTCGCGCTACTTCATCGTCGAGCGCGACGGGTCGCGCATCGGCGTCGGGGAGATCGAGCACCCGAACTGGGAGCTCGTCCCGGAGCGCTTCGCGAGCGTCGGCGCGGAGACCCTGCCGCAGTTCCGCGAGACCGGCGTCCTCGACGCGATCATGTCGGAGCTCGAGCGGCGCGTCGTCGCCGAGGGCGCCACGCGCCTCGCGGCACGCGCGAACGAGGACGATGAGCTGAAGATCGGGATGCTGCGTTCGCGTGGCTACGCCGAGGACCGCCGCGGTAGGCGGTGGAGCCTGGACCTCGTCGCCAACCGCGAGCGCATCGGACGGATGACCGCTGAGAGCCGCGACCGCATGCGCCGCGAGGGCATCGCGATCCTCACGCTCGACCGCGACCGCGATCCCGACAAGCACCGGAAGATCTGGCGCATGAACGAGGAAGCCGTGCAGGACGTCCCGACGACGCTCCCGCAGCTGAACGAGACGCTCGAGGAGTTCATGACCTGGTGCCGCGCCCCGAGCATGCACGAGGACCGCATCTGGATCGCGCGTGAGGGCGACGACATCGTCGGCCTGTCGGCGCTGGAATACCCGCCCGTGCGCGGCACCGTCGGCACGGCGTGGACCGGCACGGCCCGGCGCGTGCGCGGCCGCGGCATCGCGCGCGCTCTGAAATGCGAGACGCTCACCCAGGCTGTTGGCCTCGGCGTCACGCTCGTCCGGACGAGCAACGACGGCGCGAACGACCCGATCCTGCACATCAACGCGTCGATGGGCTACGCACCCGCGACGGGCAGGATCGACTTCCTCAAGGACGCCTGAACCGCCGGCCGTTTCGCGCACACCCGATCCGCGTTGGAACGACGTGGCCCTCATTCGTCTGCTGTTCGCCTGCGTGGTCATCGGCGCCGTCGCGTTCGCGACCTTCCAGTGGCGCTCGCCTGGCAGTGTGGCGACGGCCGCGCCGATCCATTACGCCGCCGAGGCGCCCACCGGGCAGTTCCCGGCCTCCGCGCTCGACGCGCGTGAGCACGGTCGCGGGCCCGTCGTTCCGGCGGGCGCGCTCACCGGCTTCGCGGTCCCCGTCGGCTTCGAGCTCCCGGACGACCCGGATCTCCTGCCCGGCGCGGCACGCGAGTACCGGGCGGGGTTCCACGAGGGTGTCGACTTCCCGCTCGCCTTTGGCATGCCGGTCGCCGCGGCGAAGGCCGGCCGGATCGTCCGCATCGACACCGACTACGTCGAATGGAGCGTCGACGAGCAGCTCCGGGCGGAGGACGACGCGTACCACCTCGGGTACACGCCGGCCGCGACGCTTGACAAGGAGCGCGGTCGTCAGGTGTGGATCGATCACGGCAACGGGGTGGTCACGCGATACGCACACCTGCAGAGCGTCGAGCTGTTCTCCGTCGGCAGCATCGTCGAGCAGGGCACGATCATCGGCCACGCCGGGAACAGCGGGACGAAGGCCGGTCCGCACCTTCACATCGAGATCCGCATCGGCGACGATTACCTGGGCGACGGGCTGGCGGGCGCCGACCTGCTTCGCGTCCTGCAGCACGCGTTCAGCATCACGCCCGGTATGTGATGTGCGGTCACCTCTCGCGGAGGTGATCGCATGTATCCCATCGGAGCCGACCTCGCGCTCCTGATCATCCGCGTCGCCGTCGGCCTGATCATCGCCGCGCACGGCGCCCAGAAGCTCTTCGGTGTCTTCGGCGGGCCGGGCCTGGCGAAGTTCCAGGGGATGGTCGCGTCGATGGGCTTCGTCCAGCCGCGCGTCATGGGGACGCTCGCGGCGTTCACCGAGTTCTTCGGCGGACTCGCGCTCGCGATCGGGCTCTACCTGCCGGTCGTGGCGGCGATGCTCTGCGTGGACATGCTTGTCGCCGTGTTCAAGGTGCATGCCCCGAAGGGCTTCTTCGTGCAGGGCGGCGGCTACGAGTACCCGCTGCTGCTCGCGATCGTGTTCGCCGTGATCGGCGTCGTGAGCGATCCGGTGTTCTTCGCGGTCGCGCTCGTCGTCGGCGCGGGCCTGACGCTCGTCGCGGCCACCATCGGATCCCCGGCCGAGGTGCGGAGGGCGGCGCCCCGCTAACCTGACCGCGTGATCCGGGTCCCGCCCGCGCCGCCGAGCCCGCGCGAAGAGGTGACCGACACCTGGCATGGCGAGCGCGTCGTCGACCCGTACCGCTGGCTCGAGGGCGCCTCCGACCGCATCACCGCGTGGACCGACGCCCAGAACGCCCGCACCCGCGCCGTCTTGGACGCCGTGCCCGCGAGAGCGCGTTTCGCCGCGCGGCTGCGCGATCTGCTCGCGGTCGGTCTGCTCACCACGCCGCGGCCCGCCGGGCCGTGGCTCTTCCACACGCGTCGCGAGGGCACGCAGAAGCAATCGGTGCTGTACGTCCGCCGCGGCGTCGCCGGGCCGGACCGCGCGCTCGTCGATCCGAACGCGCTCGACGAGAGGGGTCTCGTCACGCTCGACTGGTACTACCCCTCGTTCGATGGCCGCTTCGTCGCGTACGGACTGTCGCGCGGTGGCGACGAGATGTCGACGCTCTACGTCGTCGAGACCGAGAGCGGCCGTGACACCGGCGAGAGGATCCCGTACACGCAACGCTCCACAGTCGCGTGGGTCGACGACGGCTTCTACTACACCGTGCATCCCGCGCCGGGCACCGTGCCCGCCGGCGACGAGCACTACTACCGCCGCG
>DASQIF010000110.1:0-5306 GCA_035631715.1 Candidatus Acidiferrales bacterium
GAGACCACACAGGTCCGCGCGGTGGACCTCATGCAGAAGCTTGCCGTCGCGGGCGTGCCGATCGTCATCTTCACGAACGTCTCGGTCGACGGGACCCTGCAGGGCATCGATGTGGACGCGCTGCATGCGATCGCACGCGCGTTCGGCGGCGACGTGGTCTATTCGGGCGGCGTCGGCTCGCTCGACGACATCCGAACGCTCGCGCGCCTGCGCCACCGCGGCATCCGCGGGGTGATCGTCGGACGCGCCCTCTACCTCGGGAGGTTCACGCTGGCCGAGGCGTTTGACGCGGCCGCCGGAGACGGCACGCCGACCAAGGGCTGAAGCAAGCGGGCGCGTTGGCGCGCCTCTTGCCATTCAGAGCGGGCGATGACGCTGTCTTCGGACATGGCCTTCAGCATCGGCCTCTTCGCCGGTTGGCTCGCGCTCGTGGTCTGGCTGGTGTGCCCGGACCCGCACTGCGCGTGCTGCGCGAAGCGCACTTCAGAGCAAGCCGCCCGCGATCACCGCGTCTAGCGGTCCGCGGGAGCCTCATCTGTGGTCTCCTCCTCCGCCCCCTCCGTCGGGGCGAGGAGGAAGATCCAGATATCCCACGCGATGTGGCTCGTGATGAGCGCGGGCATGCTCATGCCGAGCCGGCGCAGTAGTCCCCAGTAGATCCCGGCCACCGTCGCCGCGCCGATGAGCGTCGTGTTCCCGGTGACCAGATGCGCGCCGCCGTATGCCGCGGCCGCGCCCACGCCGCCCACGCGCCGCTGCACCAGACCGCGCCAGAAGAGCTCCTCGGCCGGACCGATGACCGCCGCGAGCCGAGCGGCGATCGTCTCCGGCGGCTCGAGACGCCGCAGCGCGTAGATGTCGCGGATGTCCTTCTCGCCGCGCGGCATCACCGAGCGCGCGAGCCGGTCGCCGACCTGGAAGATGCCGTAGAGCACCGCGGCCGATCCGACGCCGAGCGCGACGTCGCGCGTGCGCGGCTTCATCCGCCGCAGCTCGCCGTCGTTCGCGAGCGCCATGTTCCCGAGCACGAAGCCGGTGATGGTCATGCGCTCCCAGAAGCGACGGCGGTCGCCGCGGAATGTCCACGCGAAGAGCCCGAACGCCGTGCCGAGCGCGAGGATCGCGAGCGGGCCGGAGCGCCGGCTCACGGGGTCGTCGTCGCCCGCTCGAGCTCGAAGGTCGACTCGACGTTCACGCCGTCGCGAAGCGTATTGAGGATCACGCAGTAGCGCTCGGCGCTCCGAAGGAGCCGCTCGGCGCGCTCGCCGCGCTCGTCACCGGCGACGACGACCCTCGTGCGGCACCGGATGTCGCGGATGCCGATCGGGGCGTTCGCGAACGCGAGCGTACCGCGCGCATCCCAGTCCGCGGTCACATCCACGTTGACCGAGACGAGGTCGATGCCCATGTTCGCCGCGACCATGCGCAGCGTCGTCTCCTGGCAGGCCGCCAGCGCCGCGAGGAGCAGGTCGCCCGAGCACGACACGTCGTTCGTCCCGCCGACCGCCGGGTGCGCGCCCGAGCGGATGACCACGTCCGGTCCGGTCGCGCGTATGGCCACGTGCAGCGGGTCGGCGAGGTCGCTCTCGGCGCTCGTCGCGCGCAGGACTATGCGCGCGGCGTCGGGTTCGCGCTGGTAGCGCTCGCGCAGCGGCGCTTGAAGCGCGCGGATGTCGACGCGGCTGCGGACCACGGCTAGCGCGCCGCGATCGCGGCGACGATGAGCCCGACGACCATGAGGTAGCCGAACGCGGCGTGCAGCTGCGCGGTCTGCAGGTCGATCATCGCGATCGCGCGCTGCTGACCGCTCGCGCCGAACTCCGCCGATCGGATCTGACGCACGAGGAGCGGCAGCGAGAGCATCGCGAGCAGGGTCCAGGTGGGCAGGAGTCCGGCGAGCACCGTCACGGTGAGCACGAGGTACGCCCCCACGACGAGCGCGATGTAGAGCCAGTGCGCCGCGTCGCGGCCCATGCGCACCGAGAACGTTCGCGCGCCCGCGCGCGCGTCCTCGCTGATGTCGCGCCACTCGTTCCCGTGGAGGATCGCTGCGACGAGCAGGCCCACGGGGATGCTGAGCGCGAGCGCCGCTGCGTCGATCGTGCCGGTGATGGTGAAGAACGCGCCCACGACCATGAGCGGTCCCATGAGCGCGAACACGAGGGGGATGCCGTACGGCGAGAACTTGTACTGGAACGGCGGCGCCGTGTAGGTGTAGCCGCCGATGATCCCCGCGAGGCCGAGCGCCACGATCGGCCAGCCGCGCACCGTCGCGAGGTAGACCCCGAGCGCGAACGCGAGCGCGAACGCGGCGACGGCCAGCACGTAGGCCTCGCGGTCGCTGATGTCGCCCTTCACGATGGCGTGCGACGCGCGCGGCGAGACGATCGTGTCGACGCCCTTGCGCACGTCGTAGATCTCGTTCGTGACGTTCGTGCCGATGTGCAGGAGCACGCCCGCGACGAGCGCCACGAGGAAGAGACCGAGGTCGAAGCGTCCCTCGACCGCGGCGAGCCCGCCGGCGACCGCCACCGGGACCGTCGAGGCGGTGAACGAGAACGGGCGGATGATCTCGTAGTACGCGCCGAGGCGGTCCCGCAGCGACGCGAGCGCGGTCTTCTTCTGCGCGCCGAGCGCGACGCGCTGTCCGACGGCGCCTGCTTCGGCGGTCCCGTACGCGACGGCGGCCTCGAGGACCGCGGTGGTCTGCTCCGCGTCCTGCACCACCGGCTGCAGCACCGGCAGGTCCATGCCGGCCTCGTGATATTCCCAGGCACGATCCGCGACCTCGCGCCGCGTGCCGCACAGGATGAACGCGTCGAGCAGCTCGTCGGGGATGAGCGACCCCGCGGTGGTGAAGTCCTCCTTGCGCCAGGCGGCCGCGATCTGGTCGCGGAGCGCGGTGTCGAACCCGGCGCGCTTCAGCGTGACGTCGGAGAGGATCGACATCATGTAGATCACGAACGGCTCGCGCTTCGCGCGGTTGAGCGCGTCGCGGCGCGTGTCGGCGACGAGGGTGAGCAGGTAGCCCGCGACGTCGAGATCGTTCGGGTCGCGGCCGGCGGCGGTGGCCGCGCGATCCATGACGCGGAGGAGTTTCTTCAGCCCGGGGATCGACTCGGCCGGCCGCGCGAGGTAGCCGTCGGCCTTCTGGCCCGCGACGACCATCATCGGCGAGCGATAGCCCGCGATGTAGATCGGGACGCGGTGCACCGGCGGGAACTGCGGCACGAGCGGCGGCAGCCCGGGCTTGCCCGACGGCATGCGCTCGCCCTTCCAGAGCGTGTGGAGCGTGTCGATGGTGCTCGCGACCTTCGCCGCGGCCTCGTCAGGCACGTAGGGCACGCCCATCTGACCGAGCCGCAGCGGCAGGGCCGAGCCGAGGCCGAGGACGATGCGCTCAGGCGCGATCTCGTCGAGCGCGGAGATGGTCATCGCGATGAGCACGGGGTGCCGCGTGAAGGGGTTCAGCGCGCCGAGGCCGACCTTGATGCCGTCGACGTGCGACGCGACGGCGGTCGCGTAGGTCACGGCGTCGCGTTCGAAGTACGAGTCGTGGAACCACACCGACTCGAGGCCCGCGGCGCGTGCGCGCTGCGCCCACTCGATCGTGTCCGTGACGTCGCCGCGCGAGGCGAGACCGAGAGCGACGCGACGAGCGAGGCTAGGCATTCCGCGGACCCTCCCCGAGCAGATCCTGCGCGCTCGCGAGGCGAGCGAGGCTCTTCTCTTTGCCGAGCAGCTCGATGGACTCGTACAGCGGCGGGCCGACGCGCCGGCCGGTGATCGCGGCGCGGATCACGAGCGTGACCGGCCGCACCTTCCACCCGAGCTCCGCCGCGATCGCCTCGATGGCCGCCTTGATGCCCGTCGTGTCGAAGGTCGGCAGCGCGCGCAGCGCGGCCTCAGCGCGCGCGAGGACGCGGATCGACTTCGCGCGATCGTTCTCCTGCACCACGAGCGCCGGGTCGGGTGACACGTCGTTGAAGAGGAAGTCGAGCTGGTCGCGCGCCTCCACGAGCGTGCGCATCCGCTCGTGGATGAGCGGCACCGCCTTCGCGAGCATCGCGCGGTCCCATGCCTTCGGGACGAACGGCTCGAGGCGCTCGATGAGCTGCGCCACGCTGAGCTTCCGGATCCACACACCGTTGAACCAGTCGAGGCGATCCTTGTCCCACTTGCCGCCGGCCTTCTGCACCTGGTCGATCCGCCACTTCGCGACGAGATCGTCCATCGAGAAGATCTCTTCCTCGGTCCCCGGCGCCCAGCCGATGAGCGCGAGGTAATTCACCATCGCCTCCGGCAGATAGCCGTCCGCGCGGAACTGCTCGACCTTCGTCGCGCCGTGGCGCTTCGCGAGCTTCTTGCCGTCGGGGCCAAGGACGTTCGGGAAGTGCGCGATCGGCGGAACGGCCCAGCCGAACGCCTGATAGATAAGGAGGTGCTTCGGCGTCGACGGGAGCCAGTCCTCGCCGCGGAAGATCTGTGTGATGCCCATCTCGTGGTCGTCGATGACGACCGCGAGGTGATAGGTCGGGAAGCCGTCCGACTTCAGGATCACCTGGTCCTCGATCGTCTCGATCGGCCACTCGACCCGGCCGAACACGAGGTCGTCGACGCCGATCGTCCCGCTGTCCGGCACCTTGAGGCGCACGACGTGCGACTCGTTCTTCGCCCGCTCGGCCGCCTCGGCCGGCGGGATGTTGCGACAGTGCCGGTCGTAACGGGTGATCTGCTTCGCCGCGGCCTGCTGCGCGCGGATCGCCGCCAGGCGCTCCTTGGAGCAGAAGCAGAAGTACGCCGCGCCCTTGTCGACGAGCTCCTGCGCGCCGCGCTGGTAGCGCGGGAGGCGCTCCGACTGGATGTACGGCGCGTGCGGGCCGCCCTCGCGCGGACCCTCGTCCCACGACACGCCCATCCAGCGCAGGCCGTCGTAGATCGAGTCGACCGCGCCCTCGACGAGCCGGTCCTGATCGGTGTCCTCTATGCGCAGGATGAGCGTGCCCCGGTCGCGGCGCGCGAAGAAATAGTTGTAGAGCGTCGTGCGCACACTTCCGATATGCAGCGAACCGGTGGGAGATGGCGCGAAGCGGACGCGGACCGTCACCTTGACCAGTCTAGGTCGGTATCCTTGGTGGACAGATGACCGTCACCACGCGCCGCCAACGGCGCCAGCAGCAGCGCCGTCAGGAGCAGCGCCGTTCATCTGGTGGTGGCGGCGGCTCGCGCCGCATCGGCCAGATCTGGATCGTGCTCGGCGTCGTCGTCGCGATCGTCGCGCTGATCCTGGTCGGGCGCGCCGCCGG
>DASQIF010000111.1:0-3476 GCA_035631715.1 Candidatus Acidiferrales bacterium
GGGGTCGGCCATGGCCGACCACCGCTCCGCGGTCCGCTTGGCGTTGCTGTTGTTCCCGTGCAGCACCATGAGGAGCGGGAAGCCGAACGCGTCCGGCAGTGTGTCGGGCATCGCGAACATGAGGTGCGGCTTCGCCGACGCGGCGGCGTCGTCGTAGGCGCGCTGCGCGCGCTCGATGAGCGACCGCATCGCCGGGAGCTCCGCCAGCGGCGCGAGCGCCTTGTTGCTGAGCAGCCACTCCTTCTTATATCGACACCCATCCGCGAGCGCCCGTTCCAGCGGCGCGAGCGCTGCGGGCCCGTCGCCGCGCCGCGCCATGAGCTCCGCCTCCATCAGATAGATCTGGCCGGCCTGTCGCGGATAAAGGGGACGGTCGTCCTCGAGCAGGCGGAGCGCGGCCGCGACATCACCGTCCGCGGAGAGCGCACGCGCGCGCACGGCAAGGTCGACGAAGGTCGTCACGGGGGCAGGCTAGCGGACGCCGGATACCGGGCTCGCACACGTCAGCTGCGTAACGAATGGCTTTCGCGTTGGGTTCGGTGGCGCGCTGACGGGCTCGGTGGCACGTGTGATGAGGGCAGGCCTGCGATGCATCAGCACGTCCACGGCGACGGACCGTCGGCGCTCGATGTGCTGGATCGCGTCCTGACGAAGGGCATCGTCATCTTCTACGACATCAACATCTCGGTGAGCGGCCTTCGTCTGCTCGAGATCGACGGTGGCGTGACGATCATGTCGCTCGAGACGTACGCGAAACGCGTGGACCCTCCGGCCGACGGCGAAACGACCCAGGCGGTGGTCAGCGCCGTCGAGGAATACCTGCGCGATCTTCCCGAAGGGGACGCCCCGCGCTTCCGGCAGCACTAGCGGTGCGACAATTGACCTGACCGCGCCACGCGGTCAGGGAGCATCAGTGAAAGACGTAGTCATCATCGACGGCGCGCGTACCCCCTTCGGGACGTACGGCGGCGCGCTTCGCGACACCTCGGCCACCGACCTCGGCGTGGTCGCGGCGAAGGCCGCGCTCGAGCGCTCGAAGGTCGAACCGGCGCGCATCGATCAGGTCATCTTCGGCAACGTCCTGCAGACCTCGGGCGACGCGGTGTACCTCGCGCGCCACATCGGTCTGAAGTCGGGCATCCCAAAGGAGGTCCCGGCGCTCACCGTGAACCGCCTCTGCGGCTCCGGCCTGCAGGCGATCCTGCTCGGCGCGCAGGAGATCCAGCTCGGTCAGGCGGACTTCGTCCTCGCGGGCGGCACCGAGAACATGAGCATGGCACCGCATCAGATCCGCGGCGCGCGCTGGGGTCTGCCGCTCGGCGAGCAGAAGCTCGAGGACTACCTCTGGGTCGCGCTCGTCGACTCGTACAACGGGCTCGGAATGGCGAACACCGCGGAGAATCTCGGACGCAAGTACGGCATCACGCGCTCGGCAGCGGACGAGTTCGCGTATCGTAGCCACAAGCTCGCGGCGCAGGCGCGCGAGGAGTGTCGCTTCTCGAAGGAGATCGTGCCCGTCGCGGTGACGACGAAGAAGGGCACGACCCTGGTGGAGAAGGACGAACACATCCGGCCCGACACGACGGTCGAGGTGCTCTCGAAGCTCGTGGCTCGGTTCGAGAAGGACGGCACCGTCACCGCCGGCAACGCGTCGGGCATCAACGACGGCGCGGCTGCCGTCGTGGTGGCGTCGGCGGAGGCCGCGCAGAAGGCGGGTCTTACGCCGATCGCGCGGATCGTGTCGGGCGGCGTGTGCGGGGTCGACCCGGACATCATGGGCATCGGTCCGGCGCCCTCCTCGCGGCAGGCGCTCGCGCGCGCCGGGATGAAGGTCGAGGACATGGACCTGGTCGAGATCAACGAGGCCTTCGCGACGCAGTACCTCGCCGTGGAGAAGGACCTCGGGCTCGACCGCGAGAAGACGAACGTCAACGGCGGCGCGATCGCGCTCGGGCATCCGCTCGGCGCGTCGGGCGCTCGGCTCGCGCTCACCCTCGCCTACGAGTTGCGCGAGCGCGGCAAGACGCGCGGCCTCGCGTCACTCTGCATCGGCGGCGGTCAGGGGATCGCGGCGATCATCGAGCGCGTCTAACGCTTCGTCACGAGCGCGATCGGGCGCACCGGTGACGCGGTCCCACCGCGGAGCTTGAGCGGGATCACCAAGAACACGAACTCTTTTCCCGCGAGACGTTCGAGCGAGCAGAGCTGCTGCACCATCGGGATGCCACTTCGCGCGAGCGAGGTGTGCGTCGGATACCACCACTCGTCGGGGTCGTCGACCTGGATGAGGTCGGTGCCGAAGAGCCCGATGCGTTTCGTCGCGAGCCACTCGACGGTCTCGCCGGGGATGAACGGGCGCTCGCGCGTGAAGTTCGGCTCGCCCCAGCGCGCGTCGGTGCCGGTCCACACGATCGTCGCCTCGCCCGCGACGATCGGCCGTCCCGACCGCGCCGCGGCGCTCTCGAGATCCGCGGCGGTGATCGGCTCGTGGACGCGCTTCTCGCGGAGATCGAGCAGATGCCCAGGCCGCATGAGCGACTCGAGCGGGATCTGGTCGACGCTCTTCCCCTGCGGGAACGAGTGCCACGGCGAATCGAGGTGCGTGCCGGCGTGCTCGCTCATCAGCATCATGCGGCTCTCCATCGAGAAGCGGCCGGACGTGAGCTTCGCGAGCGACTCGTGCCGGTCCTCCGACCAGAAGGTCGTGGGTGCGCCGAGCGTCGGCATGTTCGAGTAGATCTCGTGGCCGAGGTCGATGAGCTCGATGACACCGTTCAGCGGCAGTGGCCCGTCGCTCACGGCGCTAAACGTTAACCACATCACTCGGTACTGGTACGGCTGATAGCTTCGCGCGGCTCGCGTTATCCGAAGATGCCGAGCAGGCCGACCAGACCGCCCGCGAGGACGACGAGCGACGGCGTCGGGCGGAACACGATCCCGACGAGCGCGGCGACGACGATGCCGATGACCCTCACGGGACTTCCGAGCATCGGGCCGCCGAGCGAGAAGAGGCTCGCGCCGATCAGCCCGACGCTGATCGGGATCAGCGTCCGATCGGTCGCGCGGATCCACGGCGACCCCGACATGCGTTCCCATCGCGACGCCACGACGATCTGCAGCAGCATCGGCGGGATCATGAACGACACGAACGCGACGGCCGCGCCCGCGACACCCGCCGCGTAGTAACCGAGCGGCACGAGATAGAGGATCCCCGGGCCCGGGGTTGCCTGACCGATCGCGAACGCGGTGAAGAACTGCTGCTGGGTCAGCGCGCCGCTGCGGTCGACGAGCTCGTGCTGAAGGTCCGCGACGACCGACATGCCGCCGCCGAACGAGACCAGACCGGTCCGCAAGAACAAGAGGGCGATCTCGATGAGGCTCATGGCAGTGTCAGCGGTCGATTGCGATACGAGAGGACCCCCACACCGAGCACCGCCAGGACCGCGGCGTACATCGGCGCGCCGCGCGCGATGCGC
>DASQIF010000112.1:0-10209 GCA_035631715.1 Candidatus Acidiferrales bacterium
GTGCCCGGATGGAACGCGTGGCAGGCGTGGCGCCACTTCAAGGCGATCGACGGTCTGGTCTCGCGCGGCGGGAAGTGGCACGTGGACGCGACGACCGCCGCGGTCGGCCTGGTCGTCTGGTGGCTGACGTTCACGCATTACTCGAGCGAGCCGCTGTTCCTTGTGCTGGACACCATCGAGCTCGCGGCCGGCACCGCCGTGGTCGCCTACGGCCAGCGCGCGCTCAATCGCTACTGGATGTCGCGCGGCGGTGAGGAGCGGATCCTCGAGACCGACATCATCGCGCTCGCAGCGGCCGCGGCGTACGGCGTGGTGAACCTGCTCTCGCTGGTCTCGCCGCAATGAGCGCGCGGACCATCCTCGTGGTGGGCTCGCTCGCGTACGACGACGTGCGCACGCCCCTCGCGTCGCGAGCCAGCGTGCTCGGCGGCGCGGCCTCGTACTTCTCGACCGCCGCGTCGCGGTACGCGCCGGTGCGCCTCGTCGGCGTGGTCGGTGACGACTTCCGCGACGAGGACGTGTCGCGGCTCGGCGCGCACGGCGTCGACCTCGCGGGCCTCGAGCGGCGGCCCGGGCGCTCGTTCCGCTGGACCGGCACCTACGACTTCTCGCTCGACACGGCGGAGACGATCAACACCGACCTCGGCGTCTTCGGTGACTGGCGCCCGCGCGTGCCGGAACGGTTCCGCGACAGCGAGCTCGTGTTCCTCGCGAACATCGACCCGAAGATCCAGCTCGAGACCCTGGGCCAGATGCGCGCGCCGAAGCTCGTCGCGCTCGACACGATGAACTACTGGATCGAGCATCGCCGCGACGCGCTGCTCGAGGTGCTCGCGAAGGTGGACGTCGTCTCGGTCAACGAGGGCGAGGCCCGTCAGCTCTGCGAGACCTTCAGCCTCATCCGTGCCGCGCGGCAGATCCTCGGCCTCGGCCCGCGCGTGCTCATCGTCAAGCGCGGCGAGCACGGCGCGACGCTCTTCACGCGCGACTTCTCCTTCTGGACGCCGGCGTATCCGCTCGAGGACGTGGTCGATCCGACCGGCGCGGGCGACACGTTCGCGGGCGGCTTCATGGGCTACCTCGCCGAGTGCCCGGCCCTCGACGACGCGGCGCTCAGGCGAGCCGTGCTGCACGGGACGGTGTGCGCGTCGTTCGCGGTCGAGCGCTTCAGCATCGACGGCATCGCCGGCGCCAGCCGCAAGACCATCGACGAGCGCTACGCCCTGCTGCGATCGCTGACCACCCTCTGACCGGGAACCGCGCGGCCGGCTCGCTGTAGTGAGGATGAAAGACCACTCCGTGGAGGGCCGTCCGACGGAGGACACAGCGCTGGTGGAGCGCGCGAGGCATGGTGACGAAGACGCGTACGCCGAGCTCGTGACGCGCTATCAGGCGCTGGCCGCACGCACCGCCTACGTGATCTGCGGCAGCGAGGCGGACGCTGAGGACGTCGCGCAGGAGGGCTTCGTGAAGGCCTACTACGCGCTCGACCGCTTCCGCGCCGGTGCACCCTTCCGACCCTGGCTGCTACGGATCGTCGCGAACGAGGCCATCAACCGCCGCAAGGCGGCCGGCCGCCGGCCGACGGTCGAGCTCAGCGTGGCGCACGACCCGCCCTCGGACGACACGGCCCTGTCGCCCGAGGGCGCGGTCATCGCCACCGAACGACGCGACGCGGTCCTGTCCGCGCTGCGCGAGATGCGCGATGAGGATCGCCTGGTGATCGCCTACCGGTACTTCTTCGATCTGTCCGAGGCGGAGATGGCCGACGCGCTCGGGGTCGCGCGCGGCACGGTGAAGTCGCGGCTCTCGCGCGCCCTCGGTCGACTCCGCGAGGTCCTGGAGAGGAGCGTCGCCGTTGGCTAGCCGGTATCCGGCGGACGATCTCGAGGCGACCCTGGTCGACCTCGGCCGGCACCTGGCGTATCCGCGGCCTGCGGCGATGGCCGCGGCGGTCCGCGCGCGCCTGCGCGGGCGTCCGCGGCCGGTCGTGTGGTGGCGCGGCTACGCGCTCGCGCCCGCGCTCATCACCGCGGTGCTGCTCCTCATCGTCGTGGCGCTCGGCTCGCCCGGCGTCCGCGCGGCGGCGCAGGACTTCCTGCACATCCGCGGCGTCGACATCTTCCCGGTGCCCTCAGTGCCCACGCTCACGCCCCGTCCGTCGGCCTCGCCCTCGTCGGGCTTCATCCCGGGCGAACGCGTGACGCTGGCCGAGGCGCAGCGCCGTGTCCACTTCACCATCCGGCAGCCCGCGGAGCTCGGCGCGCCGGACGAGATCTACGTGGACTCGGCGGAGCGCGTCACGCTCGTCTACCGCGATCGGCCCGGCATCCCGCAATCGCCGGCGACGGCTCTCGCGGCCCTGGTCGTCGAATTCCCGGGCACGGTTGACAGCACGTTCTTCGGCAAGGCCATCGGGCCCGACACGACGCTCACGCAGGTCACGGTGAACGGCACGACCGGCTACTGGTTGGAGGGCGCCCCGCATTTCTTCTTCTATCGGAACGAGAACGGTTCGATCCTGCAGGAGACGCTGCGGCTGGCCGGGAACACGCTCATCTGGGTGGAGAACGGCGTGACCCTGCGGATCGAAGCGAACGTATCCAAAGAGACGGCGGTCCGGATCGCGGAGTCCATGCGCTAGGGCGGCCGAGCAAGCGACAGCGTCCGCATCGTGAAAGTCGGTTGCCGTATCGCGCCGTCGCGGGTATAGAGTCCCCGCATCGTGAGACGGGAGGTACGTGTGGAACAGCAGCCAACAGGCAAGGTCAACCGGCGCAACTTGCTCAAGGGTGCGGCGGCAGCGGCCGCGGCACCGGTCCTCGCGTCGTGCATCGGCTCGCAGCCGAGCGGCACGGGTGGCGCGAGCGCGACCGCCGCGGTGAGTGGTGGCGCGGCGTCGGCCACGCCGAAGCTCGGCGGGACGCTCAACATCCTCCAGTGGAGCCACTTCGTCCCGGCGTACGACACGTACCTCGACAAGTGGGCCGCCGACTGGGGCGCGAAGAACGGCGTGACGGTCAAGATCGACCGTATCGCGCAGGCGGACCTGCCCGCGCGCGCGGCTTCGGAAGCCGCGGCGAAGTCTGGTCACGACCTGTTCGGCCACTGGTCGCAGGGCTTCTCGGCCCTGTTCGAAGACAACCTGATCGACATCTCCGACATCGTGGATGGCGCGGCGAACAAGTACGGCGGCTTCATCCCAGCCGGCGAGGCCATCGGGAAGATCAATGGGAAGTGGCGCTCGTATCCGAACTTCTTCATCCCGTTCCCGAGCCTGTGGCGCAAGGACGCGTGGACCGCGGTGGGTCTGCCGAACGGCCCGACGAAGTGGCAGGACCTGCTGGACTACGCGCCAAAGCTTCAGGCCAACGGCACCCCGATCGGAACTGCGTATTCGCAGACATCCGACGGTGAGCAGACCTGGCGTTCGCTGCTGTGGTCGTACGGCGGCGGTGAGTTCACGACCGACGGGAAGGGCGTCGCGATCGACAGCCCCGAGACGCGGGCCGCGCTCCAGTTCGCGAAAGACTTGTTCAAGTTCCTCGACCCGGCTGTGCTCTCGTGGGCCGACGTCGACAACAACACCTGCCTCCAGTCAAAGCGATGCTCGTGGATCTACAACCCGATCAGCGCGTACCGCACGATCGAGACACAGGATCCCGAGCTCATCAAGAACGTCTTCGTGAATCTCCCGCTGACCGGGCCAAAGGCGCAGATCTGCTCGATCCAGTGGGAGTGCTACGGGATCTGGAATTTCTCGAAGAACATCGATGCGGCGCGGCAGTTCCTCATCGACTACATCCCGGAATGGCCGGCGCAGATGGACGCGAGCAAGGGCTACAACAACCCGTTCCTCAAGTCCCGTCTGACGAAGCCGATGCCGGTGCTCGGGAGCGACCCGAAGCTGCAGCAGCTCCAGGACATCGCGAACTACGTGCGCGCGATCGGCTACCCGGCGCCGTCGACGAAGGCCGCGTTCGACTCGCTGAACACGCACATCGTCACCGACATGTTCACGAACTACGCGACCGGCAAGAAGTCGCTCGACGACACCATCGCCGACGCGACGAAGCGCCTCAAGGATTCGATCGCGAAGTTCAGCTGATCCGCGCTCGCTGACGAAGAGAGGCCGGGCTCTCGCCCGGCCTCTTTTCTATTTCAGCGCGCCGCCGGTGATGCCCTGTACGAAGGTATCGAGGAAGATGTTGTAGACGATGGCCACGGGCACCGCGATGATGAGCGCCCCCGCCATGAGCGAGCCCCAGAAGAAGACGTCGCCGCGCACCAGGTCGGTGACCACGCCGAGCGTGATGAGCTTCTGATCCGACGACGACACGAACGTCAGGCCGTATACGTACTCCTGCATCACGAGGGTGAACGCGAAGATCACGATCGTGAGGAGGCCCGGCACGCTGACCGGGAGCACGACTCGGAAGAGCGCGCCGAGCCGGCTGCAGCCGTCCACCCGCGCGGCCTCGGTGATCTCGCGCGGCACGCTCTTGAAGAAGCCCATCAGCAGCCAGGTTCAGAACGGGATGGTGAACGTCGTATACACGAGCACCAGCGCCCACTTGGTGTTCGCGAGGCCGAGGCCGACGACGAGCTGCGACAGCGGCAGGAAGAGCAGCGAGGACGGGATGAGGTAGGTGAGGAAGATGGCGATGCCGAGCGTCGACGAGCCGGGGAACGTCGTCCGCGCCAGGACGTAGGCGGCCGGGACGGCGATGAGGAGCGTGATCGCGACGACGAGGCCGCCGACCTCGATGGTGTTGGCGAACCAAGTGATGTAGGGGGTCTTCTCGAGCAGGTACTGCACCTGGTCGAGCGTGGGCGCGAGGTGGAAGACGACGGGGTTGTTCTGCAGGTCGTAGAGGTCGTTCACCTGCTTGAACGTGGTGATGACCATCCAGTACACCGGGAACGCCGCGAACACGACGAAGGGGACGAGGGCGAGCCAGAACAGGACGTGTCCGCGGAGGCGGCGCAGCCGGTACGGCCAGGAGTGATGCGCGGCGTGTCGGGCCAGGGTCCCCATCATCAGTCGACGGACCTCGCCTTGAGGTTGCGCAGCAGCAGGAAGGCCGCGACAAGGAGCACCGGGAAGAGGAACAGCGACATCGTCGCGCCGCGTCCGAGACCGCCAGACAGCACGCCGGTGACGAACGCGTAGGACGAGATCACGTGCGTGGAGTTCACCGGGTTGCCGCGGGTGAGCAGCCACACCACGGTCATGTCGGTGAAGGTGAAGACGAGCGAGAAGAGCAGGGCGATGTAGATGATCGGCGCGATGATCGGGACCATGATCTTGCGCCAGCGCGTCCACCACCCGGCGGCGTCGAGCGAGGCCGCCTCGATGATCTCCTGCGGTACGGCGTTGATGGCCGCGGTGAGCACGATCGCCGTGAATGGCAGGTTCCGCCAGACGTTCACCAGGATGATCGACACCATCGCGTAGTTCTCCTCGCCGAGCCAGTTCGGCCCCGGCGGCGTGAGAAGCCCGACGTGCGTGCCGATCCAGTTCACGACGCTGTACGTCGGATTCAGCATCCAGTTCCAGGCCATCGCGCCGACGGCCACGGGCACGGTGAAGGGGATCATCACCAGGCCGCGGATGATGCGGCGGAAGCGGAATTTTCGGACGAGCAGGAAGGCTAGGCTCGTGCCCAGGATCATCTGGAGGATCTGGGACACCACAGTGAAGATCAGCGTGTTCGCGAGCGCGCGCTTGAAGACGTCGTCGTCGAGGACGAACTCGAGGTTCTTGAGTCCGGTGAACGCGGCGATGGGATGGCTCACCGTCGCGTTGCTCACGGTGAACCAGAGCGCGATGGCGAACGGATAGCCGACCAGCAGCAGGATGTAGATGACGGCCGGCGCGACCAGCGCGTAGCCGAACACGCGCTCGCTGTCGAGGAGGTGGCCGATCCGGCCTCCCGTCGCACTCATCCCGAACTGGCGTCGTCGAGCGACCTCAGCCATCTGCGGTCAAAGATACGCGAGCGGAAATGAAAAACTGTGCGCTGCTGACTCGCTCGCTCTGGTCGGGGTGCCGGGACTCGAACCCGGGACCTCAGCGTCCCGAACGCTGCGCGCTACCAAGCTGCGCTACACCCCGCTGGTCGGGCTAGTTGTGCTCTTCGTTCGCCTGTGTCGCGGGGCGGGCGTCGAGCTCCGTTCGGAACTCGCGGACGCCGCGGCCGAGCTGTCCGAACACCTCGGGGAGCTTCCCGGGTCCGAAGACGATGAGCGCGATGATGATGAGGATGATCGGGTGCCAGCCCTCGAAGAGACCGTCGAACATGCGAACAGCATAACGAACCCACGCCTAGAATCGATGCGCCGATGCTCGCTGACTACTTCCCGATCCTCGTGCTGTTCGTGCTCGTCTCGCTCATCGGCCTGATCGCGGTGAATATCCCGCACTTCGTCGCCCCGCGGCGCCCATCGCTCGCAAAGCTCGCGCCGTACGAATCCGGGATGAGCCCGATCGGGCCGGCGTGGAAACGCGTCCCGATCCGCTTCTACCTCACGGCGATGCTCTTCGTCCTCTTCGACGTCGAGATCGTCTTCTTCTATCCGTGGGCCGTCGCCCTGCACCGACTCCGCCTCTTCGGTCTGGCCGAGATGGCCGTGTTCGCGGGCCTGCTGCTCCTCGGCTACGCGTACGTCTGGCGCAAGGGAGCGCTGCGTTGGGAGTAGTCACCAAAGAGGCCCTGGTGGAGACCCCAGGCGGTCTCGGCCAGCACCAGAGCCAGGGCGTCGTGTTCTCCACGATCGAGCGGGCGGCGAACTGGGCGCGCTCGAACTCGCTGTGGCCGCTCACCTTCGGCCTGGCGTGCTGCGCGATCGAGATGATGAGCATGTCGGCGGCGCGCTTCGACGTGTCGCGCTTCGGGTCGGAGATCTTCCGCGCGAGCCCGCGGCAGGCCGACCTGATGATCGTTGCCGGTCGCGTGTCGCAGAAGATGGCGCCCGTGCTCCGGCAGCTCTACGACCAGATGCCCGAGCCGAAGTGGGTCATCGCCATGGGCGCCTGCGCGTCGTGCGGCGGCGTGTACAACAACTACGCGCTCGTGCAGGGCGTCGACAAGATCGTCCCCGTCGACGTGTACCTCGCGGGCTGCCCGCCGCGTCCCGAGGCGCTGATCTTCGCGCTCATGCAGCTGCAGGAGATGGTGAAGCGCGGCGAGCGCCGATCGATCACGGTCCAGTGATCCCTGTCGCCGACGGCATCCCGACGGCCGTCGTCGCAGCGGAGCAGCTCCTCGAAAAGGTGGCCGAGCTCCGCGCCGACGGATACGAGCTCCTGGTGGAGGTCACGGCGTTCGACACGCCCGATCGCGCCGCGCGCTTCGACGTCGTGTACCTCTTCCATCGTCTCAACGATCACGCGCGCATGCGCCTGGTGGTCGAGGCCGGGGAGCGCGACGCCGTGCCCAGCATCACGTCGCTGTGCCCGTCGGCCGACTGGTACGAGCGCGAGGTGTACGACCTCTTCGGCGTCCGTTTCAGCGGTCACCCCGACCTGCGACGCATCCTCATGCCCGACGACTGGATCGGATATCCCCTGCGTCGCGACCATCCGCTGGGCGGTGAGGTCGTGGACTACGGCCTTCGACCGAGCGCGGAGACCGTGGCGCCGATCGATTTCCCTGAGGGCACGACGCGATGACCGTCGACGAAAGGCTCGAGCACCACGAGACCATGCTGCTCAACATGGGCCCGCAGCACCCGTCGACGCATGGGGTGCTGCGTCTCATGCTCGAGCTCGACGGCGAGGTGGTCGTCGACGCGCACCCCGACATCGGCTTCCTTCACACCGGCATCGAGAAGTCGTGCGAGTACCGCACCTACCACCAGGCGATCACGCTCACCGACCGCATCGATTACCTCTCGCCGTACTCGAACAACCTCGCGTACGTCAACGCGGTCGAGAAGATCTTCGGCGTCACCCCACCGCCCCGCGCGTCGTGGCTGCGCGTGCTCATCGCCGAGCTCCATCGCATCGGTTCGCACCTGCTCTGGCTGGGCACAACGTCGATCGACCTTGCGGCGTCGAGCATGCTCATCTACTGCTTCCGCGAGCGCGAAGACATCCTCCGTCTCATGGAGGAGATCTCGGGCGTGCGGATGATGACCTCGTTCATCCGGATCGGCGGCCTGCCGGCCGACGTGACACCGGCGTTCCTCGAAGGCACGCGGCGGTTCCTCGACGCGTTCCCGGAGCACCTCGCCGAGTACGACGACCTGCTCCGCGACAACCCGATCTTCCGGCAGCGCATGGTCGGGATCGGCAAGCTCTCGGCGAACGACGCGCTCCGCTGGAGCGTCACCGGGCCGAACCTCCGCGCCTCCGGCGTCGACTACGACGTACGGCGCGCCCTGCCCTACGAGGTCTACCCCGAGCTCGAGTTCGACATCCCGACGGAGACGGCCGGCGACGCGTACGCGCGCTACCTCGTGCGCCGTCGCGAGATGGACGAGAGCGTGCGCATCTGCCGCCAGGTCCTCGACCGCCTGCCGGATGGGCCCATCCGCATCGACGATCCGCTTATCGCGTACCCGAAGCGCGAGCTCATCCATCGTTCGATGGAATCGCTCATCCATCACTACAAGCTCGCCACCGACGGCCCGATCCCGCCACCCGGCCAGGCCTACTCGGCCGTCGAGTCGCCGCGCGGCGAGTTCGGCGCGTACGTCGTGAGCAACGGGACGAACCTGCCGCAGCGCGTTCGCTTCCGCGCGCCGTCGTTCGCGAACCTGCAGGCGCTGCCGCTGATGATCCGCGGGCACATGGTCGCGGACTGCGTCGCGGCGCTCGCCTCGATCGACTTCGTCCTGGGAGAGATCGACAGGTGAGCGCGCCGTTCTCGCAGACATTGACCGACCGCATCGACGAACTTGCGGCGAAGTACCCGACGATGCGCGCGGCGCTCCTGCCGGCGCTCTGGGCGGTGCAGGACGAGCGCGGGTGGGTCTCGCGCGAGGACGTGGCGGAGGTGGCCGAGCGGCTGGGCCTCGCAGCCGCGGACGCGGAGGGCGTGCTGTCCTTCTACTTCTTGTTCCACCGCGCGCCCCGCGGCGCGACCGTGATCGACGTCTGCGACAACATCATCTGCCAGGCCAACGGCGCGGAGGAGCTGCTCGAGGACCTCTGCGCGCGGCTCGGCATACGGCCCGGCGAGACGACCGCCGACGGCCGCTTCACCGTACGCCGTCAGGAGTGCATCGCGGCATGCCACCAGGCGCCGGCGGTCCAGGTGAACCTCGAATACCGCGGCCCGATCGCGAACGCCAAGGAGCTCGTGGGTTGAGCGCGCCGTACGAGCCCGTCCTCCTGCGGCGCCTCGGCCTCGAGCGCGCGCAGGACATCGACGTGTACGAGCGGACCGGCGGCTACGCGGCGCTGCGCAAGGCGCTCGCAACGACGCCGCAGGCCGTGACCGACGAGGTCATCGCCTCCAACCTGCGCGGCCGCGGCGGCGCCGGGTTCCCGACCGGTCGCAAGTGGTCGTTCATCCCGAAGGACGCCACGGTGAAGTACCTCGCGGTAAACGCGGATGAGAGCGAGCCGGGCACGTTCAACAACCGCGTGTTCATCGACGCCGACCCGCATGCGCTCATCGAAGGGATCCTCATCTGCTGCTTCGCGGTCGGCATCACCGCGGCATACATCTACATCCGCGGCGAGAACACGAGCGGTGCGCGACTGCTGGAACGGGCCGTGGCCCAGGCGCGAGAGAAGGGCTACGTCGGACGCAACATCCTCGGCACGCCGTTCTCGTGCGAGATCCACGTGTTCCGCGGCGCCGGGGCGTACATCTGCGGCGAGGAGACCGCGCTGCTGGAGTCGATCGAGGGACGGCGTCCGCAGCCGCGTTCGCGTCCGCCGTTCCCGGCGGTGGTCGGCCTCTTTGGTAAACCGACGGTCATCAACAACGTGGAGACCCTGGGCTGCGTCCCATCGATCGTCGAGCGCGGCGCGGCCTGGTTCAAGAGCATCGGCCCCGAGGCGGCGCCCGGCCCGAAGCTGTACTGCCTCTCCGGTCACGTCGCACGGCCGGGGGTGTACGAGCGGCCGATGGGCACGCCGCTGCGCGAGCTCATCGAGGAGCACGCCGGCGGCATCCGCGGCGGGCGCGCGCTCGGCTTCGTCATCCCGGGCGCCGCGGCGTCGACCGCGCTGCGGCCCGATGAGATCGACGT
>DASQIF010000113.1:0-11092 GCA_035631715.1 Candidatus Acidiferrales bacterium
AGGTGGTCGACGCGTTCGTGAGCCTTCAGCAGGACGGCACGGTCGAGCGCATCAGGCAGGAGGTCGGCTCCGCGCGGATCGACTGATCCGCACGCCGGCGAACGCCACCGCGGCGCCGCCGATGGCCGACACGACCGCCGAGAGCATCACGAACGCCACGAGCGCGACCGCCACGAACCACTCCGGGACCGCCACGTAACGACCGACCGCGTCGGTGAGCGCGTCGAAGACGTCGGCAACTGAGACGATGCGCGCCGCGAGGCTGATCTCGCTGCCGCTCTTGCCGTCCGGGTAACCCGTCCCGTCCCAGCGCTCGTGATGCTCGCGGGCGATGGCGCGCGCGGTCTCGAAGAACCGTGCGTCGCCGAGCATGAGCTCGCCGTCGATGCAGTGCTGCTTGATGACCTCGAACTCCTCGCTCGAGAGGTGGTGCTCGCTCTGGAGGATGTGATCCGGCGTGTGGATCTTGCCGACGTCGTGCATCACGCTCGAGTAGCCGAACTCCTCGACCAGCTGCTCCGGCAGGCCGAGCTTCGTCGCGATCGCCTCGACGTATCGCCGCACGCGCAGCAGGTGCGCACCGGTGGTCTGGTCCTTGAGTGTGGCGGCGAGGAGCAGATGGCTGATGCCCTGAAGGCCGGTGCGTCGGAGCTCCTCGTTCGCGATCTGCGCCTGCTTCAGCGCGCGCTCGAGCTCCTCGCGCCGCTCGCGCTCGTTGCGCAGCAGCTCGGCGAGGTCCTCGGCGTAGCGCGTCGTCTGCTTCTCCATGAGCCGGAGCTCGCGGAGCTTCCCCTCGTAGTCGTTGCGGATCATGGCCTCACGCCGGTACATCTCCGCGAAGTCCGCGGCCATGCGCACCGACTGCGCGTTCGCCTGATCGGCCACCCGGATGGCCTGCTGGAGCAGCTGGCGGAAGACCTCGCCCGCGACGGTCTGTCCCTCGGACGGGACCGCTACGTTGGCCGAGACCTCTACGACCTCCACGGTCATCCGCCCATCCGCGTCATCTGACATGCGGTCCTAGGAGTGCGCGAGGATCCCGCGGATGGTGTCGATGAGCTCGAGCGGCCCGAACGGCTTGGTGAGGTACTGCGTCGCGCCGGCGGCGAAGCCGATGCCGCGGTCGCTCTCCGATTCGTGCGCGGTCAGCATGACGATCGGGATCGCCTTGGTCGCGGCGTCGGCCTTGAGGGTCTTGCAGACCTCGAAGCCGTTGGGGCCAGGCCCCATGTCGACGTCGAGCAGGATGAGGTCCGGCTTGTTCGTGCGCGCCATCTCCATCGCCTCGGTGCCGTTCTTGGCCTCGAGGATGTTCCACCCCTGGGTCGACAGCGTGATCCGCACCATCTGCCGGATGGGCACGAGATCGTCGGCGACGAGCAGTGTGGCCATGAGAGGGGATGGTAGGCGCTCCGACCCTGCGGTCCGACCCCCCTTGCGGGGAGTTCGGGCCTCAGGCGAGCGCGCTCCCCCTCGCGGGGGACCGCTCCCGCGACCGCGCGTCGAGCGTGATGAGACCCATGCGCGCCGCCTCGGCCACGGCCTCGAGGCGCGAGTGCGCGCCGAGCTTGCGGAGGATGGCCTGGACGTGGGCACGGAGGGTGGCCGGGCTGATACCGAGCAGCTCGGCGCCGGCGCCGGTGCTGATGCCACTCGCGAGGCAGCGCAGGACCTCGAGCTCCCGCGCGGTGAGCGGTTCCTCGAGCTCGTGCATCACCGGACCGGTGAGGAGGAGCCGCTGCAGCTCGCTCGACGCGAAGAGGATCTCCCCGCTGGCGGCGGTGTGCACCGCCGTGACGACCTCGTCGAGGCCGCGGGCCTTGGTGAGATGGCCGACCGCGCCGGAGCGAGCCACATCTGAGAGCACGACCTCGCTCGGGTCGCCGGTGAGCACGAGCACTGACACCTCGGGTGCGGCGCGTCGCAGCGTGCGCGCGATGTCTGCGCCCGTGCCGTCGGGCAGGTGGTAGTCGGAGAGCACGAGGGTCGGGCGCAGCTCGGTCGCGCGCGCCACGGCGGTCGCGACGTCGTGCACGACCCCGACGACCTCGACGTCGTCGGCCGTCGCGAGCGCGACGCGGAGCAGCTCGGCGAAGAGACGCTCGTCGTCGACGATCAGCACGCGGAGGGCGCTCATCGCGTCGCCTCCACCGAGCGGACCTGCGCGGCGAGGGCGGCGACGACCGCGGGATCGAGCTCGCCCTTGCTGACGGCGCCCTGCAGGATGCGCACGGCCTCCTGCTCGGACACCTTGGTACGGTCGGTCCGATCGACGAGGAGCGCCTCGAAGCGGTCGGCCACGGTCACGATGCGCACCTCGAGCGGCAGCGCCTCGGCGGTCAGGTGGTCCGGATAGCCGCCGCCATCGAGACGCTCGTGGTGCCAGCGGACGATCGGCAAGATGCCGCGGAGCGGTACGAGTCCCTTGAGCAGCTCCTCGCCGAGGATCGGGTGGCGCTCGACGAGCTCGCGCTCGTTCGCCGAAAGCCCACCGGCCTTCTGCACGACGGCGGGCGGCAGCTTGGCGTTGCCGATGTCGCGCAGCAGCGCGCCGAGGCGGACGGTCTTCACACCCTGGTCGTCGAGCCCGAGCACCTGCGCGATCGCGACCGCCCGCGCGGCGACCCGCTCGGAGTGGCCCATGGTCGAACGGTCGTGGCTCTCGAGCGCCATCGCGAGCGTGATGAGGGCGTCGGCCGCGGCGTCGAGGTCACGCTGGACGTGCCGCTCGCGCACCAGCAGGCTCGCGGCGCGCGGCAGCTCGTCGTCGAGACGCGCCGCGTCCGGTCCGGGCGCGACGCGCTCGCCGACGATCTCCAGCACCGCGGTCTCGTCATCCGCGAGGTCCGCGGGCACCACCGCACCAGCGTCCACAAGCACGAGGTCGGCGTTCTCGCCGCCCTCCTTCGCGATGTCGAAAGTCTGCGAGAGCAGCGTCCGCGCGCGATGGCGCCGCTCGTCGTCGGACAGCGCGATCGCGACCACCGGTCGCTCGCGCCTCGGCCGGGCCGAGGGTCGCTCGAGTCGCGGCGGGCGGGCGCTGCGCGACTGCTGCAGCACCGCGTCGATGCGCGCGAGGAGCTCGGCCGCGTTCCAGGGCTTTGTGACGTAGTCGGCGGCGCCGCATGACAGGCCGCGCACCTTGTCGACGACCTCACCACGCGCCGACAGGAAGATGACTGGAATATGGGCGGTCTTGCCGTCGCTCTTGATGCGCAGACACACGTCGTATCCGTCGGTGTCCGGAAGCATCACGTCGAGGAGCACGAGGTCGGGCACGATCTGCTTCACGAGGGCGAGCCCTTCCGCGCCGTCGCGCCCGACGTTCACGATCATGCCGTTCGCCTGGAGCCGGCGCTGCAGCACGTCGGCCGACGCGGGGTCGTCCTCGACGACAACGACGCTCGTCGCCGGCTTGCCGTCCTTGTTCATGAGGCTCATGCCGAGCGCTCCTCCTCACCGAGGAGATGGCGCATCGCGACCACGTACTTCGAGGGACGCTCGTTGACCATGTGGTCGTGGATGTACCCGTAGAGCTCATCCGCCCAGTGCGGCAGCGAGTCGAACCACTTCACCTCGATCAGCACGCCGGCCTCGCGCCCGATCACCGGACCGAGCCTGCTCGGCACGGCGTCGTCGGTGTTCGCTTGCCACGGGATCGCGAGGTACATGAGGTTGTGGTCGGCGGTGATGCGCACCGTTCCGTCGGGCGATGCGTACGCGATGCGGTTGTACTGCGTCGCGACCACCGGGTGCATTCCGATCTTCAGCAGTTCCGCCACCCGCGACGTGAGGGCGTCCATGTCGCTCTCCAGCGTGCGCTCACAGCGGAGGTATCCCATGACCTCCGCCGTCGGGACCAAATAGCGCTCCTTCATCGCGGCACCGGGAGAGTCGTCTTTCATCTCGACGAAGAGACTGTCGCTCGCGAGCGCTTCGTTCGGGCGCGTGCGGTGGTATTCGCGTAGTCGGAGCTGCGTCGCGTGCCCTTCCTTCTCCGCCTTCAGGACCCGCCAGTCGTAGGTGTCGCAGTAGACGGTGGTGGACCACTGGTACGGCCGATCCTCGCGATCGAGCGGCATGTACGTTCCCGCGGTGCGCAGCGCGAGGCGACCGACGGCCTCGTTGACCAGGAAGCGGTGCTCCTTGCGCGGCTCGTTCTGGCTCGTGACGCGTGTCGCGGTGAGCAGCGTCACTCGCGCGTCTCCGCAGGCAGGCGCATCTCGATGATGGCGCCCGGGTCGCCGGCGTTCGCGACGCGGATCGTCCCGCCGTGCAGCTCGACCGCGAGCTTGCAGAACGCCAGCCCGAGGCCGGTGCCTCCGCGGCTGCGGCCGCCCGCCGTCTGATAGAAGCGGTCGAAGATGTTGTCGCCGTCGGCCGCAGGGATGCCGGGTCCGGTGTCGGTGACCCGGACCGTGACCCAACCGTCCGGGGTCGTCGACGCCTCGACGATCGCCTTGCCGCCGCTCGGCGTGTGCTTGACGGAGTTCGCGAGGAGGTTCGTGAACACGCGTACCAGGAGTGTCTCGTCGACGTACGCGCGCGCGTCGCCGGTGGCGCACTCGAGCGCGACGCCGCGCGCACGGGCCTCCGCGGCGATCTGCGCGATGCTCTTCTTCACGAGATCCTCGACGCGCGCGAGCCGCGGATCGGCCTCGAGGCGGCCCTCCTCCATCTTGTAGACGTCGAGGAGCGCGTTGACCATGCGGAGCAGCTCGGTCACGTTCGACTCGGAAAGACCGAGCAGCTCGCCGAACTCGGGCCGCGCCGGATCGAGCTGCCCGAGGCGCACGAGCTGGAGGAACGCGACGAGGCTGTTCGCGAGATTGCGGATGTCGTGGCCGAGCATGCCCACGAGCTCCTGCCGCGAACGTTCGACCTTGCGGAGCTCGCCGTTCGTGGAACGCAGGTCGTCCTGCAGCCGCTTGGTGAAGATCGCGCTGCGCACGCGGGCGGCCAGCTCGACCGGTTCGATCGGCTTCGTCACGTAGTCCACCGCGCCGACCTCGAAGCCCTTCGACAGATCGTCCGCGCGGTCGCGCGCCGTGGCGAAGATCACCGGAATCGGCGCCGTGCGATCGTTCATCTTCAGGCGGCGGCAGGTGTCGTAGCCGTCGATGCCCGGCATCATCACGTCGAGGAGGATCAGGTCCGGCAGCTCGCGGTCCGCGATCGCGAGGGCGTCCTCGCCGTTGCTCGCGCGTAGCGTTTCGGCCCCGAGCGCCTCCAGGCGCCGCACCAGCAGCTCGACGTTCGCCGGCTCGTCGTCGACCACCAGAATGCGTCCGAGGTCGTGCGCCACGGCCTTCGCGCCGCGCCGGCCCAGCGCCGACTGCCTCGCGGGCATGTTCCCGTCCTCGAGGAAACGCGCCAGTACGGCGCGCAGCTCCGCCGGCGCGTAGGGCTTCGACACGAAGTCGTCGCACCCCGCCTCGATGGCGCGCGCGCGGTCCTGCTGCATCGCGAGCGCGGACACGGCGATGATCGGGATCTCCTTCGCCCAGGGCTCCGTGCGCAGCGTCTTGGTCACGGTCCAACCGTCGACGCGCGGCAGGAGCAGGTCGACGAGGATCACGTCGGGACGCTCGGCGCGCGCCGTCTCGAGGCCGGAGGCGCCGTCGGTCGCGCTGATCGGCTCGTGGCCGGCCGCGCGGATGATCCGCTGGGCGACGTCGAGGTTGTTCGGGTCGTCCTCGATGACGAGCACGCGTGCCACGCTCTTCATGACCTGACCCCGGCCTGCAGCTGCTCGGCGGCCGGCGCCGCGCGCAGGCGCACCGGCAGGGTGAAGCGGAAGGTGCTTCCGACACCGAGCGTGCTCTCGACCCACAGGCGGCCGCCGTGCAGGCCCACAAGCCGCTTCGAGATCGCGAGGCCGAGGCCGGTGCCGCCGTAGCGGCGCGTCGTCGACGAGTCCGCTTGACGGAATTCGTCGAAGATGTACGCGAGCGCGTCCTGCGGGATGCCCACGCCCGTGTCGCTCACCGCGAGCGTGATCCAGCCGTCCTGCGAGCCGGCCACGACGGTGACGCTCCCCCGCTCGGTGAACTTCACCGCGTTGGCCGCGAGGTTCACGAGCACCTGTCGGACGCGCGAGCGGTCGGCGAACGCCGCCGGCAGGTGGCGCGGGACGTCCATCTCGAGACCCAGGCCCTTGGCCTCGGCCTGCGGGCGCACCAGCTCGATGACCTCTTCGACGACGGTCTGGACGTCGACCTCTTCCGAGTTGAGCTCCATCTTGCCGGCTTCGATCTTCGCGAGGTCGAGCAGTCCGTTGATGAGACCGAGGAGGTTATCGGCGGCCTGCGCCACACGCTGAAGGTCGGCGACCTGCTGCTCGGTGAGGTCGCCGTCGAGGCCGTCGAGCATGAGCTTCGTGTAGCCGATGATCGCGTTCATCGGCGTGCGCAGCTCGTGGCTGACCGAGGCGAGGAACTCGCTCTTCAGTCGGTTCGCGCGCTCGAGCTGCAGGTTGTTGTCACGCAGCTCGGACACGAGGTCGGCGTTCTCTTTCGCGACCGACACGAGGCGCGCGATGGTGCGGAGGGCGCGCGCCTCGGTCTCGCTGATGTCGCGCTGCTTCTTGAAGTACGCGGACAAGAGGCCCACGGCGCGACCGCGCGCCGACAACGGGATGTGCGCGACGTAGGGCAGCGCCGAGTTCGGCACCTGCGCGTGCTGGATGCGGTTCGGGTCATGCGCGCTCGCGACGAGCACGCGCGTGGCGATACCGACGGCGACCTCGGGATCGACGTTCATCACCGTCGCCGGCACGAGGCGCCCGCCGGAGCCCGCGGGGGCGCCGGGTGGGTCCTCGCGGATCACGATCGACGCGCCGTCCGCCTGGAAGAGCGAGACCATGCGCGAGAGCGACTCGGCGAAGATGCGCTCGCGGTCGGTGACACCGACGACCGCGTCGGCCACCTCGTTCACCGTGCGCACCTCGGCGAGGTACTCCTGCTGCGCGCGTTCGCGGTCGTGGAGCGAGCGGGCCATCGTGTCGAACGCGCGCTCGAGCGTGCCGATCTCGTGCTCCGAGCGGCGCGCCACGTTCACGCTCAGGTCGCCGCTCTCGATCCGCTGCGCCGCACGGGCCAGGTTCGCGAGCGGCGTCGTCATCGCGGTCGCGGAGCGGTAGGCGAAGAAGGTGACGAGGACGATGAGCCCCGCGGCGAGGGCGGCCATGATGATGAGCAGGTTGCGCTGCGCGGACTGGAGCGCGCCGAGCGGCACGAGGACCGCGAGCACGCCGGGGTTCTGGCGCTGCGACCGGACGACCTTGTAGATGGCGTAGTACTCGGTGTTCTGCACCGAGACGTTCCCGACGAGCGTGTCGCCCTGCGCGTTGTCCACGGTGTCCACCGTCGGGAAGAGCCCGCCGTCGATCGCGATCGGCTTGCCCTTGTCGTCGGTGAACGTCGACGCGCGGACCTGGCCGTTCCACACGAGGAGGATCTGGGCGTCGCTCTTGGTGTTGATCGACTTGAGATAGGTGTTGCCGAGGACGCCGCCGACCTCGGCCACGCCGATCGGCTCCTGCTCGGCGCCGCGGATCACGTAGATCGCGCGGATGACGAGGCCGTCGGCCTCGTCGTAGAGCACCCACGACTGCTGCGCGCCCGCCTTCGTGAGCGCGAGGAGCTCGGGACGCAGCGTCTCACCGGGCTTGAAGTCCTGCGCGCCAGCGAGATACACGCCGTTGATGTCGGCCACGTTCATGATGTCGACGTTGAGGCGGGACTTCTGCGGCAGGAGGAAGGCCGTGAGACCGTCCTTGTCTCTCGTCTCCGTCAGTTCGCGGGTGGTCGGCAGGCCTGCGATCAGCGACGCCGCCTTCGTCATGAGGGCGGCCTGATCGTCGATCTGGTTCGCGGCGGTCTGCGCGACGATGTCCGCCTCGTCCTCGAACTGCTTCGCGACGAGATCGTTCGACTCGTACAGCGCCACGCCCGCGAGGATCACGAGCGCCGCGACCGCGACGCCGACCGTCCGGCCGACGAGCGCGCGCAGCAGGCTCGGCGCGAAGAGCTGCCGTAGGAAGGACATCGTTCCCCTGCTTACAGGCTCGCGATGACCTTCTGGCCGTCCGGCCCCTTGACCCAGTCGATGAACGCTTTGACCGCCGGCTTCAGCTTGGTCGCGTCGGTGTTGTAGACGAAGTAGAGCGGCCGGCGGATCGGGTACGTCCCGTTCGCGAGCGTCTCACGCGTCGCGGCGATGCCGTCGAGCGTGAGCAGCCGCACGTCGGCCGAGGCGAACGTGTCGGCGGTCATGGTCATCATGCCGATCGCGTCCTTGAACGACGAGATGGCCTTGAGCGTCTCGTCCTTCTGGAAGACCTCGATGGCGTCCTTCGAGTACGCGGGCTTGTCCTTGCCGAACATGTACGACTCGAGCGCGGTGCGCGTCGAGGAGTCCGGCTCGCGGAGCAGCACGCGGATCTTGCCCGGGGTTCCGCCGACCTGCGACCAGTCCGTGAACTCGCCGGAGAAGATCTTGCGGATCTGGTCCTTCGACAGCGCCTTCACCGAGTTCGCCGCGTTCACGCCGACGCCGGTGCCCGAGGCGCCGATCGGCAGCGAGCCGACCGTCGGCTTCTCGGCGTCCGTCAGGTCGCGGCTGATGTAACCGATGTCGACCTGGCCGCTCGTCGTGAGCGTCACGCCAGGGGTCGAACCGACGTCATCGAAGCCTTGCCAGACGACCGTTGGATGGATCTTCGAGAAAGCGGTCGTGAGCGCTTTGACGTTGTCGATCGCGCCCCCTCCGCCCTTGATCACGTAGGTGCCCGCGATCGGGTCCTCCGTTGGCTTCGACGGGATGACCGGTGTAGCCCCGCCGCAACTTGCCACCAAGAGCGTCAGGGCCGTACCCAAAACGAACGTTTTCAGCGCAATATTCACCTTTGCCTCCATTAAGCCCACGCCGGGGCAGCGCAGAATGCCCGTCAGTCTCCGCCAGGCAGACGAGCCTGCCATCCCTCTAACGGGGGTAGGTACGGCCTAGTGCAAATGGATGAGCGGATTCCGATACGCGACCGTAGCCGCGGCCGGGCGCAAACCGTCCAGTCAGGCCGTTCGCTGACGAGGTCGACCCGGGCGATCGCGGTCGGCCGTCGACGGCGGGAGCCGCCCCAGAAGGCGGTCGGTCGACGCGGCGATCTCGGCGACCGCCGCCTCGAACGCCTCGTTGGTCCCGGAGGTCGGCGTCCCCACGCCGGAGACCTTGCGCACGAACTGCCGGGCCGCGGCGCGGACCTCGTCGTCCGTCACCGGACGCGAGCCGCGGAGTCGCTTGATGCTGCGGCACATGAGGAAAAAATACCTCGCTTCTACTCAGGTCGCGGAAGCGCGGCCGGCTGCGCCGCCGCACTGGCGGACGCGAGCGGGACGCGGATCGTGACGCGCGTGCCCTTCCCGAGCGTCGCGCGCTCGACGATGAGCGCGCCGTTCATCGCCTCGAGCAGCAGACGCGCGAGCTGCAGGTTCAGGCCGAGGCTCGCCGTGTCAATGCCCTTCGCCGTCGACGGGAGCGCCGCCGAGATCGCGATCACGGCTTCGGCTCCGGTCGCGCGGACGTTGATCGAGACGTAATCGATCGCTCCGGCGTCGGACACGACCTGCGCGATGGTGTCGGCCAGCGCCTGCCGGACGCGATCGGGATCGCCCAGCACCACGAGCGCGTCGCTCGGCACCGTGACCAGCACGGAGCGATGGTCCGGCCGTTCGCGCGCGACCTCGCTCACGAGCCGCGAGATGTCGAACGGGACCGCGCGCAGCGCGAGGCGGCGCGACTGCGACTGGGCGAGCGCGACGAAATCGCGCGTGAGGAACAGCAGCGACTCGGCGCGATGACGGACTGCCTCGATGCCCGCGGCGTCGAGTGTCCCTTGCGCTTGCGCGGCGTTGAGCGCCTGGATCATCTCCTGCGCCGGAACGGGCAGCTCGTGCTCGAGAACGCGCAAGAGCTCGTCGCGCTGCGCGTCGATGCGTCGCATGCGCGCGCGATCCTGACGCACGACGTCGATCAGGTACGCGCCGGCGACGAAGATGGCGAGGCGGCTCACGGCGTTCCAGAGCGCGGGCATAAGCGACTGCGGTCCGCCAAGCGCGGTGTCCGCGTAGAACCACATCGCCGCCGCCGCGACGGCGACGAGGATCCCGGGCCACCTGCCGATGAGCCACGCGACCGGGACGATCGGGATGAAGTAGAAGAAGGCGAAGCCGAACTCCGGGCCGGTGATGACGTCGATGAAGCCGATGAGCCCAACAAGCGCGAGCCCGAGCATCGTGACGCGGATGACGCGAGCGTCTATCGCGCTGCCCCTCTCGTCACGCGGGCCACCGAATACCCATCGCGCTAGGTTAGCGGCCGAGCAAGCAGTCTGACAGGATGTAAGTGTGCTGATCCTGACGAAGGCGGACGTCGAGTCGCTCCTCGATACCGATCTGCTGCGCGCTGCGATGGCCACGGCGCTCGCTGATCTGTCCGCGGGTAAGGCGTCGATGCCGACGCGCATCGCCGCGCTGATCGCCGAGCGCGACGGGCTCCTCGCCGCGATGCCGGCGTACCTGCCGTCGGGTGGAGCGCTCACGACGAAGCTCGTCTCGCTGTTCCCGCGCAACACCGATCGGCCCACGCACCAGGCGGTCATCGTCGCGTTCGATCCGGCGACGGGCACGCCGGCCGCGCTGCTCGATGGCGAGGCCATCACCGCGGCGCGCACCGCGGCGTGCTCCGCGCTCGCGACCGACCTCCTCGCGCGAAAGGACGCGAAGACACTGGTCATCATCGGCACGGGCGTGCAGGCGAGGGCGCATCTGCGCGCGGTCACACGCGTGCGCAGGTTCCAGGAGGTGCTCGTCGCCGCCCGCGATCCGCGGAAGGCGGGTCACTTGACGCGCGAACACGACGGCGCGCGCGCCGCGGAGTCCATCGAGAGCGCGGTGTGTCAGGCGGACGTCGTCTGCGCGTGCACACACTCCCCCGACCCCGGCGTGCGGCGCGAGGGGCGGCGCGCCGGCGCGCACGTGAACTCCGGCGGCTACAACACCGCCGGGCGAGAGGGCGACGAGGGCACCGTCGTCGA
>DASQIF010000114.1:0-1802 GCA_035631715.1 Candidatus Acidiferrales bacterium
CTCACGATCGTCGGTGCGTCGAGCGTGCACGCGACGCGGTCGATGCGGCCTTCGCGCTCGACATACACGCGGCCGGGGCCGTTCACCATGATCTCGGTGACGTCCGGATCGGCGAGCAAAGGCTCGAGCGGGCCCAGGCCCCCGACGTCGTCGACCAGCTCGTCGAGCACGACGTCCGCGGTTGCTGCCGCGAGCAGCGGTGCCTCGTCGCGCAGCATCACCGCGAGCTGCGCGCGCAACTCTTGCCGCCCCAACGACGACGGATCGAACGGCGCCGCGAGCAACCGCCGATGCAGCGTCGCACGGAGCGAGTTGGGCGTCATGCGGCGCGCTCGCTGTCGATGCACCCGATGCGCACGAGTGCGTGCCTGAGGGGACGGGCAAGACTCTCCGGCATGCGCGTCGGCAGCACACCGGCGTCGACTGCGCGCGCGATCGAGGTACGCGCGTCGATGGTCGCAACGACGGGCACACCCAGCACGTCCTCGACGTCGCGCGCCCCGAGCGAACGACCGTGCTCGTCGATCAGCACGGCACCCGACGCCAGCTCGATCGCACCGTGGTGTACGGCCCGCCGGAGGGCGAGGTAGCAGCCCCGTATGACGACGAGGTTGACGTCGGCGATCTCGGCGAGCGCAACGAGCGCGGGATGATCGAGCCGCCCGGCGTCGCACACCGTCGCTCGCGACTCGTCACCGAGCGCGACCCCGAGCGCGGCTCCGGCTTCGGGGAGAACGTCGTGAAGGCCCGGCGCTCCGGACGCGAGCAAGGACAGGTTCCGCCCCACGTCCACGACGAGGCGGTCGAGCGCCTCGCTGGGCGCATGCGGACCGGCCCGTAGCCAGTCGCGAAGGCCCGTCGCCGGCTCGTCGGGGAGGCCGAGGACGGCCGGCTGGTCGCCCGTGAGGTCGGCGATGCGCGCCGGCGCGTTACGGGCGATCAGGAGCCCGGCGGCGGATGTGACGACCGAAGTACCGGAGCCACCCTTGGGTGACCAGAAACAGACGAGCACGGAGCCTCCCGCCGAGCGGCGCGCAAAGGCGCGCGACGAACACGACAGGGAAGGCGAGGGGAAGCCGCCGTGCACGCTACGTCCGCGTCGACCGACGGTCAAGCCCTCGTCGCGCGATCGACGACATCGTGCGCACGACGACGGTCCGACGGTTCCACCTAGGCTCTCGCGCCGTGGAGGCGGCCTTCTTCGACCTCCACAAGACCGTGATCGCGACGAGCTCAGTGCTCGCGCTCGGTGGCACGTTCTATCGGGACGGTCTCATCTCCAAGCGCACCATCGTGCGCGGCCTCTACGCGCAAGTGCTCTATCTGTTGGTCGGCGCCGACGAGAACAAGATGGACAAGATGCGGGAGGCGATGCTCGCGCTCACTCGGGGCTGGGACCAGGAGCACGTGAAGGAGCTCGTGCGCGAGACGCTCGACGCGGTGCTCACGCCGATCATCTATGCGGAGGCGCTCGATCTGATCGAGGAGCACCGGAAGGCCGGACGGAAGACAGTGATCGTCTCCTCGTCGCCGGCAGAGACGGTCGAACCGATCGGTGAGTACCTCGGCGTCGACGATGTCATTGCGACTCGGGCGCTCATCGACGCCGGCGGCCGTTACACGGGCGAGCTCGAGTTCTACGCGTACGCCGCGCAGAAGGCGGAGGCGATGCGCGAGATGGCTGTGGCGGAGGGCATCGACCTCGCGAGCTCGTATGCGTACTCGGATTCGATCACCGACTTGCCGATGCTCGAGCTCGTCGGTCATCCCGTCGCTGTCAATCCCGACCGTGAGCTGGCGAA
>DASQIF010000115.1:0-1968 GCA_035631715.1 Candidatus Acidiferrales bacterium
CGTTCGCGCTGGACATAGCGGCGTGAATTCATTTCAACTCGACTGTAACGGAAGGAAGGAAATACATGGACGGCGTGGCTGCTCCACTGCTACGCTTCACACCTCCGATGACCTCTGTGGCGTTCGTGTTCCCGGGGCAGGGATCGCAGCTTGTGGGGATGGGTCGTTCCGTATACGAGTCCTCAGCCGCCGCGCGCGCCGTGTTCGACGAGGCCGATCGCGTGCTCGGGTATCCGCTCACAAAGATCTGCTTCGAGGGTCCGGCGGAGAAGCTCAACGACACGACCGTGGCGCAGCCGGCGATCCTCACCACGAGCATCGCGCTGTTCGAAGCGATGGTGGAGAGCGTCTCGCACCGTCTCGGCCGCCGCGCCACCGACGGCAGCGAGCCGCGCGGCGTGATGGCGCTCCCCGAGGGCATGCGCCCCGCGTTCGTCGCGGGCCACTCGCTCGGTGAGTTCAGCGCGCTGGTCATCGCCGGCGTGCTCCCGTTCTCTGACGCACTCCGGCTCGTCGCCGAGCGCGGCCACCTCGCCGCGACTCGCGGCGCGCAGGGCAGCATGGCCGCGATCGTGGGCATGAACGCGGCCGAGGTCGAGAAGGCTATCGCGAAGAGCGGCGTCGAGCCGGATCGGGTCGTCGTCGCGAACGACAACGGTCCGACGCAGGTCACGATCGCTGGTGACGAGGAAGGCATTAGGAAGGTCACCGAGTCGCTCACCAGCGGCGGCGCGAAGAAGATCGTGCCGCTGCGCATCTCGGCGCCATTCCACTTCCCCGCGATGGGAAGGATCGGCGACGACCTGCGCACGTTCATGTCGACGCTCCGCTTCCGCGAGCCCGTCGTGCCGATCGTCGCGAACGTGAGCGGGCTGCCGCACCCGAACGTCACCTCGATCCCGGAGGCATTGGTCCGGCACCTTTCCAATCGCGTCGAATGGCTGAAGTCGGTGCGTTACATGGCCGAGCGCGGCGCGAGCACCTTCGTCGAGTTCGGCGGCAGCCCGGTGGTGAACGGCCTCGTGAAGCGCATCGCCGACGCGCATCTTGTGAACATCACCGACAACGCCTCGGTCACGAAGGCCATCGACGCGCTCCGCAAGCGACGGCCATGACGGCGCGACGCGTCATCGTGACGGGCATGGGCCTCGTCACGCCGCTCGGCCTCGACGTCGCGAGCAACTGGGACGCGCTTACGCACGGCAAGAGCGGCATCGGGCGCATCACGCGGTTCGACCCCGCGCCGTACGAGACGCAGATCGCCGGCGAGGTGCGCGGGTACGAACCGACCAACTACATGGATCGCAAGGAAGTCCGCCGCACCGATCGCTTCACGCACTTCGCGGTCGGCGCGGCGACGCAGGCCCTCAAGGACGCCGGCCTCGAGACGGTGAAGGATCCGGAGCGCGTGGGCACCGCGATCGCGACCGGCGTGGGTGGCCTCGAGACGCTCATCCGCGAGGTGCTGGTCATGGAAGAGAAAGGCCCCTCGCGCATGTCGCCGTTCCTCGTGCCGATGCTCATGGCCAACGCGGCCTCGGCGCAGATCTCGATGCAGTTCGGGCTGAAGGGCCCGAGCCTCACCCACGTGTCTGCCTGCGCGTCGAGCTCGCACGCCCTTGGCGAATGCGGCGAGATCATCCGCCGCGGTCAGGCCGACGTCATGGTGACCGGCGGGTCGGAGGCCGCGGTCATCCCGCTGGCCATCGGCGCGTTCTCGACGATGCACGCGATGAGCCGCCGCAACAACGATCCCGAGCGCGCCTCGCGTCCGTTCGACAAGGACCGCGACGGCTTCGTGCTGTCCGAGGGAAGCGCGGTCGTGATCCTCGAGGACCGCGACCACGCCGTCGCGCGCGGCGCGCGGATCTACGGCGAGCTCGTCGGGTACGGCGCCACGGCCGACGCCTACCACATCACGTCGCCGTCGCCTGAGGGCGAGGGCAACGCGCGCGCCATGCGCATGGC
>DASQIF010000116.1:0-5558 GCA_035631715.1 Candidatus Acidiferrales bacterium
CGAGGGGCTCACGAAGCTCCTCTCGGGTCCGACCGCGATCGCCCTCACGCAGGGCGACGAGGTCGAGCTCGCGAAGGGCATCGCCGAGGAGCTGCGCGCGCTGAAGGCGCTCAAGATCCTCGGCGGCCTCTTCGGTTCGCAGACGCCCACGGCGGAGGACGTCCAGACGATGGCGCGTCTACCCGGCCGCGCGTACCTCCAGGGCCAGATCGTCGGCAGCCTCCAGGCGCCGCTCGGTCAGCTCACCGGACTCCTCCACGCGCCGTTCCAGAACCTCATCCACGTGCTGACCGCGCGGTCGGCCTAAGACGAGTAAGGAGAGAAGACAGATGGCAGTCGAGACAAAGGACAACCCGAAGTTCGAGAAGCTCGCCGGCGAGCTGGAGGGCTGGTCGATCCTCGAGATCGCCCAGTTCGGCAAGTTCCTCCAGGAGCGTTGGGGCGTGTCGGCCGCTCCGGTCGCCGTCGCGGCGGCCGCGGGCGCCGGTGGCGCCGCTGGTGGCGCGGCCGCGGCCGAAGAGGAGAAGACCGAGTTCACGGTCATCCTCAAGGACTCCGGCGCGTCGAAGATCAACGTCATCAAGACGGTCCGCGAGATCACCGGTCTCGGTCTGAAGGAGGCCAAGGACCTGGTGGACGGAGCGCCCAAGCCGGTGAAGGAGAACATCGGCAAGGACGAGGCCGAGGCCGTGAAGAAGAAGCTCGAGGAGGCCGGCGCGGGCGTCGAGCTGAAGTAGCGATTTCCTAAGGAAATAGGCCAATCGGCCGGGTGTTCTGCTTCCTGAACTGGTAGCGCAGCGCCCGGCCGATATCGTTCTCCGAGCGATCTCGCCCTCCAGGCCATATGGACGGTGGGCTCGCGAAAGGTGCCGGACCGGGGCCCCACAAGGGCTCCGGTTCGCGTTTTCTAGCGCCCTCACCGATGAATCCGCCGCGCGGCGCCGTCTATTAGTCGAGATCAACAGGAGGGCAAAAGATGGCGGCGATCGACATCCTCGGCGACGTGGGCGACGTCATCGAGCCCGGCGACGAGGGCTACGACGCGGCGCGCGCCACCTTCTACGGCGGCTACGACAAGCGGCCTGAGGCGATCGTCCGCGTCACCGACGACGACGGGGTCGCCCGCGTCGTCACGCACGCCCGCGAGAGCGGCCGCGAGCTGGCGGTCCGGAGCGG
Source organism: Candidatus Acidiferrales bacterium (assembly GCA_035631715.1). Lineage (GTDB taxonomy): Bacteria > Chloroflexota > Limnocylindria > P2-11E > P2-11E > CF-39. The sequence goes on from DASQIF010000116.1 coordinate 1,177, forward strand.
CGGGCACAGCGTGACCGGCTTCTGCGTCAGCGACGGCGGGATCGTCCTCGATCTGAGCCGGCGGAAGCGGATCGAGATCGACGCGGCGGCACAGACCGCGTGGGCCGAGGCCGGCGTCACCGCGGCCGAGTTCCTAGAGGCGGCGGAACCGTTCGGCCTCGGGCTGAGCTTCGGCGACACCGGGTCCGTCGGCCTCGGCGGGCTCGTGACCGGCGGCGGTGTCGGCTTCCTCGTCCGCAAGTACGGCCTCACCATCGACAGCCTTCTCGCCGCCGACGTCGTCACGGCGGACGGCGTGATCCGGCGCGCCGACGCGCAGCACGAGCCCGACCTCTTCTGGGCCATCCGCGGCGGCGGCGGGAACTTCGGCGTCGCGACGCGCTTCCAGTTCCGCCTGCGCCCGGTCGACACGTTCACCGGCGGCATGCTGATGCAGCCGGCCTCCGCGTCCGTCATCCGCGAGTTCATGGCGCTGCTCGAGGCCGCGCCCGAGGAGCTGTCGGGGATCGTGAACGTGATGCCCGCGCCGCCGATGCCGTTCGTGCCGGCCGAGTGGCACAACAAGCTCGTTCTCATGTCGCTCGTCGGCTACGTCGGCGCGCCCGCGGAGGCCGAGCGCGTCCTCGCGCCGTTCCGCGCCCTCGCGACCCCCATCGTCGACATGGTGAAGCCGATGCCGTACGCCGGCATCTACCCGCCGGAGGATCCCGCGTACCACCCGATCGCGAACGGCCGGACGCTCTTCCTCGACTCCGTCGATGCGTCCTCGGCGTACGCGATCATGTCGTACCTCGGCTCGTCCACCGCCTACTTCAGCGTGTGCCAGCTGCGCGTCCTGGGCGGCGCGGTGTCGCGAGTGGCCAACGACGCCACGGCCTATGCGCACCGCTCGCGCAAGATCATGGGGAATGTCGCGGCGCTGGTCGAGCGAGTCGAGGACCGCCCCCAGCACGACGGCTGGGTCGACGCCTTCGCGCGCGACATCCAGCGCGGACCGATCGGCGCGTACGTGAACTTCGTGACCGACGAGACCGGCGCGCAGGTCCGCGCGGCATATCCCGGCCGGACGTATGACCGGCTCGCGGCGATCAAGGCGCGGTACGACCCGACGAACCTCTTCCGCCTGAACCAGAACATCCGCCCGGCGTAGCCTGTCCCCGCGATGTCCGATGGTCGGCGCCGCTGGCGCCCCGGCGGTCCTGGATGCTTCGGCGGCTGCGGGACGCTCATCTTCGTGTTCGTCCTCGGTGGCCTGCTGAGCATCTTCGGGGCGGTGTTCGGGTTCGGCGCATCCATCGGCGTGCCATTCATGCAGAGCAACGTCACCGTCGCCGGCGCGATCGGCACGAAGACGAAGATCGTCGAGGGCCTCCCCGCCTACGCCCGCGACCGTCTGGCGGGGAACCAAAACTTCATCAATCAATCCGGCACGGCCACCGTCGGCCCGGCCGAGGGTGCCATCCTCTTCATCGTGGGCGCGCAGCCCGGCGCGCCCGCCATCGACCTCTATATCGCGCTGCGCTGAACGCGACTACCCGGCGACGGCCTGCCGGAAGACCGGATAGACGAGCCCGTAGAACTTGGCGAGCTCGCGGATCATCACGAGCGGCGACGCGCGTCGCGCCGTCGGGTCCATGTGCTCGAACATCCCGAGCTCGGTGTAGTGCACGCCTGGACGACCGGAGAGGGCCGCCGCGAGCCGGCGAGACTCGTCGATCGGGACGACGTTGTCGTCGCGATCATGGGCTAAGGCGATCAGCGGAGCCTGGATATCGCGCACGGTGTTCACCGGAGAGAGCGCGTCGATCCGTTCGCGCAGCGCGGCGGGCAGTTCCTTCAGCGCTCGGGCCGCCCCATCCGGGTCGAGTGCGGTGAGCAGCGGATAGATGGCGCGCGCCGGCTCGGAGAGCGCGTCGCGATCGACGCTCCCGCTCCGCTCGGCCATGCGCTCGCGGAGCAGCGCGGCCTCCGGCGGCGCGAGCAGCGCGGTCATCGAGTGGACGTAGACCTTGCGCGTGAGCGGGTCGACCCGCCACGGCCGCCGCGTCGCGCCGACCACTCGTGTCGCGCTCGCGATGTCCTGGGCGAACGTCCACATCGACGAGTAGGCCGCCCACTCGGTCACGAACGCGACGCGGTCCCGGATGAGCGGTCGGGTCGCCGCCATGAGCGCGAACGACCCGCCAACGCACGTGCGGAGCAACCCGCTGCGCGTCGCGTCGATGTCGGCGCGATCGGTGAGCCAGCGGTACGCGCTGACGATGTCCTCGACGTCGCCCGGATCCAGGCGGAAGCTCCGCATCGCCGGCGACCAGAAGAGGAGGGCCGCGAAGCCGGATCGCGCCAGCGCGCGGCCGAGGATCGGGACCTGTGGATGGTCGACCTCGAACGGCACGACGCCGAGACACACGAGCATCCCCGGGTGTGGCCCCGGGCCCGGCGGCCGGTAGAGCTCGCCCGCGACGTCGCCCGCGCGGGTGGGGTAACGCACGTGCTCGATCACCGGCGTCCGCGTCACCCAGTCGATCGGCCGAGACGGGAGCATCGGGAGCACCTTCAAGAAGAAGGTCGCTGCGCGGGCGGCCGCCTGGATCTCAGCTCGCACGCGAAAGAGGCTGCGCGACCGGCGCGTCGGCGGCTAGGGCCGAAGGTCACGGCCAACGCGAGCGACGCTACGCCGGACGACCCCTTGTGGCCGACCGCGAAGAGGGCTCCACTTACCGCGTGGGCGCCAGGGGCGTTACGGAGGTCGACCGCGAAGCGGCCGCGTACGCCGACCGCATCCGGCGCGCGAACATGCGCCTCGCGTTCATCGTCGCCGTCGGTCTCGCGATCCTGGCGTTCCTTCCCCTCACCGCCGAGCGCGATCGCAGCGGCGTCCTCGCGAGCGCAGCGGGCCTGTTCGCGCTTGCGTTCGTATGGTTCGTCCTCGTGCCGCCGACCGCGTTCGGCGCGCGTCGTGTGTTCATCTTCGGGGTGCTCTCGGTCCCTGTCGCGACGACGCTCGTGGCGCTGACCGGCGCCGGCGGATCGGCCTATTTCCCGTTCCTGCTCCTGCCCGTTCTCACGACCGTCTACGCGCTCCGCGAATCGGACGGCGTCGTCATCGGTGTCCTTACCGCAGCTGGCGTAGTCGCCGCGACGGTGGTGGGTGAGCCGGAGGATCCGAACGCGCGATACACGCATCTCGCGACGAACCTCATCACCGTCGGCGTGTACGTCTTCTTCGCGCGCGTGGTCGCCCGCGCGCTGCGGCAGGCGCGCGCGGCGATCGCGAGTCGCGCCGAGACGCTCGCGAGCGAACGCTCCGATGCGCTACGACTGGCCTCCACCGACGCGCTCACCGGGCTTTACAACCGCAGGTACGTCGAGGACCTTCTGCTTCGCCTCGTCAACGAGGCGCAGCGCGGCCGCCACTTCACGCTCCTCGCGTTCGACGTCGACGGGCTCAAGCGTGTGAACGACACCTATGGGCACGAGGCCGGTGACGCCCTCATCGCGCGCGTCGCGGAGCAGCTGCGGCTCGGCCTGCGCGGCGCCGACGTGGCCGCGCGGCTCGGGGGCGACGAGTTCCTGGCCGTGCTTCCGGGCACGCGTGTCGATCAAGCGCGCGCCGTGGGCAGCCGCATCCGCGACGCGGTCAGCGGCCTCGACTGGGCGGACGTCGGCGGTGCCGTGTCGATCACCTACGGCGCGGCGGAGTGGCATGAGGGAGCGAGCGGCGCTGACGTCATGCGCGAGGCCGATGCCGATCTGTACAAGGGGAAGCGCTCGCGCAAATGACCGCCCTAGGCGAGTGACCACCCCAGCGCTCTGCCCTCGAGCCACTTCGGCGCGGCCTCGGCGCCGAGCAGGATCGCGACCTTCGCGTAGATCTCGGCGTCCGCCGCCGTCGTCGCGAGCACCGAGGCCTCGGTCACGTCCGTGGCCGCGGGCCGCGAGGTGCGGGGGTCGATGAGGTGGTGCAGACCCGGACCCCACATGCGCTTGGTCACCCCGCTCGTCGCCGCGCCCATGTCCTTTAAAAGGACGGTCCGGTCGCCGAAGCCCACGGGCCAGCCCTCGCCAGTCTCACCGGCGCCGCGCGCGTAAAGATCGCCGCAGAGGTTCACGAGGCAGTTCGCGCCGAGCGTCTCGGCGAGCCGATCGGCGAACCAGCCCTTGGCGATGCCGCCGAGGTCGATCGCCGTCCCCGGCGCGAGGCGCGCCTCGCCCGCGCGGACCTCGAGCACCTCCGGCAGCGGCCGCGGAACCGGCGGCGGCGCGGCGGTCGGCGTCGAGCCGAGCGCGAAGTCGCGCGTGTATCCCGCGGCGAGGAGCGCCTGGAGCGTCGCGGCGTGCACGAGGCCGTCGGAGATCGCGTACGCGCGCAGCGCCTCGCG
>DASQIF010000117.1:0-9811 GCA_035631715.1 Candidatus Acidiferrales bacterium
AGCGCCTTCGCCGCGCGGATGTCATCGCCCTTCATCGGGCCCTGCGTCGCGCTGCTCCGGCTGATGTCGAACCCGTCGGCCAGGCGCGCCGCGACGCGCATCACGCGAGGCTTGCTGCCGCCGATCCAGATCGGCGTGTACGGCCGCTGCTGCGGCTTCGGCGCGCACACCGCGTCATCGATGCGGTAGTGCTTGCCGTGATACGTCGCGCGCTCCTCGGTCCACAGCCGGCGGCAGATCTCGAGCGCGTCGACCATTTCCGACACGCGCTCGCCGGGCTCCGCGAAGTCATACCCGTACGCCTTGTACTCGTTGACCTTCCACCCTGCGCCGATGCCGAACTCGACGCGGCCTTCGGACATCTGATCGACGCCCGCGACCGTCTTCGCGAGCAGCGCCGGGTTGCGGTACTGCGCCGCGGTCACGAGGCAGCCGAGGCGGATCGTCTTCGTGTCACGCGCGAGCGCCGCGAGGAGCGTCCACGCCTCGAGACAATCGCGGTCGGGGAAGCCCGCGCCGCCGAACAGGTGATCGCTGACCCAGAACGACTCGAAGCCGCCGCGCTCTGCCTCGTTCGCGAGGACGCGCAGCTCCTCATACGTCCAGCCTGCGGCGGGCGAGACGATGACGGCGAGCTTCACGCCGGCAGCCGGCCCCAGACGATGCGCGAGACCCCGAGGATCGCGAGACCCGCGGCGGTGGACCAGGCGAGCGCGGAGACGAGCGGCGCGTCGAAGTCCGTACCCGAGAGCGCGGCGTGGAAGAAGAGCGCGACGAAGCCGACGTAACTGGTCCGGTGGATCCAGGTCCAGAGCGTGTTGTTCATGCGCGACCGCAGCCAGCTCGTGACGACGACGATGAGGATGATGTCGAGCGAGATCGTGCCGAGGCCGATGGCGAGCTGACCGTACTCGGTCTGGAACGGCACGAAGACGTCGACGACGCTGATGCGCGCGGTCTTGTCGAGCACGAGCGCGATGACGTGCGCTAGGGCCAGCGGGATCCACAGCGGCGTCGTGAAGTCGTGCAGCCTGCGTATCGGACGGTTTTTCGCGAGAAAGTCGAGGACCGAGGTGCGGAGGGCCTCACCCGACAGCACCGACAGCGAGAGCACCGCGAACGAGGTGAGCCCGGTGATGCGCGCGATGAACCAGAAGGTGAGGTCGTCCATTTGCTGCGAAGGCTACCGAATGAGCGTGGCCCGGAGTTTCGAGGTTTCCGTTAACTCGAGTGGGTGTAGGTGACTTTGGGCAGCGCCGTGGCGCGCACTCCCGCGGCGAGGGTGATCTGCGGCACGGGCGTGGCCCGGAGCGTCGGCGCGACGGTCGGCTTGGGCGTTGGCGACGCGCTGGCGCGCGCGACCGTCCCGGTGGCGCGCGGCGTCGCTGTGGGTGAGGGCGACGGCGTCGGCGGCGGAGTCGGCGCGAGCGTGCGGAACGGCGCGGGCGCCGTCGTCGGGTCGGGCTCCGGCTCGGTCGGCGCCGGCTTCTCCGCGACCGGCGGCTGCAGCGGCGCGTTCGGATTCTTCGGATGCGCGAGCGCGTAGCTGGTCGAGCCGAGCATCGAGAGCCCGGTGATCACGACCGCGACAAGACGCAGCGCCCAGGCCGGCATCAGACGAGGCTACGCCGTGACCGCAGGGATGCGCTCGTAGCGGGCGCCGAGGACCTCGGAGGCGTCGACCTTCATGTGCGACTCGAGGATCTCCTGGTAGACCGCGCGGAAGTCGACGCCGTACTTCAGGTTCCCGTCGCGGCCGACGCCGAGCGACGGCGTCTCGCCGTACAGGCCGCCCTGCACCGTGTCGCCGATGAGGAACATCGGCGCCGCCGTGCCGTGATCGGTGCCCGCGTTGCCGGTCTCCTGCGCGCGCCGGCCGAACTCCGACCAGGTCGCGACGAGGACTCGGTCGGACATGCCGTACGCGGCGAGGTCGCTGTGGAACGCCGAGACCGCGCCGTCGACGTAGCCCATGAGGTCCTCGTGACGCGCGAACTCCTGGTCGTGCGTGTCGAATCCGCCGAGCGTGACGTGCAGGATCTTCGCGCCGACGCCGGAGATGATCAGCTGAGCCGCGAGCTGAAGCGCCTGCGCGAGCTGGTTGCGCGACGAGTACACGAGGTTCACGTTGTCGGTGTACGCGGCCTTCGGCACGTACTTCGTCGCCGCGGTGCGGAGGCGCGCGATGGTGTCGCGCGCGCTGAACACGCTCGTATCGAAGAGCGCCCCGTAGATGCCGGGCGGGCCGTTGTAGATCACGCCCATCGCCCGCTCGGCGTCGGCGCCGTTGAACTTGTACGTGTCCTTGCCGTTCACCACCGAGAGCGTCGCCTCGAGGTCGCGCAGCGCGCCCGGGATCTCCGACGTGCCGCAGGCGCAGCCCACCAGCGGATGGCCCTGCGAGTCGTAGTTGGCCGCGATGGCCTTGCCGAGCCAGCCGTCCTGCTGCCGGCGCATCGGGTCGGCCGTCTCCCAGATGCGGATCGAGTCGAAATGCGAGAAGTTCGGATTCGGATATCCGACGCCCTGGACGATCGCGACCTTGCCCTCATCGAACAGCGCCTTGATGCCCTTCATCGAGCGGTTGAGGCCCATCCCATTCCCGATCGGGAGCGCCGTGTCGGCGGCGCGCGAGAGCGTTGGCCGCAGGTCGCGGAGGCGCGGGTCGTTCATCGGGATCACCGACTGCAGGCCGTCGGCGCCGCCGGCGAGCTGGATCATCACCAGCACGCGGTCGTTCATCACGCCGTCCTTCTTGCCGGCGTAGACCGCGCGGGCCATGACGTCGGGCACCGCGGCGTAACCCGCGGCGAGGCCGGCCGCGCCGGCCGCGAACACGAATCCGTTCTTGACGAAGTCCCGGCGCGTCAGACGGGTGAGATCGGTGGCGCCCATCAGCTCTTCCTCATTTCAGCTGGAACTCCGGCGACGCGAAGACCGCGAACCAGCGCGAGCGGTCGTCGCGCGCGTTGTTGAGCTCCTGCACCGTGCCCGGTCCCAGCACGCCGTCGAGATGCCGGTCGTGGGCCTTCGCCGCCGACGGCACCTGCCGGAGCTGGCCGAGGATCGTCGAGACGTAGTTCGCGCGCTGCAGCATCGTGTTCGAAGAGATCCACGACGCGTTGTCGCCCCAGCCGGCGACGCTCGGCGGATCGAAGATGTTCTGACCGAGATTCACCGCGTACGCGTTCATGGTGCGCGAGAGATTCGTCGCGCCCAGCGCCTTCGCGCTCGAGACCATGAACTCCACCGGCGACTTGATGAGCGTGCGGTAGGCGTCGGGCGCGGTGAACTCGGGGCTGGTGAGCATCTCGCGCATCAGCGACTTCACGTCGTACGCGTTGCGGCGGAAGTTCCCAGCGAGCCGCGCGACGTACGCGTCGGTCGCGCCGGGCGAGACGAAGGCCGAGGCGAGTCGACGCGTGATGAAGGTCGCGGTGGCGTCCTGCGCCAGGATCTGATCGACGACCTGCTCGGTCGTGAACGACCCGGTGCGCCCGAGGAACGTGACCGCGCCGGCGAACGCGCGCTTCGGATCGAAGACGCCGGCCATCGCCGTGGTCTCCGTACGCATCGGCAGCCGCCAGCCAGCGAGCGCCTTCGCGGCGGCGCGCACGTCGTCCTCGGTGTAGTTGCCGACGCCGAGCGCGAAGACCTCCATGAGCTCGCGCGCGTAGTTCTCGTTCGGCTTGCTCGCGGTGCTCGCGGCGAGATCGAGGTAGTGGAGCATCGCGAGATCCGGCGTGACCTTCAGCAGCATGGACTTGAGGTCGCCGAGCCCCATGCGCCGCCAGGTGAGGTTCTGCCAGTAGATCGCCGGCGAGTTCGTGCCGACCTTGCGGTAGTCCGAGGTGAAGTGACCGTGCCAGTAGAGCGTCATCTTCTCGGCGAACGGCGTGGGCGACGCCGTCATCCAGTCGTACCACCAGATCTGGAGGTTGCCGATGTTGATCTGCGAGTTGATCGTGAGCGGCTGGAGCGACGGCGTGGGCGTCGGCATCACCCCGGTCGGCGCGGCGCTCGGGCGCGGCGAGGCCGACGGCGATGCGGACGGAGAGGGCATCACGCTCGCGCTCGCCGAAGGACGGGCGCTCGCCGATGCGGACGCGGACGCGCGCGGCGAGGGCGTCGGCGTCGCCGCGGGGCGAAGGCCGAACGCCGGCGGCTCGGCGAACGGGGTCTCGAGGAGACGGTCCACCGTGCGCGCGTAGCCGTCGGAGAGGGCGCGGTCGAGCTCCGCCTCGGTGTACGAGAACGTCGTCCGCCGCAGCAGGTGCGTGATCTTGGCGCTCTCCGCGGCGAGCGGCGAGACCCAGTCGAGATCACCGGCGAGACGCGGCATCGCGATCCCGCTGATGGGCGGCTGCAGCGCCGCAACGGTGGTCTTGGGCGGTGCGACCGGCGGGAGGGTGGCCGCCGGCCGCAGCTGCTCCGGGAGGACGGATCCATCGAGGTCCTGCGGACCGAAGAACGAGTCATCGGGCAGATCCATCTGCGCGTCCGCCGCGTCGGTCGCGCCGTACATGCCCATCGGATCGGCCGCCGTCATCGCGTCGATGGCGTCGACGGCGGACGGCGTGTTGAGGTTGCGCAGCCCCAGGACGCGCGCGCTCGCGACGCCGGCGCCCGCCGCGAGCGCGGTGATCAGGACCTTGCGTCGTGTCGGCGCGGCGGCCCGCGCGGCCTGCTTCTGCGGCGTGCCCATCCCTAGGTCGCCAGAACGAGGGGGTGCCGGTGACGGTACGCTGCCGCGGCTGTGTCAACCGCGTCGCTGTGGCAACACCAGGATTTCATGAAGCTTTGGGCCGGACAGACCGTCTCCCGGCTCGGTTCCGTCGTGACGCGCACGGCGCTGCCGCTGGTCGCGCTGCTCGTCCTGGGCGCGGGCCCGCGCGAGCTCGCGGTCCTAGTCATTTCGCAGAGCCTGGGGGTACTTCTGGTGGGCCTCGTCGCCGGAGCGTGGGTCGACCGGCTGCGTCGCCGCCCGCTCCTCATCGCGACCGATGTGATCCGCGCCGTGCTGCTGTTCTCGATCCCGCTCGCGCAGGGGCTCGGAGTCCTGCACCTCGAGCAGCTCTACGTCGTCGCGTTCGTCGAGAGCTGTCTCGCGACGCTGTTCTCGTCCGCGTACCCCGCCTACGTCCCGTCGCTCATCGGCCTCGATCGCGTCGTCGAGGGGAACAGCAAGCTCGCGACGAGCGCGTCGATCGCGGAGGTCGGCGGGCCGAGCCTCGCCGGAGCGCTGGTGCAGATCGTGTCCGCGCCGTTCGCGATCCTCGTGGACGCGGCGTCGTACGTCGTCTCCGCGATATCGATCACGCTCATCCGCGCGCCGGAACCGCCGCGCCCGGCGCGCGAGCCGACCTCGCGGGTGATGCACGAGATCGTCGAGGGTCTTGGAGCGGTCGGCCGCAACCCGGTGGTGCTCCCGCTCGCGACCCGCTCGATCATCGCCCACCTCGCCGGCGCGTTCTACGGCGTCCTGTACTCGATCTATCTGCTCGAGACGCTGCACCTCGATCCGTTCCTGCTCGGCATCGTCATCTCCGCGGGCGGCGTCGGATCGCTGGTTGGTTCGCTCTTCGCATCGCGGATCATCCGCGCGATCGGCCTCGGGCCGGCGGTCATCTTCATGGCCGCGGGCGCGTCGGCGATCGGCATCCTCACGCCGCTCGCGCAGGGCGCGGTCGCGGTCGCGACGATCATGGTGTTCCTGCCGCAGCTCATCGGCGACGGTCTGCAGACCATCGAAGGCGTCGCGGAGATCTCGCTCGTGCAGGGCCTCATCCCCGACCGCATCCTCGGACGCGCGAACGCGACGCTCGAGACGATCTCGCACGGGATCGCGTATCCGATCGGCGCGCTCGCCGCGGCGGCGATCGCGGACGCGATCGGCGTGCGCGGCGCGATCGCCATCGGGTGGGCGGGGATGGCCGCGTCGATCCTGCTGCTGGTGTTCTCGCCGCTGCCGCGGGTCAGGACACCGGAGTCCTGGCGGGCTGCGGAAGGTACGCCGACGCCTGCAGCGTGAACAGCTCCGCGTAGCGACCGTCGAGCTGCATGAGCTGGTCGTGCGTCCCGTGCTCGACGATGCGGCCCTCGTGCAGGACGTAGATGCGGTCCGCGCTGCGCACGCTCGAGAAGCGATGTGAGATGAGGAGCACCGCGCGCTCGTCGAAGAGGTCGCGCATACGGGTGAAGAGATCGTGCTCCGCGCGCGCGTCGAGCGCGGCGGTCGGCTCGTCGAGGATGACGAGCGGCGCGTCGCGGAAGAACGCGCGCGCGAGCGCGATGCGCTGCCACTGTCCGATCGAGACGTCCTTGCCGCCCATGAACACCGGGCCGAGCACCGTCGCGTAGCGGTCGGGCCACTTCTCGACGAACGCGTCCGCCCCGGCGCGCCGCGCCGCGTCGACCATGCCCGCCTCGTCGTCGAGGCGCTCCACGCGACCGAGCCCGATGTTCTCGCGCGCCGTGAGCATGAAGCGGGCGAAGTCCTGGAAGAGCACCGCGACGCGCTGGTAGACCCAGCCCTCGTCCCGCGTGTTCACGTCGACACCGTCCCAGAGCACCTTGCCGGCGTCGGGCTTGTAGAGACCCGAGAGCACCTTCGCGAGCGTCGTCTTGCCGGAGCCGTTCTCGCCGACGAGCGCGATGACCTCGCCCGCGCGGATCTCGAGCGACACGTCGTCGAGCGCGCGGTGCGGCAAGTGATTCCCTGAGGCGGGATATTCGAAGCTGACGTGGTCCACGACGATGTCCCGGAAGGGTGTTGCGGGCCCGAGCACCGGCTGATGGCTCGGCGCGAGCGCCGAGAACTCCTCCCAGTCCTCGAGGAAGAGGCTCGACTCATAGAGCTGCGTCGCGTCGCCCATGATCCCCGAGAGCTGTCCGTTGAGCTGCTGGCTCGCGACCACCGCGGCACCAGCCTCGGCGACGCCGATCCGGTGCTCGATGACGAGGTACGCGAGGGCGCCGTAGGTGAGTGCGGTGACCACGGCCGACGCGCCGGTCGAGATCACGCGATAGCGGGCGCGCTGCCGCAGGTTCTTGCGCAGCTCCTCGAGCCGCTCGTTCGAGAGCTGCTCGTAGAGGCCGCGCAGGTAGCCGGCGAGGCCGAACGCGCGGATCTCCTTCGCGTACTCGCGCTGCGTGAAGAGACCGAACACGTAGTTGCGCTTGCGCTCGTTCGGGGTCATCTGCCGCCACCAGCGGTACATCTGCCGGCTCGACGCGACGGACGCGAGCCACATCGGGATGAAGCCGACGACCGCGAGACCGAGCAGCACTGGCTGCAGCACGTAGAGCGCGACGGCGATGCCGAAGACGAGGAAGATCCCGCGCGCGACACCGATCGTCGAGCCCGTGACGCCGAGCATGCGGCTCATCGCGTTCTGCGCCCGGCGCAGCAGGTCCTGGAACTCCGGCGTCTCGAATTGCTTCAGGTCGATCGCGATGATGCGGTCGAGCAGCACCGAGTTCTGATGCCGTTCGACGATGGCGCCGAGCAGCTGCTGCTGCTGGCTCTGCACGAGGTTCGCGCCCGCGCCCGCGAGGGTGAGCGCGATGACGTAGCCGAGGAGCTGGCTGACGCGCCCGAAGTCGCCGCCGTTCCCGGTCGCGAGCACCGCCTGGATGAGGTCGCGCGTGACCACGAGCTGCAGGCCGGTGACGACGGCCGAGACGGCCTGCGGCGCGAGGCTCGCGAGGAAGCGGCCCGGCGCCGCGTCCCAGACGATGCGGAAGGACGAGGCGAGGACGCGCGGGATCCGCCGTAGCGTCCGCCGCTCCTTGGGCGGCTCGATCGGCCCGCCGCCGTGGAAGATCACCCTCACGAATCTAGACGACGATGCCTCGGTCGCCTGTCTGCGCCCTGCGGTGTGACGCGCGTCACGGCAGGCGACGCCGGCTCATGTGATTTCTGTAAAGCGCGGTGCGCGAGGGCCCCGTCTTATCCGGATTTCATGAAGCGAGCGAGCGTGGGTGATCTCCTTCTGACGTGGGTCTCCTGCTGTGGCTTCGCCGGCTTGCTTATGCGGCCGTGCCGGAGGCCGCCGGCAAGCGCGATCTGCGCATCGACCTCCTCCGCGGCTTCTGCGTCTTCGTCATGACCATCGACCACGTCGGCGGCGAGTCCTCGTGGCTCTACGTGCTGACCGGCGGGAACCGCTTCTTCGTCTCCGCGGCCGAGGGATTCGTGCTCCTCTCCGGGCTCTCGATGGGCATGGTCCACGCGAACACCATCAGCCGCGACGGCGTGCGCGCGATGTTCGGCAAGGTCGCCGGGCGCGTCCGCCTCCTCTACGTCCTCACCGTCGCGCTGACGATCTCGTTCGCCGGCGTCTCGGCGCTCTTCGGCACGCCGTGGGCGGCGGCCGCGACGCCCGCCGACAGCAAGGTGGAGTTCGCGCTCGAGGTCATCACGTTCCACCGTTCCTACTCGCTCACCGACGTGCTCGTCCTCTACACGCTGCTCGTCCTCGCCGCGGGCCCGGCGCTGTTCGCGATGTCGCGCGGCTTCACCTGGCTCGTCCTCGCCCTGTCGTTCGCGGCGTGGACGCTGGCGCAGGTCTCGCTCGACCTCGTGCCGCGCGCGTGGCCGATCGTCGACGGGGGCTTCCCGTTCTCGGCCTGGCAGCTCCTGTTCTTCCTTGGCCTCGCGATCGGCTACCACCGCCGGCGTATCGAGCCGTTCCTGCGGCCGTCGCGCTTGATCGCCGTGGGCGTCGCGTCCGTCGTCGCGCTCGTCGTCGTGAACCTCATCGCGACGCACTACGTCGCCGGCTGGATCGGCGTTGACGTGCAGGACCTGCTCTTCGACAAGAACGACGCGCGCATCGGCCGCGTGCTCGCGCTGCTCGGTGCGGCGTCGTTCCTGTACGCGATGGTCACCCTCGCGTGGGTGCCGGTGCGGCGCGCCGCCGGCTGGCTTCTCATGCCGCTCGGCAGGCGCTCGCTGTTCGCGTACGGCGTCCAGCTCTTCGTGGTCGCGTTCTGGTCGTCCGAGCTCATGGCGCCGGTCCGCCTCGATCGCGAGAACGCGCTCTTCCAGGGCGCCGCCGTGTTGATGGTGTGGACGGCGACGCGCTTCCAGCCGCAGCTCATGTCGCTGCTCTCGCGCCTGCGCCCGGCACTTCCGACGTTCGAACTGCGACCGGTGCTCGCCGGCGTGGCGGCCGCGCTCCTCGCGCTCGGCGGGATCTAGAGGAGGCGGAGCGAGTCTTCGGGCATCGCGCTCGTGTGGTTACGCAGCGCGCCGTCGTAGAAGCGAAGGTATTGCTCGAGGTGCGACTCCCAGTAGCTGGCTGAGTGATCGCCCGACCACTCGTGCCACTCGTGCCGGATGTTGAGCGTGTCGAGCTCGCCGTTGAACTCCTCCGCGAGCTTCGCCCACGGGGCGTCTTTACCGATGTCGATCCAGAGGTCGAGCCGTTTCATCTGACCCGCGGTCTGGTACACAAGCTGCATCGGGTCGCGCTTCGCCCAGTCGGCGACGCTCCCGAAGAACGCCGGCGCGGTGTCGTAGCGGCGGAGCACCAGGCTGTGCGCGCCCACCACGCTGAACATGCCCGGGTAGTTCATCGCGAGCTGGATCGCGCCGTGCGCGCCCATCGACACGCCGCCGATCGCGCGGGGGGGCGCGTCAGCGAGCGTGCGGAAGCGCGCGTCGACGCTCGCGACGACGTCCTTCGCGGCGTAGCGGCCCCACGCGGTCTGGTCGGTCGGCAGCGCGTGGTCGACCCAGTACGCCTGGTCGCCTTGCGGCAGGACGATGATCAATGGGCGGAGCTCGTGCGCGCGGATCATGCGG
>DASQIF010000118.1:0-2165 GCA_035631715.1 Candidatus Acidiferrales bacterium
GCGCCGTCAACCGCGGGTTGGGCTCGACCTACAAGGAGGCCGTCGAATTCGAGTCGTACCTCCAGGAGAACCAGGTGGCCAACGGTGAGTTTCCAGAGGGCGTGCGTAAGTTCCTCGCGAGCCGCCCCAAGAAGTAATGCCCCAGGCCGTAATCGTCGCGACGGCGCGCACGCCGATGGGCAAGTACGGTGGCCAGCTGAAGGGTGTGCGGCCGGACGACCTCGCGGCGATCGTCCTCAAAGAAGCGTGCGACCGCGCCAACGTGAAACCGGCCGAAGTCGAGGATGTGATCCTCGGCTGCGCGAACCAGGCCGGTGAGGACAACCGCAACGTCGCGCGCATGGCGCTGCTTCTCGCGGGCTTTCCCGTCGAGGTCCCGGGACAGACGGTCAACCGCCTCTGCGGATCGGGGATGCAGGCGACGATCGCCGCCGCGCGTGAGATCCAGGCCGGCGCAGCGGACATCATGCTGGCCGGAGGCGTGGAGAGCATGACCCGCGCGCCGTGGGTCATGGCCAAGTCGGAGTCGCCGTTTCCACGCGGTCCGCAGACGGTCTACGACACCGCGCTCGGGTGGCGGCTCGTCAACCCGAAGATGGCCGCCATGTACGGGACGCTGCAGATGGGGGAGACGGCCGAACGTGTCGCCCAGAAGTACGAGATCTCGCGCGAGGACCAGGATGCGTTCGCGCTGCGCAGCCATCGGCGCGCGATCGCAGCGCAGCAGTCGGGGCGGCTCGCCGAAGAGATCGTCGCGGTTGACGGCGCCGTGCAGGACGAGGGGCCGCGCGCGGACACGTCGATGGAGGCGCTCGCGAAGCTCAAGCCCGCCTTCGGCGAGCACGGCTCGGTCACCGCAGGCAATGCGTCACCACTGAACGACGGCGCGACCGCGCTCGTGCTGATGTCGGACGCGAAGGCCCGGGAGCGCGGGCTGCAGCCGCTCGCCCGCCTCGTCTCCGCCGCGCCGGCCGGCGTGCACCCCGACTACATGGGCATCGGTCCGGTGCCTTCTTCGCTGAAGGCCCTGGCCAAGGCCGGGCTCGAGCCGAACGACATGCAGCTCGTCGAGCTCAACGAGGCCTTCGCGTCGCAGTCGCTGGCGTGCGTCCGCCTCCTCGGCCTCGACGAGGAGCGCGTCAATGTCAATGGCGGCGCGATCGCGCTGGGCCATCCGCTCGGGAGCAGCGGTGCGCGGCTGGTGAGCACGCTCGTGCGTGAGATGCAGCACCGCGACGCCGAGTACGGCCTCGCGACGATGTGCATCGGCGTCGGCCAGGGCATCGCGTCCGTCTGGCAGAAGATCTGAGCGAACGCGATCCACAGGCCGTCCGGTCGATGTTCGACCGGATCGCGCGCCGCTACGACCGCGTCAACACGGTGCTCTCCGTTGGCACAGACGCGGGATGGCGGCGGCGAGCGGCGCGTGAGACCGGGCTTCACGCCGGAGGCAGCGCACTCGACGTCGCGTGCGGCTCGGGCAAGCTGACCGCGGAGCTGGCGCGCGTCGCGGGCGATCACGGCCGCGTCGTCGGACTCGACTTCAGTCCGAGGATGCTCGAAATCGCGCGTCGCGCCCATCCGTCGATCGAGTTCATCGAGGGCGATGCGCTGTCGCTGCCGTTCGACGACGCCAGCTTCGACGCGTCGACGATCGCATTCGGGCTCCGCAACCTCGCCGATCCGATACTGGGTCTGCGAGAGATGCTGCGGGTCGCGCGCCGCGCCGTGGTGCTCGAGTTCGTGCGACCGCCGCGCGGGCTCGTGGGCGGCGCGTACCGCATCTATCTGCGCACCCTGCTGCCGGCGGTTGGTGGATTTATCTCGGGCGCGCCCGATGCCTATCGCTACCTGAGCGACACCGTCGACAGCTATCGCACGCCCGCGGAGCTTGCAGACATGGCGAAGCGCGCGGGTTGGAGCGACATCCGCTTCACGCCCCTCGCGATGGGGACGGTGGGGCTGCTGTCAGGCGTTTCGGTCGACCGCTGAGCGGGCGAGGCCGATCAGGGTCGGGCGCAGGCCGTCGAGCTCGACAGCTTCGAGCTCGCGTACCGCTTCGTCGACCAGGGCTTGCGCCTCGCGCCGCACTCGCGGCAGCGCGTCGCTGGCGTTGACGAGCTCGGTGACGCGTCCCACCTCAGGGTCGCCGAGCGAGCCCGCGA
>DASQIF010000119.1:0-6261 GCA_035631715.1 Candidatus Acidiferrales bacterium
GCGGCCGGCGCGGGCTGCGCCACGGCCGATCTCGTCTACGCGACGCTCGCGATGCTCGCCGGACCGGCGCTCGTCGCGCTCATCGCGCCGGTCCTCCGTCCGGCGCGCCTCGTGGCCGCCGCGCTCCTGCTGATCCTCGCCGTGCGCGGCCTGCGCGCGACCGACCTCGGGACGGGTGACCGCGAGCCGGCGGCACCCGGCCGGACGTATGCGACCGTGCTCGGCCTCACGCTGCTGAATCCGTCCACGGTCATCTACTTCGCGTCCCTGGCCGTCGGCCTGCCGGCCATCTCCGCGGAGCCCGCGGCCCGGGCGCTCTTCGTCGTCGCCGCGACGCTCGCGTCGCTCTCGTGGCAGTGGCTGCTCGCCGGCGCGGGCGCCTCGCTCCACGGGCGCGTCCCGCCGCGCCTGGGCCGCGTCACCGCGGTCGGGAGCGCCCTCATCATCGGCGGGCTCGCGGTGCGGATCGCGGCCGACGCGCTCAGCGCTCCCTAGCTCGTTGTTTACCAAACGAACGTTTGGTAGAGTCGAGCCATGCGACGGGCGGTGATCGCGGGCGGCTATCGCACCCCCTTCGTCAAGGCGGGCACCGACCTCGCGAGCGCCGATGTGCTCGAGTTGGCCGCCGCGGCGACGGCCGAGACGCTCGCCCGCACCGAGACGGCCGCGAGCAGCGTCGACGAGATCGTGTACGGGAACGTCTCGCGTCCGGTGGCGTATCACAACCTCGCGCGCGAGGTGGTCCTCGCGCTCGATCTGCCGACGAGCATCTACGCATCGAGCGTGGGCATGGCCTGCGCGTCTGCGTGCGTCGCGATCACGACGGCGGCGGACCACATCGCCGTCGGCTCGGCGTCGGCGGCGCTGGCCGGGGGTGCCGAGAGCCTGTCGAACGTCCCCATCACCTACACGCCGAAGCTGGCGCGCGCGCTGGTGCGCGCGTCGCAGGCGAAGACGCTCCCCCAGCGCGTCTCGAGCTTCGCGGGCATCTCGCTCGCGGACCTCGCGCCGGTCGCGCCGGGCATCAAGGAGACGTCGACCGGCCTGACGATGGGCGACTCCGCCGAGCGCATGGCCGCGATCAACAAGGTCCCGCGCGAAGAGCAGGACCGCTGGGCGCTGCGAAGCCATCAGCTCGCGGCGGCCGGCTGGGACGACGGACGGCTCGCGGCGGAGGTCGCGCCGATCCGGCGGAACGGACGATCGCTCGCGGCGGACACGCACATCCGGCGCGACAGTTCGCTCGCGCGGCTCGCTGCGCTCCGGCCGGTCTTCGACAAGGCCCACGGCACGGTCACCGCGGGCAACTCGAGCCCGCTCACCGACGGCGCCGCGACGGTGCTGCTCCTCTCCGAGGAGCGGGCGCGGTCCGAGGGCCGGACGAGTCTCGTCGCGGTGCGCGCGTACGCGTACGCCGCGGTGGACCCTGCCGACCAGCTGCTCATCGCGCCCGCGTACGCGATCCCGATCGCCCTGCGGCGCGCCGGCCTCGCGCTCTCGGACATCGGCCTGATCGAGATGCACGAAGCGTTCGCCGCGCAGGTGCTCTCGACCTTCCGCGTCCTCGAACAGAACGGCAGCGGCGCGATCGACGAGGACAAGGTGAACGTCATGGGCGGGTCGATCGCGCTCGGCCATCCCTTCGGCGCGACCGGCGCGCGCGTCATCACGACGCTCGCGAACGAGATGCGGCGCCGCAAGGTGCAGTTCGGCCTCGCGTCGGTGTGCGCGGCCGGCGGCAACGGCGCGGCGATCGTGCTCGAGCTGCTCAATTGACCGTCGTCGACATGGCCTCCGTCGAGGCCGCCGGCGCGCGGTACGAGCCGGCCGGATCCGACGGCGTCGCGCGCGTCGTCATCGACCGTCCCACCGACAGCGTGAATGCGATCGACCCGCCGCTCATCGCGGCGCTGGCGAAGGCGGTGGCCGAGGCGCGCGAGGCGCAGCCGCGCGGCCTGGTCTTCTGGAGCGCGAAGCCGGACCAGTTCGTCGGGGGCGCCGACCTCAACATGCTCAGCGTCTGGCCGTCCGCCGCGGAGATCCGGGAGGCGAGCCGCGCGATCCAGCGGGTCTTCGACGACATCGCGGCCCTCCCGTTCGTCACCGTGGCCGCGATCAACGGGAGCGCCCTCGGTGGCGGATACGAGCTCGCGCTCGCGTGCGACTGGCGCGTCGCGGCGGACGCGCCGAGCGTCCGCATCGGACTGCCGGAGATCTCCCTCGGACTGCTGCCGGCCGGCGGCGGCACGCAGCGTCTCCCGCGCCTCATCGGTCTGCCGCGCGCGCTCGACAACATCCTGAACGCGCGCCGTCACAACGCCCGGCGCGCACTGCGTGCGGGCATGGTCGACGAGGTCGTCACCGCGGCCGCACTCGACCGCGCGGCGCGTGACCGCGCGCTCGCCGGTCGCAAGAACCACGCCCGTGGTGGGGCGACGGCCGTCGAGCGCGCCGCGACGTGGCTCGGGCCTGCGCGGGCCTTCGCGCTGCGCACGGCGCGCGAGCGCGTCATGAAGGAGACGCGCGGCCACTACCCCGCCCCGCTCCGCGCCCTCGACGCCATCACGACGGGACTCGCCCACGGGATGCCCGCGGGGCTCGAGGCCGAGGCGAAGTCGTTCGGCGAGCTCGCGACCAGCGACGTCGCGCGCAACCTCATCGCCCTCTTCCTGCTCGGTCTGAAGCAGCGCAAGGCCGCTTCCGGCGGCCTGCCTGCCGCGCCGGCCCCGACGACGATCGCGGTACTGGGCGCCGGCCTGATGGGCTCGGGCATCGCGCAGAGCGCGGCCGTCGCGCGGATGAACGTGCGCCTGCGCGACGTCGACGAGAGCGCGCTCACGCGCGGCCTCGCCTCCGTGCGCAGCCTTACCGAGGACGCCGGCCGCAAGGGCGTCGTCGACCGGCGCGAGGCGAAGCGCGCGGTCGCGCGGGTCTCCGGCACGACGGACTGGTCCGGCTTCGCGCGCGCCGAGCTCGTGATCGAAGCGGTCTTCGAGGAGCTCGCAGTGAAACGCGCCGTGATCGCGGAGCTCGAGAAGGTGGTGCGTGACGATACGGTCATCGCGTCGAACACCTCCGCGCTGCCGATCGCGCGCATCGCGGAGGGCGCGCGCTGCCCGGGACGCATCGTCGGGATGCATTTCTTCTCGCCGGTGCACCGCATGCCGCTCGTCGAGGTCGTGCGCCCCGCGGCCGCCGACCCGGAGGCCGTCGCGCGTGTCGTCGCGGCGGGACAGGCGCTCGGGAAGACGGTCATCGTCGTGCGCGACGGCCCGGGTTTCTACACCACCCGCGTCATAGGCGTGATGCTCGGCGAGGCGACGCGCCTGCTGTACGAAGGCGCGCGCATCGAGGACGTCGACCGCGCGATGACCGCGTTCGGATGGCCGGTCGGGCCCTTCACGCTCATGGACGAGGTCGGGCTCACCGTGGCGCGTCACGCCGGCGAGACCGTGGCGACGACCGTGGCCGAGGGTGACACCGGACTCGCGCGCAACGCGGTCGCGGCGCTCGTGGACGCGGGTCTGGTCGGCAAGCGCGGCGGCGCGGGCTTCTACCTGTACGACGGCAAGAAGCGCACGCCGAACCCGCGCGTCTACGAGCTGCTCGGGTCACGGCCGACGCAGTGGCAGGAGGACGCGGCGCAGCGACTGGTCGCGCTCTTCGTCAACGCGGCGGCGACCTGCCTCGACGCGGAGGTGCTGCGGTCGCCGGCTGAGGGCGACCTCGGCGCCGTGCTCGGCCTCGGCTTCCCGCCGTTCCTGGGTGGCCCGTTCCGCTACGCCGACGCGCGCGGCCCGGCGCTGCGCGAATTGCTTCGCTCGCTCGCGGACCGGTACGGGAGCCACTACAGCCCATCGGTAAGTCTCGCGTCAGGGAGGCGCTACTACCCATGAACTACTTCCTCGACAACCCCGACCTCGTCGAGACCTTCGACAAGATCGTGGCCTGGGACACGCTCATCCCCGTCACGCAAGGGCCGAGCGCGGACATAAAGGACACGGTCGCGACGTGGCGCGAGATGCTCGCCGTCGCCGGCGAGTACATCGGGACGGAGATCGCCGGACGCGCGCAGCAGGTCGACGAAATCGGCGTCATCCGCGAGGGCGGCCGCATCGAGACGAGCGAGCCGATGAAGCAGAACCTGCGCGGGCTCGCGGACCTCGGGTTCGTCGGCCTCTCGCTGCCGGAGTCGCACGAGGGCAGCGGCCTGCCGCAGACCGTGAACTCGCTCGGGGTCGAGATGATCGCGCGCGCGTGCGCCGCGACGATGGTCGAGTTCGGCATCGGCTACACCGAGCCCGCCGCGATGATCCTGCGCTTCGGCACCGACGAGCAGAAGCGACGCTGGGTGCCACCGGTCGTGCGTGGCGAGCGCAAGGGCGCGGTCGCCATGACCGAGCCGCAGGCCGGCAGCGACGTCGGCAACCTCGCCACGACCGCGCGCAAGGATGGCGACGGCTGGCGGCTGGACGGGCGCAAGCAGTTCATCAGCGCGGGTAACGGCGACTTCGTCATCGTGCTCGCGCGGGCGGTCGCCGGGTCGAACGGCCTCGACGGGCTCGCGCTCTTCATCGTGCCGCGCGACGGCGACAACTATGTGGTGGAGCGCGCCGAACACAAGTTCCCCATCCGCGGCTCGACCACCTGCTCGCTCGTGTTCGAGGGCTCGAAGGCCGAGCTGCTCGGTGAGCTGGGCGGCGGATGGCGCGAGATCCTCACGTTCATGAACGAGTCGCGCATCGCCATCGGCCTCCAGGGCCTCGGGGTGGGCGAGGCGGCGTACGAGAAGGCCATGCGCTACGCGACCGAGCGCGTGCAGATGGGCCGGCCGATCCGCGAGCACCCGATGATCGCCGAGATGCTCATCGACATGGAGACGACGCTCGCCGGGCTCCGCGCGCTCGCGACCGAAGCGTCGACGCTGCAGGACCTCTCGACCCGCGGCAAGGACGAGCGCGCCGGGCGCGACCTGCGCGAGCTCACGCCGCTCGTGAAGTGGTACGGCTCCGAGGAGATCGTGCGCGTCTGCCGCAACACCCTGCAGATCTTCGGTGGATACGGCGTCGTGACCGAGTACGGCGTCGAGCGGCACATGCGCGACGCGCTCATCCTCCCGATCTACGAGGGCACGTCGCAGATCCAGTCGCTCATGGCGGTGCGCGATCTCATGCGGATCGTGCTCCGCGATCCCCGGTCGCTCGTCGGCGGCGGGCCCAGCCGCATGCTCGCCCGAGCTCCGCTGGGCGGCGATTACGCCGTCGCGCGTTCCGCCTTCGTCGGCGCGCTTCGCGCCATGGTCGCGTCGCTCGCCCGGAAGGGCGGCCTCGAGCTCGTGCGGGGCAAGCGGCCGCCGACGGATGACGAGATGGCGCCGTTTCTCCTCCACGCGGAGCGCATCACCGAGACGCTCGCGCATCTGCACGTGGCCCGCGCGCTGGGCGAGCAGGCGGTGCGCGTGTCGTCCCGGAGGAGGCTCGCCGAGCGCGCCGCGCGACGTGCGAAGCTCGTGGCCATCCGCAACGCCGCCGCGATGGGGGCGGGCGATGGCGGCGTGTTCGCGCAGATCGCCGAGTGGCGCGCGGAGCGCGGGGCGGCCCGGCAGTGACGGCCGTAGCCGCGCGCACTCGAACCGCCGAGGCCGCACGCGCTCGGACCGCGTCGACGCCGCGAGAGGAGGCGATCCTCGCCGCCGCGGCCAAGATGTTCCGCGAGAAGGGCTATCACGGCGCGAGCGTGCGGGACATCGCGGAGTCGGTCGGCCTCCTGAAGGGCAGCCTGTACCACTACATCCGCTCGAAAGAGGAGCTGCTCGCGCGGCTCTTCGAAGGCGCGCTCGAGGAGACCATCCGCGAGCTCGAGGCGATCGCGGAGCGCGACGCACGTCCGTCGGCCCGGCTCCGCGACATGGTCCAGGCGTACGTCACCGCGGTGACGGACAACATCGACGCCGTCTCGCTCTACCTGCGCGAGTGGCGCTCACTGCCCGCGCCGCAGCTCGCGCGCGTGCGCGCGCGGCGGCGCGCGATGCGCACACTGTTCGAGGACGTCATCACCGAGGGCGTGCGCGCGCGGGAGTTCGCCGCCGGCGACGCGAAGATCGCGGCGCTCGCGATCCTCGGCATGTGCAACTGGCTGTACGAGTGGTACCGCCCGCGCGGTCGCCTCGATGCGCGAGAGCTGGCGGACACGATCGCCGAGCAGGCGCTGCGGAGCGTGAAGCGCTAAGGCGCGGCGATCAGATGGATGGCGCGGGCGCCG
>DASQIF010000120.1:0-8920 GCA_035631715.1 Candidatus Acidiferrales bacterium
GCGCCGGAGATGCTGTCGACGATGAGGAGCTTCCCCGACTCGCGGACGACCTCGGCGATCTCCTTCATCGGGTTGAGCACCCCGACGGAGGTCTCGTTGTGCTGGATGAAGACGGCCTTCGCGGCGTCCTTGCCCTTTTCCTTCGCCAGCTCTTCGCGCACGAGGTCCGGCTCGACCGGGCGCCCGAGCGGCACATCGATGCGCCGCGCGTCGACGCCGTAGGTCTTGCAGATCGAGACGAAGCGCTCGCCGAAGGCGCCGTTCACGAAGATGAGCGCCTTGTCGCCGCTCGACAGCAGGTTGGCCACCGAGGCCTCCATGCCACCGGAGCCGGATGAGGTCAGCAGGAAGACGTCGCCTTGCGTGCGCAGGAAGTCTTGGAGCGCCCGGGTGAGCGCCGCCAGCAGGGCGGCGAACTCCGGTCCGCGGTGGTTGATCATCGGCCGCGCCGAAGCGGCCAGCACCGTCTGGGGGACGAACGTGGGTCCAGGGATCCGCAGGTTCTGGGGGCGATACACGGGCTGTTTCTCCTCGGGGCGTGCTCGACGCATGATGCCAGCGTGAAGCTGGCTCCGTCCATCCTCTCCGCGGATTTCGGCCGTTTGGCCGAGGCCGTACAGACATGCGAGCGGGCCGGCGCCGACTGGATACACGTCGACGTCATGGACGGCCACTTCGTGCCGAATCTCACATTCGGACCGAAGATGGTCGCCGACCTCCATAGGGCGACGCGCCTGCCGCTCGACGTCCACCTCATGATCGAGACCCCCGACGAATGGGTGGACCGCTACGTCGACGCCGGCGCCGCGTACGTCGTCTTCCACGTCGAGGCGGCGGCGGACGTACGCGGCACGCTCGCGCGGATCCGGTCTCGTGGCGCGAAGGCCGGGCTGACGCTCAACCCGGAGACGCCGGTCGAGAAGGTGCTCCCGTACCTCGGCGAGCTGGACCTGCTCCTCGTGATGAGCGTCCATCCGGGATTCGGCGGCCAGAAGTTCATCGAGGGCGCGATCGACAAGCTGAGGACCGTCCGCGCCGCGCTCGACCGCGCCGGCTCGCTCGCCGAGCTCGAGGTCGACGGCGGGATCAAGCTCGACACCGCGCGACGCGTCGCCGACGCGGGTGCGTCGGTCGTGGTCGCGGGCTCGGCGGTCTTCGAAGACCCGGGCGGGCCGGCGAACGCGATCGCGAAGTTCAGACAGGCTCTACAGACCTAGCTGCGACGACTTATTGACCTGACTTCCGTTTCAATAACGCCGCTTGTCCAGTGAGGAAGCGCGACTCGCTCTGTCCGCGATCCTGCGCCCCGTCACTCCAGGGATCCTGAAGAACATCGTGGCGGAAGCCGCGAAGACGAGCGGCTCGTCGTCGCAGGATCTGGGCAGGTACGAGACGCTCATGGCGCAGATGACGCCGGCGGTGCTCGACGTCGTCGCCGCGGATGACGTCACGCGCTCGCGTGCGCTGCAGGCGCTGACGCTGCGAGAGCTCGAAGACCTCCACGTGCCGCACATACCGCCGGTCGCGCGCGTCGGCCTGCTCGAGATCGGGATCCGTCTCGGTCGCGCCGAGGTCGTCGCCGCCGCGCAGGGTCGGCCCGATGGGGCCGCGATCATCGGCGAGTTCGACACGTTCGCGACGCAGCTGCGCGCCGCGACGATGTTCGGGTTGCGCAGCGAGCGCAAGCAGCCGCGCTAGTCCTCCACGTCCCCGCGCCCAAGCTCGCGCAGCCGCGCGTCGCTGATGCCGAAGTGGTGCGCGATCTCGTGCATCACGGTGTCGCGCACGACGTCCGCCTGATGACGTGGTGACGCGCTCATCCGCTCGATCGGCCCGCGGAAGATGCTGATGCGATCGGGCAGGTACGGCTCCTGCGCGCCGCGGCCGGTGAGCGGCACGCCCTCGTAGAGGCCGAGGAGCTCGCTGCCGTCGCGCGGGCGCTGCTCGTCGCTCGGTTCGTCCTCGACGACGATCTCGATGTTCCGCATGCGCTCCGCGAACTCGCGCGGCAGGTCGTCGAGCGCGCGCGCGACGAGTCGCGCGAAACGGGCGCGCTTGAGGTCGGACACGCGACCAGTGTCAGGCCGCCTCGCTCCCCGCGCCATCGTTCGCGATCGCGGCCCGCAGCTTCTTCAGCGCGCGCGCCCGGACGCGGCACACGCCGGATTCGGAAAGGCCGACGCGCGCGCCGATCTCGCGCAGGGTCATCTCGCGCGCATAAGCGAGGACGACCACGCGCCGCTCCAGCGGCGCCAGCGCCTGCAGGTGCTCGGCGACGCGCTGCCAGCGCGGATCGACACTGGCGCGTGGCGCCATGCCTCGCGCCATCTCTTCGTCGCCGAGCTCCGCCAGGCGGTCGAGCGAGATCTCGACGTACGGCGGCGGCAGGTCCTCGCTCACCTTCTGTGCCGCGCGGAAGGCGCGCCGTTCCGTGCGCGTGAGCGGATCGCGCTCGCGCAGCGCGTCGAGGACCTGACCGCGGACGCGCCGTGCCGCGTAGGCACCGAACGGCGCGCCGAGATCGCCGCGGTAGCGCCGCGCCGCCTGCACCAGGCCGAAGACGCCCCAGGCGATGAGGTCCTCGCGGTCGGCGCCGCGACAGCGCGGGTCGAGCGAGCGCGCTGCGACGGCCCGCGCGAAGCTGAGGTGCGCGATGATGCGGTCGTCTACCTCGGGTCTGGTCATTCCGCTCCCCGCGGCCGAACGTAGAAATGGGGCAGGAGGGTGTCAACGGACTTATCCACGCGCGCCGCCCAGTTCTGGACGAAGTACGGATATCCGGACTACCTGCGGGAGCACTCGCGGATCGTGGGCGCGATCGCGCGCACGATCGCGGAGGCACACGTCGCGCGCGGTGCGCGCATCGATGTCGAGACGGTCGTGCTGGCCGCGCTGCTCCACGACATCGGAAGGTCGCCGCTGCTGAAGGGAGACCCCCGGGAGCACAACGAGCTCTCCGCGCTCATCCTCGCGGCCGAAGGCCTCTCCGCGTGCGCCGAGCCCGCGCGGCGGCATGCGATCTACGTGGTGCTGGATCCGGCGACGATGCCGACCACGCTCGAGGAGAAGATCGTGTTCGTCGCGGATCGACGCGGCGGGATGAGCATCGAGGATCTCGCGGAGCGCGCGAAGGACACTGCGAGGCGCCATCCAAGGTTCACCGATGAGATCGCGCGCTCCGTGCCGATCGCGCAGCGCATCGAGACCGAGGTCTTCGCGGGCCTGCCGTTCGGGCCGGACGAGCTCGCGGCGAACGTGGCGCTGTGACCGACGCCGCGCGTCTCGAGCGGCGCATCAACGAGCTCGCGCAGATCGGACGCAGCGACGATCCAGCGCGCGAGATCTACGGCACCGCCGTGTCGCGCCTCGGCCTGACGCAGGACGAGCAGCGCGCTCGTGATCTGGTGACATCGTGGTGCCTCGGCGCGGAGGCGCGGCGCGATGCCGCGGCGAACCTGTATCTGCGATTCGCCGGTGCGGATGCGAACGCGCCCGTCGTGCTTGTCGGCTCGCATCTCGACTCCGTGCCCATGGGGGGCCGGTTCGACGGAGCGCTCGGGGTGTGCTGCGCGGTCGAGGCGGTCGTGTCGCTGGTCGAGTCGGGCGTGCGCTTCGCGCGCCCGGTCAACATCGTCGGCTGGGCGGACGAGGAGGGCGCGCGCTTCGGCGTCGGCCTCTTCGGATCCGCCGCCGCGTTCGGCAAGCTGCCGGCGAACGCGGCCGAGCGACGCGACGCCGCGGGCGTATCGATCGGCGACGCGCTCCGCTCGCTCGGCGAACACGGCGACCCCACGCGCGCCCGACGCGACGCGAAGGCGATCCGCGCCTATCTCGAGCTGCACATCGAGCAGGGCCCGCGTCTCGAGCGCGCCGGCGTGCCGCTCGGCGTGGTGAGCAACATCGTCGGCATCTTCCACGGGCGAGTGACGATCGAGGGCCGGCAGGGTCACGCCGGCGCCACGGTGATGGGGGAGCGCGTCGACGCGCTCGTCGCCGCAAGCCACGTGATCATCGCGCTCGAGCGGCTCGCGAAGGCGATCCCCGACACCGTCGCCACGGTCGGGGAGATCGCGGTCCGGCCGGGCGCCAAGAACGTCATCCCCGGGGAATGCACGTTCTCGCTCGACATCCGGGCGCCCACACAGCAGTCCATCGACCATGTGCTCGACGGACTGCGCCAGGAGCTGAGCGCGCTCATGCGCGGACGCGCGAGCGCGACGCGGCTCGAGGTCCTTCAGACGGTCGCCGTCACGCCGCTCGATCCCGGCATGCGCGACCTGCTCCACAAGAGCGCGCTCGGCGTCGGCGTCACGGCGCCCTCGATGGTCTCGGGCGCCGGCCACGACGCGCAGAATCCGGCGCTCTCCGGCGTGCCGACCGGGATGATCTTCGTGCGGTCGACCGGTGGCTCACATACGCCGACGGAGTTCGCCGCCATCGACGACGCCGTGCTCGGCACGCGCGCGCTCGAGGCGGCGATCAAGGCGCTCGCCGCGCGCTAGACTCTCCTCGCCAGTTGACGTGAACTGGCAGACCTGGCGGCCAAGCAGGCCAATCGGGGAGGCAGCGTCAGTGGCGACCGCGGTCGGCCAGTACCGCATCGGCGAGCTCGCATCGCGCGTCGGTCTCACCGAACGGACCATCCGCTACTACGAGGAGCTCGGCCTCCTCGAGTCGGTGAAGCGGCTCGATGGCGGCACGCGCGTCTACACCGACGACGACCTCCGCCGCCTGAAGTTCATCCGCAAGCTGAAGACGCTCGGCCTTTCGCTGCACGAGATGCGCGAGCTCGAGGACATGTACCGCCGGCACCGCTCCAACCGCGGTGTGCTGCCACGACTCATGGAGCTGCTGGACGCGCACCTTGAGACGATCGACACGCGCATCGCCGAGCTCCGCGCGCTGCGCGATGAGATCCGCTCGTACAAGGAGCACGTCGCCGAGCGCCTGCGGCGCGAATCATGAGCGACGTCGTCATCCTCGGCGCGGCGCGCACGCCGATCGGGGCGTTCCTCGGCGGCCTCGCTCCGCTCAGGGCGACGCAGCTCGGTGCGATCGCGATCAAGTGCGCACTGGAGCGCGCCGGCGTCGCGCTCGATCAGGTGGACGAGGTGTTCATGGGCAACGTCGTGCAGGCCGGCGTCGGTCAGGCGCCCGCGCGCCAGGCCGCGCTCGGCGCGGGCCTTCCGAACAGCGTGCCGTGCACGACGGTGAACAAGGTCTGCGGATCGGGCCTCAAAGCGGTGATGCTCGCGACGACGCAGATAAAGGCGGGAGAGGCCCGCCTCATCGTCGCCGGCGGCATGGAGAGCATGTCAAACGCGCCGTACCTCATGCGCGGCGCGCGCACCGGTCTCGCGCTCGGCGAACACTCGCTCGAGGACGCGAACCTCACCGACGGCCTGCAGGACGCCTACGGTCACGGGCACATGGGCCTCGGTGGCGAGCTCACCGCGGAGCAGTGCGGTCTCTCGCGCGACGATCAGGACCGCTTCGCGCTCCGTTCGTACGAGAAGGCGCTCGCGGCGCAGAAGAGCGGCGCGTTCGACGCGGAGATCGTGCCCGTCGACGTCACCGGGCGGAAGGGCGCGGTGACGCGCGTCGCGAAGGACGAGACGCCGCGCGAGACCTCGCTCGAGGCGCTCGCGGCCCTGAAGCCCGCGTTCAAACCGGGCGGCACGGTCACGGCCGGCAACGCGTCCAAGCTGAACGACGGCGCCGCCGCCACGGTCGTCGCGTCGACCGAGCGCGCGCGCGAGCTCGGAGCGAAGCCCCTTGGGCGCGTCGTCGCGCAGGGCCAGTACGCGCACGAGCCGCAGATGTTCCTCACCGCGCCGCGCGGCGCGATCGCGCGCTGCCTCGAGAGGGCCGGATGGTCGGTCGGCGACGTCGACTTGTTCGAGATCAACGAGGCCTTCAGCGGGGTCGATTGCGTGCG
Organism: Candidatus Acidiferrales bacterium; assembly: GCA_035631715.1. Lineage (GTDB taxonomy): Bacteria > Chloroflexota > Limnocylindria > P2-11E > P2-11E > CF-39. The sequence goes on from DASQIF010000120.1 coordinate 5,939, forward strand.
CCGCGAGCTCGACATTCCCGACGCGAAGTTCAACGTGAACGGAGGTGCGGTCGCGCTCGGCCACCCCATCGGCGCGAGCGGGACGCGCCTCCTCGTCACGCTCCTCTACGCGCTGCGCGCGCGGGGGAAGCGGCGCGGGGTCGCGTCGCTGTGCCTTGGCGGCGGCGAGGCGGTCGCACTTGCCGTGGAGCTCGTATGAGGGTGGGCGTCGCCAAGCTATGAGCGAAGAGCACAAGCCGCAGGTGGGGCCGGTGATGATGTTCACGCCGAGGCGCCGCGATGTGGACCGCTTCTACACCGACATCATCGGGCTCGCGGGAACGCCGATGGATGACGCGACCTGGATGGACGCGGACAACGCGAAGGTCGTCATCCACGACGAGCACCACCGCGAGACGCCCGCGGAGATTCGCGAGCAGACCGGCTTCGTCGTGTGGTTCGGCGTCGAGGACGTGCGAGCAACCTTCGACAAAGCACGCCGCGCTGACGTCGCGGCATCCGACTTCTACGGCGACTATTTCTTCGCACGCGATCCCGACGGCCGCTTCGTCGGCATCTACGCGCTGGAGGACCATGCCCATGGCCACGACCACGAGCACTGAGACTGCGGCCGGCTTCGACCTCACGCTCACGCCCGAGCAGGAGATGGTGCAGAGGACGGCGCGCGACTTCGCCCGCGAGAAGGTCCTCCCGAAGGCGAAGGAGATCGACGAGCACAAGGACGTGCCAGCCGAGCTCATCGCTGAGATGGGCGCGCTCGGCTTCATGGGCATCGATGTCCCCGAGGAGTACGGCGGGGCGGGCCTCGACGCGCTGACCTACGTGCTCGTCATCGAGGAGATCAACCGCGCGTGCGCCTCGACCGGCGTCGTGCTCTGCTCGCACGTGTCGCTCGCGATGGAGCCGATCCTGCGCTGGGGCAGCGATGCCCAGAAGAAGAAGTGGCTCGCGCCGATGGCGAAGGGCACGAAGCTGGGCTGCTTCGCGCTGTCCGAGCCGGCCTCGGGCAGCGACGCGGCCGCGATGAAGACGAGCGCGCGGCGCGACGGCGACGCGTGGGTCCTGAATGGCACGAAGAACTTCATCACCAACGGCTCCAAGGCCGACGTCGCGATCGTCTTCGCGCAGACCGATCCGTCGCTGCGGCACAAGGGCATCGCGGCGTTCGTCGTGGAGCGCGGCACGCCCGGCTTCAGCGTCGGGAAGCTCGAATCGAAGCTCGGCATCCGCGGGTCCGACACCGCGCAGCTCGTCTTCCAGGACTGCCGTGTGCCCGCCGCGAACCTCATCGGCGAGGTCGGCGAGGGATTCAAGATCGCGCTCTCGACCCTCGACGGCGGGCGCATCTCGATCGCCGCCCAGGCGGTGGGGATCGGACGCGCCTGCCTCGAGGACGCGCTCGCCTACGCGAAGGAGCGACAGGCGTTCGGCAAGCCCATCGCCGAGCACCAGGCGATCCAGCAGATGCTCGCGGACATGGCCACCGAGGTCGACGCCGCGCGTCTCCTCACCTGGCGCGCCGCGACGCTGAAGGACCGGGGCGAGGACCACATCCTCGCGGCGGCGGAGGCGAAGCTGTTCGCGAGCACGATCGCGGTCGAGGCCGCGCGCGACTGCGTGCAGATCTTCGGCGGCTATGGCTACCTCACCGACTTCCCGGCGGAGCGGCACTACCGCGACGCGAAGATCACCGAGATCTACGAGGGGACGAGCGAGATCATGAAGCTCGTCATCGCCGAGGAGATGCTGAAGGAGTGACGCCACCGACCCAGGGCGTCTGGGCCTTCGTCCTCCTCGTGCTCGCGGTCGGGGCCTTCGGCGCGTTCGGCTATCGCGCGTGGCGCCTGTATCGCCTGCTGCGCCTCGGGAAGAACGAGAACCGACTCGACCACGGCTGGCGGCGCGTGCGCGACGAGCTCGTCATCTATCTCGCGCAGCGCAAGCTCATCAAGCGTCCGTACTGGATCCGCGGGATCGGGCACGCGCTCATCTTCTGGGGCTTCCTCGTCATCACATGGGGCAGCGCCGATCTGCTGCTGCGCGGGATCCTCGGCTGGCACATGCCGTTCACCGATACGGTCTGGTACGCGTGGGTGCTTGACATCTTCGCCGCCGCTGTCCTCGTATCGGTTGTCGTCGCGTGGATCCGAAGGGCGCTCGTGCACCCGCCGCGAATGCACATCGCGACCGAGGGTTATCTCATCCTCGGGCTGATCGGCTTCCTGATGGTGACTCTGCTGACGTTCGAAAGCGCGCAGGCGGCTGAGGTCGCGCGGATCGACCAGGCGAACGGCGCAGCGGGGGGCCCTTTCTACGCCGTCATCGCCTCTCCTGCCGTGCGCGTGCTTGCACCGCTCATCCCAAGCGCCGCCGCCAGCACGCTCTTCGCCGGCGCGTGGTGGGCGCACGTCGTCACCATCCTCGCGTTCGCCGTGTACCTGCCGCGGACGAAGCACCTGCACATGGTCACGACGCTGGCAAACGTCTTCTTCCGCAAGCAGACGCCACGCGGGCAGCTCTCGCTCATCGCTGACATCGAGAACCAGGAGACCTTTGGCGCCGCGACCATCCGCGACTTCTCGTGGAAGCAGCTGCTCGACGGATACACCTGCACGGAGTGCGGCCGCTGCTCCGACAGCTGCCCCGCACTCGCGACGGGGAAGCTGCTGGACCCGCAGAAGATCGTGCTCGACATCCGCAACCAGCTCCTCGCCGACGGCCCGAAGCTGCTGGCGGACGCGAAAGCCGCGACGGCTGCGCCGGCGCACTGGGTGGACACGAAGCCCGAGGAGCTCTGGGCCTGCACCACCTGCGCGGCGTGCGTCGAGGCGTGCCCGGTGACGATCGAGCACATCGACAAGATCGTCGACATGCGTCGCAACCTCGCGCTCATGGAGGGTGCGATGCCGCCCGAGGCGCAGCGCTCCATGACGAACATCGAGCGCGCGGGCAATCCCTGGGGCGAGCCGCGCGATGCGCGCG
>DASQIF010000121.1:0-19157 GCA_035631715.1 Candidatus Acidiferrales bacterium
GGCCGCCGCTCCAGTTGCCGGGGTCACCTAGACCCGCGACTAGTTCGCGATCACCTCAGTTGGATGCATTCCGAAAGGCTGAAGTGAGCGCCGGAGGGTCATAGGTTTCCCACTGGCATCACTCACTCCACATCACCTCCTTTCTTTCACTCCGAATCGTACGGCATCCATTTATCCACACCCATCGCGTGGCCAGCTGAGTGCCGCCAATGAGACAAAAAAGACCCCGGCCGTTCGGCCGGGGTCCCTTCGGTGGCTGGTCTGCCGGCGCTAGGGCAGGTACGGGGTCGGGTCGACCGCGCGCCCGTTGAGGATGACCATGAAGTGGTCGTGCGGGCCCGTGGTCCAGCCGGTCATGCCGACGTAGCCGATGATCTGGCCGGCCTCGACGTGCTGTCCGACACGCACGACCGGCGGGTGCAGCTTGTCGTCCATGTGGCCTGAGAGCGTAGAGAAGTTGAAGCCGTGCGCGATGATCACGACTGTCGCCGTGTCGCCGTACGCGAGGTATGGCTTGCCGACGGTGACGACGGTGCCGGCGGCCGGCGCGAGGATCGGCGTGTACATCGGCGCCGCGATGTCGAGACCGTTGTGGAAGCCGCCCCAGCGAGCGCCGAAAGGCGACGTGATCGGGCCGCGTACCGGCCAGATGTTGAGCTTGGAGCCGTTGAACGCCCCCAGCCCAGACCTGCCGGCGGCGGCCGCCGCGAGGTCGGCGTAACGCGCCTCGGCCTGTTCGAGGTTCTGGTTCAGGACGGCGGTCTCGTTGTTCGCTTTCGCCGCGGCGGCCAGCTGCGAGTCGCGGTTGTTCGCCGCGCTGCCGCGCAGGTCGGCCTGCTGCCCGATGTTGGCCTGCATCTGCGATACGAGCGTCTCGTACTCGGTCTTCTGCTTGGCGAGCGACGCCTTCTGGTCGTCGATCTGCTTTTGCAGACCGAGGATGTCGTTCTCCTTCGAAGAGGCGTCATGCAGCTTCGCGGCCGTATCGGCGCGAAGCGTGTTGATGTCGTTCGCGAGCTGCTTGTCCTGGCGGTTCACGAAGATCATGGCCTGGATGCGGTTCGCGAAGTCGGTGAGCGACTTCGACGAGAGCAGCATCTCGAGGGGCGAGATCATCGCCTGGCGGTACGTCGTGCGCAGGTGCTTCGCGTAGAGGTCCTCGCGGATCGCGAGCTGCGCCTGCTCCTCGGCGGCCTGCGCGTTGAGCGAGTCCGCGAACGCCTTCGTCTCGTCCAGCTGGAAGGACACGAGCGCGAGCTGCTCTTCGCGGATCTGGATCTCCGCCGCGAGCGCGTCGGCCTGGTTCTGCGCGTCGGCCTTCTGCTGCGCGAGGTCCGCGATGCGCGAGTTCGCCGCGTCGACCGCGGCCTGGAACTGCGTGGCGGCGTCCTTGTAGCGCTCGACGTTCGCGCGCGATGTCGCGACGGCGCGCTCAAGGTCTTGCTTCTCTTTGAGGGCTTGCTGGAGCGGGTCGTCGGCCATGGCGATGGCCTGCTGACCGACCACGAAGGTGACCGCAAGGAGCGCGACGAACGTCGCGCGGAGGCCGCGGTTCCTCCACCCACCTCCCCGGCCGATCCGGGGAGCTCCCATAGCGGGCGAACTGTACACCTTTTCCTCCACTTTTTGGCTCATTTCGCGAGGTGGGCCCGCACCGAGAGGCTGGCCCCACCCGCGCCCACTAGGAGCGCGACGCCGAAGACGCTCGCCGCGAGCTGCACGGCGAAGTCGGCGCCGAAGTTGACCGGAAGAACGTCCAGGAAAGACGCCATGACGCTCGTGACGGGTCCGGACGCCGCGAAGAGCACCGCGAGCGACACGAGCGCACCGAGGAAGCCGACGAGCATGCCCTCGAGGATGAACGGCCAGCGGACGAACCAGTCGGACGCGCCGACGAGCTGCATGATCTCGATCTCGTCACGGCGCGCGTGCACGGCGATGCGGATGGTGTTCACGATCACGAACAGCGCGACGAACAGCATCATCGCGAGGATCGCGATCCCGCCGACCGAAAGGACCCGCGTGATCGTGAGCAGCTCGTCGACGACCTGTGGGTTGTCGACGACGTCGTACACCACGCCCTTGCCGACCTCGGCGCGGAGGTCGTCCGCGAGGCTCTTCGCTTGGCGCGCGTCGGCCATCTTGATTTCGAGCGATGCCGGCAGCGGGTTCGTCGAAATGTCGGCGAGCGCGAAGTCCGGACGATTCGCCGCGATGTCCTGGAGTCGCTGCAGCGCCTGCGCCTTCGTGACGTAATCGACGCGAGCTACCGACGGGTCGGTCTCGATGCGCGCCTTCAGCGCGAGCACGTCGGAGACCTTGGCGTTGTCGTCGAGGAAGAGCGCGAGCTCGACCTTCCCCTCGAGCACCGTCACGGCGGCCTGCAGGCCGCGGTCCGTCGTCATGAAGAACGCGAAGAGCGTGAGCATGAGCGTGACCGTGAGGGTCGACGCGATGCTCATCGCCGGGTTGCGCGAGAAACCCTGACCGGCCGAGGTGAAGATGTAGAGGACGCGCCTCATGCGGCGTAGAGCCCTTCGCGCTCGTCGCGCACGACGCGGCCGTGGTCGAGGTGGACGACCCGACGGCGGAGCGCGTTCACGATCTCGGCGTTGTGCGTGGCCATCACGAGCGTGGTGCCGAGCTCGTTCACGCGGGTCAGCAGCTTGATGATCTCCCAGCTCGTCACGGGGTCGAGGTTGCCGGTCGGCTCATCGGCGATGAGGATGCGCGGGCGGTTCACGAGCGCGCGCGCGATCGCGGTGCGCTGCTGCTCACCACCCGAGAGCTGATCCGGGAAGTGACCGCGACGCTGCGAGAGACCGACGAGTGAGAGCACGCGCTCCGTCTCCTCGCGCACGATCGCGCCGCTACGACCGGTGACGATGAGCGCGAACGCGACGTTCTCCGCGACGGTCTTTGTCGGGAGCAGCTTGAAGTCCTGGAAGACGACGCCGACCTTGCGCCGCAGGTGCGAGACCTGCCCGCGCGGGAGGCGGCCGACATCCCGACCGTCGACGATCACGCGGCCGGTCGACGCGGACTCCTCGCGGATCAGGAGGCGGATGAGCGTGGACTTTCCGGCGCCGGACGAGCCAACGAGGAAGACGAAGTCGCCCGCTTCGATCGCGAGGTCGACGTCGCGGAGCGCATACGTCCCGTTGGGGTAGCGCTTGCTGACGTCGTCGAGCGTGATCACCGGCGCCCCTTCCCTATTCCTCGTGTCTCGCTCGCGTACAAGCGAGCCCATGCATTGCCGCTGCGGACCATAACGGCCCGCCTGCATGGAAAACAACGGGGAAATGTGGCGAATTGGTACTAGGCGCCCGCTTGGTTACACCAGGAGCTGCCCAGCCTGCACGCGCCTTGGGGCCCAGGTAACGACTCCCTGGCAGACGTCTAGCGAGTCGGGAGCTGTGTCTGCGTCGGCCGCGTGGGCGTGAAGGTCGCGATCGAGGCGATCTTCGCGTCGCCGGTGGCCATCACCTTCACGCCCATGGTGGCGCGCCCGAGCACGCGGACCTGGTCGAGCGAGGTGCGGATCACCACACCGGTCGTCGAGATGAGGAGGATCTCCTGGGTGCCCTCGTCGACGATCTGGACCGCCGCCACGTCGCCGGTCTTCGGGCTCAGCGACGCCAGGATGACGCCCTGTCCGCCGCGGCCCTGCGTCGGGAAATCCTCCACCGCGGTGCGCTTGCCGTAGCCGTTCGCCGTCACGGAGAGCGCCTCGCTGTGTGGCCGGGCGATGCCCATGCCGACGACATCGTCGCCCTTCTGCAGGCGGATGCCGGTGACTCCCTGCGTGGGCCGGCCCATCGGCCGCGCGTCGGACGCCTTGAACGTGATGCCCTTGCCCTTTCGTGTCGCGAGCAGGATGCGGTCGTCCTTCGACGCTGGCGCGACCCACGCGAGTTCGTCGCCCTTGCGGAGCGCGATCGCGATCAGGCCGGCGCGCCGGACGCTTCCGTACTCCTTCAGCGAGGTCTTCTTGATGAAGCCCTTGCGCGTCGCCATCACGAGGAACTCCGAGGTCGTGCCGTCGCGGAGCGCGACGAGCGCCGACACGCGCTCGCCCTGCTGCATCGCCTCGAGGATGTTCTGGATCGGCGTGCCCTTCGCGGTGCGGCTCGCGTCGGGGAGCTCGAACGCCTTGAGCGCGAAGACGCGGCCGCGGTCGGTGAAGACGTAGATGCGGTCGTGGTTCCGCGCGACGACGAGGTGCTGCACGTCGTCCTCGTCGCGCGTGGCCATGCCGATGACGCCGCGGCCACCGCGGTGCTGCGAGCGGTAGGTCGAGAGCGGCATCCGCTTGGCGTAGTTGCGGCTCGACAAGGTGATGACGACGTCCTCGTCCGCGACGAGCTGCTCGTCGGTGAACTGGCCCGGCAGATCGTTCACGATCTCCGTGCGCCGGTCGTCGCCGAACTTCGCGGCGAGCGCGTCGAGGTCGCTCTTGATCAGGCTCATGATCTTGCGGGGTGAGCCGAGGATCGACTCGAGCTCGCTGATGAGCTTGATGGTCTCCTCGTACTCGGCGTCGAGCTTGTCCTTCTCGAGCGCGGACAGCCGGCGCAGCTGCATGTCCAGGATGGCCTTGGCCTGCGCCTCCGAGAGCTTGAACTGCTCGCGCATCTTGTCGATGAGGAGCGTCTCCTGCCCGCGGTGCGCGCGGATGAGCTTGATGATCGCGTCGAGGTTGGCGTGCGCGATCTTGAGGCCCTCGAGGATGTGCGCACGCTCCTTCGCGCGCGCGAGGTCGAATGCGGTGCGCCGCCGGATGACCTCCTTGCGGTAGTCGATGTGCTGCTGGAGGACATCCTTCAGCGACAGGACGCGCGGCTCCTGGCCGACGAGGGCGAGCATGTTGAGGTTGAACGCCGACTGCATCGCCGTGTGCTTGTACAGGCTGTTCAGCACGCGCTCGAACGAGTCGTCGCGCTTGATCTCGATGACGATGCGCATGCCCTCGCGGTCGCTCTCGTCGCGGAGGTCGCTGATGCCGGCGAGGCGCTTGGCCTGCACGAGCTCGGCGATCTTCTCGATGAGCGAGGCCTTGTTCACGGCGTATGGGAGCTCGCTGACGATGATCGCCTCACGGTTGCCGCGCAGGTCCTCTTTATGGACCTTCGCGCGCATGACGATCCGCCCGCGGCCGTTGGCGTAGGCGCGGCGGATGCCGTCCACGCGCTCGACCTTCCCCGTCTCGACGTTCTTCTCCTCCTCGAAGCGGTAGATGAGGCCGCCGCCGGGGAAGTCGGGGCCGAGGATCGTGTCGCACAGGTCGTCGTTCGTGAGGTCCGCGTCGTCGATGAGCCGCTTCTCGGCGGCGATGACCTCGCGCAGGTTGTGCGGCGGGATGTTCGTGGCCATGCCCACGGCGATGCCGGCCGAGCCGTTGACCAGGAGGTTCGGCAACCGCGCCGGGAGCAGCACCGGCTGCTGATGGCGGTTGTCGTAGTTCGGCACGAAGTCGACGGTGTCCTTCTCGATGTCCGCGAGCATCTCCGCACTGATCGCGGCCGGCCGCGCCTCGGTGTAGCGCGCCGCGCCGGCGGGATCGTCGTCGATCGAGTTGTGGACGAAGACGCCCGCGTTGAGCGCGAAGTTCTGCATGACGTCCACCGTGAGGTCGTAGACGTCGGCCTTGCCGGCGGGCTCGACCTTCGACACCTTCTGCGTGAGCGCCGCCGGGACCGGGAACGCGCCGGTGCGGTGCAGCCGCTCGGGGATCGCGGCGCGCGCGAACGGCATGAGACCGTCCTTCGGCTTCAGCAGCTGAGCCTCGCGATACGTGCCGTCCCGGAGCATGAAGCGGTGGTCGGGCGTGCACAGGATCTCGGCGCCCGACTCGAGCGTGACCTTCACGATCGGGTCGTTGCGGCGCACCATGCGCGGCGCGCGCATCGGCTTGATCCGTACGTTGCGGTGCGCGTCCAGGGTGAAGACCTCCGCCCGCAGACCCTTGTGCGCCATGTCGACGAGCTCGGCGAGCGTCTTCGGCTCGCCCTGGTACATCTCGACCTTCGTGTCGCCGCTGAAGCAGCCGAAGTTGCCCTGTCCTTGCACCAGCGGGTACCGCGCGGCGAAGTCCTGCGCGAGCCGCACCAGCGCGTCGTAGATCGGCACGTCGCCGTGCGGGTGGTACTTCCCCATCACCTCGCCGACGATCGCCGCGGACTTCCGGTAGCCCGCGGTCGGACGCATGCCCATGTCGTGCATCGCCCAGAGGATCCGGCGCTGCACCGGCTTGAGGCCGTCGCGCACGTCCGGGAGCGCGCGCGCGACGATGACGCTCATCGAGTAGTCGAGGTACGCCTTGCGCATCTCGCCCTCGAGCTCGGTCTTGGTCACGCGGTCGTCGCCGGGTTGTTCGATCACGCTCGTGCCCTTTCTTCGTCGTCGACCGCCGCCTTGACCTTCGCGAACGCCTCATCGATGCGCGAATAGCGGCGCTCGAGCTCCTTGCGGCGCTCTTCCGGCATCACGAGGAACGTCGCGTCGGCCTCGGCCAGAAGGGCGCCGGATGCGTCGCGCACCTCGCCGTGCGTCTCCACCGCGCGTCGCGTCTGCTTCGTCACGGTCCCGGTGACACGGAGCTCCGCGTCCACCTCCACCGGTTGCCGGAACGTCACGGTGATGCGCGCGGTGACGCCCCAGATGCCCTGGTGGAAGATGGCCCAGCCCATCGACTCGTCGAGCAGAGCGGTGACGATGCCGCCGTGCACCAGCCCGTCGTACCCGCTGTGCTCGCGGCGCGGTGTGAAGCGCGTCTCGGCGCTTCCGCGCGCGACGTCGTAGTCCAGGTGCAGGCCGATCGGGTTCGCGCGGCCGCACGCGAAGCACCAGTGGTCGAAGTCGATGCCGAGCGCTGACAGTCGCGCCACTAGGTGTCCAGCTCCGCCTTATGGGCGTTGGCCATGATCCACTTCTTGCGCGCATCGACCTCGTTGCCCATGAGCTCGTCGAACGCGAGGTCGGCCTTCTCCGCGTCCTCGAGGGTCACGCGCTTGAGCGTCCGGGTCAGCGGGTTCAGCGTCGTGTCCCAGAGCTGCTCCGCGTTCATCTCCGCGAGACCCTTGTAGCGGGAGATGGCCGGCTCGCGGCCGCCCTTCCCGTCGTCCGTTCCCTCGTCGCTGTTGGTCGCGCCATCCCCATCGGCCTGCACCTCGGCCTCGGAGGCGGTGCCGCGTCGCTTGCGCGCACCGCCACCGGCGGGCTTTTCGTCGGGCGCGGCCTTCGCGGCGCGCTCGTCCTTCTTCTTCTTGGCCAGCGCCTTCAGCTCCTTGATCGCCGCGTCGCGCTGATGGTCGGAGTACGCCCAGCGGACTTCCTTGCCGAGCTGCACGCGGTAGAGCGGCGGCTGGCCGATGTACACGCGGCCCTCCTCCACGAGCGGACGGAAGTGGCGGTACAGCAGCGTCAGCAGCAGCGTGCGGATGTGCGCGCCGTCGACGTCGGCGTCGGCGAGCAGGATCGTCTTTCCGTAGCGGAGCTTCTTCATATCGAAGTACTCGCCGATGCCGGTGCCGAGCGCGGTGATGAGCGCCTTGATCTCCTCGTTGCCGAGCATCTTGTCGGCGCGCGCCTTCTCGACGTTCAGGATCTTGCCGCGCAGCGGCAGGATCGCCTGGATGCGGCGGTCGCGGCCGGCCTTCGCGTTACCGCCGGCCGAGTTCCCTTCGACGAGCACCAGCTCACTCTTGTCCGGATCGCGCTCGGAGCAGTCGGCGAGCTTGCCCGGAAGCGAGAAGCCGTCGAGCGCGCCTTTGCGGAACACGTCGCGCGCTTTGCGCGCGGCCTCGCGTGCGCGGAACGCGGTGAGGCATTTCTCGACGATGCGCCGCGCGTCCTGCGGGTTCTCCTCGAGGAACGCGCCGAAGCTCTCGTTCACCGCGGCCTGCACCTGGCCCGCGACCTCGGCGTTGCCGAGACGCGTCTTCGTCTGACCCTCGAACTGCGGCTCGCGGATCTTCACGCTGACGACGGCGGTCAGACCTTCGCGCGTGTCATCGGAGGTGAGGTTGGGGTCTGACTCTTTGAGTTGGCCGTTCTTGCGCGCGTAGAAGTTGATCGTGCGGGTGAGCGCGTTTCGGAAGCCGGTGAGGTGCGCTCCGCCATCGATCGTGTTGATGTTGTTCGCGAACGTGTAGACCTTCTCGGCGAAGCCGTCGTTGTACTGGAACGAGACCTCGACCACGGTCCCGTTGTCGTGCGTCTTCTCGACGTAGACCGGCTTCGTGTGGAGCACGTTGTGCGCCCGGTTTAGGTGTCGAACGAACGAGACGATCCCGCCGTCGAAGTAATAGGAGGCCTCGTTCCCGTTGCGCTCGTCATGGAGCGAGAGGAAAAGGCCCTTGTTGAGGTACGCCGTCTCGCGGAGCCACTGCTCCGGGATCGAGGCGTCCCATTCGATGACCGGGAACATCTGCGGATCGGGGAAGAACCGCGTGACGGTGCCGGTGTACTTCGCGCGTTCCTTCCACGGGAGCACGGGCGGGAGCGGCAGTGTCGGCTTCGCGATCGTCTTCACCGCGGTCGACGGCTTGCCGCGCTCGTACGTCTGCGTCCACACCTTGCCGTCGCGATGCACTTCCACGACGAGCTGCGTCGAGAGCGCGTTCACGACGGACACGCCGACCCCGTGCAGACCACCCGCGACCTTGTAGCCGCTGCCGCCGAACTTGCCGCCGGCGTGAAGGATGGTGTGCACGACCTCGAGCGCGCTCTTCCCCGTCTGCTGCTGCTTGTCCGTCGGGATGCCGCGGCCGTTGTCGGCCACGGTGATCGAATTGTCCTGCCCGATCCACACATCGATCCGCTCGCACGTGCCATTCATCGCCTCGTCGATCGAGTTGTCGAGGACCTCACGGATGAGGTGATGAAGGCCGCGCAGGTCAGTCGTGCCGATGTACATGCCGGGACGGCGGCGAACGGCCTCGAGGCCCTCGAGGACCTGGATGTCCTTCGCGCTGTATGACGACGCCGGCTTCTGCCCGTTGGTCGCGGGCGTCGGCTTCACTTCCTCTTTCTTGACGGCCACGTGCTCTCCTTATGCCTTCCCGGCGCGGACGAGCAGCTCGTACAGGCGCTCGAAATCCTCGTCGGAATAGAACTCGATGCGGATCTGCCCACCGCGCTTGCTGCGACGCGCGATCTCGACCTTCGTACCCAACGCGGCGCGGAGCTCATTCGTCACCGCCGCGAGGTCGGGATCCGCGCGCAGGATGCGCGAGCGCGCGCGGCCGCGGCGCGGCGTGTGGACCATCTTGCGGACCAGGGCCTCGGCGTCGCGGACCGAGAGCTCGCGCGCGATGATCTCGCCGAGCGCGGTGATCGCTGTCGAAAGTGGTAGCGGCAGGAGCGCGCGCAGGTGGCCCTCGCTGATCTTGCCCTCGAGGACGGCGTCCTGGAGCACCTGCGGCGCGGTGAGGGCGCGAAGCATGTTCGCGACCTGCGAGCGGCTCTTCCCCACGCGCTCCGCGAGCTGTTCCTGCGTGAGGTCGTAGGTCTCCATCAGAAGCTTGTAGGCGCGCGCCGTCTCGATCGCGTTCAGGTCGGTGCGCTGGAGGTTCTCCACGAGGGCAAGCTCGAGGCGGTCCTTCACGTCCTCGCGGACGACCGCCGGGATCATCGTCTTTCCCGCCGCGCGTGACGCGAGCACCCGGCGGTGTCCCGCGACCAGCTGATAGCCGTCGGCGTTCCTAGATACCACTATAGGTTGCAGAACGCCGTGGCGCCGGATCGAGGCCGCGAGCTCCTCGATCCCGGCCGGGTCGAAGGTCGTGCGGGGTTGCTGCGGGTTCGGAGTGATGCGCTCAAGCGGGATCTCCGTCGTCGCGCCGGGAGCGACCGTGGCCGGCCCCGGTGCGGAACCGGACGGCTGACCCAGCAGAACGTCGAGACCTCTTCCGATGCCGGTGCGGGCCATCAGGCTGAACCCGCGAGGGCGATGGGCTCGGGAGCGCGCATGCGCTGCTCGACCTCGCGCGCCAGCTCCCCGTAGGCCTTCGCGGCGCGCGAGGTGGGGTCGTAGACGCTGATCGGCTTTCCGTGGCTGGGCGCCTCGGCCAGGCGGACGGTGCGCGGGATGCGCGTCCGGGCGACCAGCTTCGGGAAGTGCTTGCGCACCTCCTCGATGACCTGCATCGAGAGGCGGTTCCGGCGATCCTCCATGGTCAGCACGATCGCGAGGACCTCGAGCCGCTCGTTCAGTCGCTGACGGACCGCCTCGATCGTATCGAGCAACTGCGCCAGACCCTCGAGCGCGTAGTACTCGCACTGGACGGGAACGACGACGTCGTCGCCGGCAGCGAGGGCGTTTACCGTCAGCAGCCCAAGCGACGGAGGGCAGTCGACGATCACGGTGTCGTAGGCGCTCGCTGCGCGCAGCGCCTGACGCAGGCGGAACTCCCGCGCCATCAGCGGAACGAGCTCGACTTCCGCTCCGGCCATGTCGGGACCGGACGGAAGCAGGTCGAGGCCCGGGACTTCAGTGTTGACGATCGAATCGATGATCGGCTGCTCCTTGAGGAGGACGCCGTATGTTCCAGCGCGATCCTTCGCGACTCCGAGGCCGCTGGTGGCGTTCGCTTGGGGGTCCAGGTCGACGATGAGGACACGTTCGCCGCGCTCGGCCAGGGCCGCTCCGAGGCTGATAGCGGTGGTCGTCTTCCCCACCCCGCCCTTCTGGTTACTGACGACGAGGACCCGCAAATTCGCCTCCGTCACACGTGTGACAAACGACTCAGAAACTGGGAAAAATGGGGACGAAAACGAGGCCTTCCGTGCCTCCAATTCTACCCGAAACCGTCTCTGAACGGCTACCCAAGGTACCCTGCATAGGCTGCGATGATTCACTTTAACGGCGCTATGAGCGCGTTGTTGTGGCAGGCTGGTACGGCTTGTGAGCTATCCCCCGCACAAGGCGCAATGGCTGGCAGATAATCGCGAACGGGATGAGATCGCGCTGGAGTCCGACCACAAAACGGGTCGTCGTCGTGGCCTTCCTGGCCCTGGCGGTGCTCATCATTTGGCGCGCCGGCGACATCGTCGAGCCCTTCGTCTGGGCGGCGATCCTGTCGTACGTCCTGCTACCAGTTGTGGGAGCAATCCAGCGGCGCCTCGGCTTCGGCCGGACGCTCTCGGCGCTCATCGTCTTCCTCGGCGTCCTAGCAGTCATTTTCGGTGGCGGTCGCGTGCTTGCACCGCGCCTGGCCGATAACGCCCACGACCTGCAGCAGACCTGGCCGGTGCTCTTCGCGAACGCGCGCCAGACGATCTCGGACACGTTCGATCAGGTCGGACTGGGTGACCTCGACGACGCACTCATCGGGCCGAACCTGCAGGACCTCGAACGCCAACTGCAGACGATGGCGTCACGCAACGCGCTGCCGCTCGTCGTCGGCGCGGGCCACTTCCTCCTGCAGTTCCTGATCTTCCTCATCGGCACGTTCCTCATGCTGCGTGACGCGCCGCGTCTGCTCTCCAAGATCCAGCAGAACGTTCCCCGCGAGCATCGCAACGAGATCCTCCACGTGCTGCGCGACACGAACGCGATGCTCGGCCGCTACATCCGGGGTCAGCTCGTCCTCGTGACGCTCATGTCGACAGTCACGACGATCGGACTCACGATCCTCGGCGTCCCCTACAGCGTGCTCCTCGGCATCATGACCGGCGCGCTCGAGACGATCCCGTTCGTCGGTCCGATCACCGCGGGCGCGATCGCCTGCCTCGTCGCGCTCGGTCACCCCAATCCGTTCGGCTGGTCGCAGCTCGCGTACGTCGGCGTGGTCGCGGCGATGTACACGATCCTGCGTCACGCCGAGGACTACCTCGTGATCCCCACGGTCATCGGCCGCGCGGTGCGGCTGCACCCCGCGGTCGTGATCTTCGCGCTCCTCACGGGCGGCGCGACGTTCGGCCTGCTCGGCATCGTCCTGGCGGTCCCGGTGGCCGCGACGCTGCGCCTCGTGCTCATCTACGTGCGCGCCAAGCTCCGCGACGAGGATCCGTTCGCGCCGCTCACCGAAGATCTCGCCGAGGCCACCGTGTCGGCGCCCGCGATGGAGCCGACCGGCGTCCGTTCCGGAGTGCGCGCCCAGCCCTAGCCTGCTCGCGTAGCAGAGAGGCGGAAGCCGCGTTCCGCCACAGAGGAGGGAAGTCGTCGTGCGGGTGGCGCTTGCCATCGTTCTCCCGCTCGCGGCGGCACTCCTGCAAGGGACTGTGGTGCCGTCGATGACCGTCGCTGATGCGCGTCCAAATCTGGTCACACTGGCCGCTGCCTCATGGGCTGTCGCCGCCGGCCCGCGCGAGGCGGTCTGGTGGGCGTTCCTCGGCGGCCTTGCCGCGGACCTCCTGTCGGGCGGCCCGCTCGGCGCGCTCGCCCTCGCCGGCCTGCTTCCCGTGGCCCTCGCCGGCATGGGGGACCAGCAGCTGCGGCCGCGTTCGGTGCTCGCGGGCGCCCTCATCGTCGCGCTCGCATCCGCCGCGACGAGCGTCCTGTACTACGTGATCCTGGCGATCGTCGGCGCGTCGCTACCGGACGCCGGACGGCTCGTCGCGCTCACGATCTCAGGCGCGGCCTACAACGGCGTGCTCGCGATCGCTACCTATCCGCTCTGCCGGGCCCTTCACCGCAGCACCGAGAAGCAGGCATCCTTCGGATGGTGAGACCGGAGGACCGCTTCTTCGTCCGGACGCATCGCTTCATCGCGATGGGCATCGCGATGATCCTCGTCTTCACAACGCTCACCGTGCGCCTCTGGGACCTGCAGGTCGTCAACGGCGATCACTACCGCTCGCTGTCGGAGCAGAACCGCGTTCTACGCCTGCCGGTCGACGCGGAGCGGGGGAATATCACGGATCGCTCGGGTTACGTGCTCGCGCGCAACATCCCCGGCTTCGCGATCACCGTGCTGCCGATCGATCTGCCGAAGGGGAAGCAGTCCGACCTCGCCTCGAAGCTCGGCGCGATCCTCGGTCGCGACCCCGCGGAGATCGGGACGATCATCGATCAGCAGCGCGTGCGCAATCCGTACGAGCCGGTGAAGGTGTCGGCGAAACAGATCGGGCGCGACATCGCGCTCGTCATCAGCGAGCGGCCCGAGCTCTTCCCGGGCGTGCGCGTGGAAGCGGAGTCGCTCCGCTCGTACGCCGACGCGACGCTGTACTCGCCGATCATCGGCTACGTCGGCGCGATCACCGAGGACGAGCTCACCGACAGCCAGGGCTACCTGCCGACGAGCATCATCGGCCGGACCGGTCTCGAGTGGGAGTACGAGCAGTACCTGCGCGGGACGTACGGCTGGCGCGAGATCGAGCGCGACGCCGCGCAGCGCGAGATCAAGACGCTCGCGTACCAGCCGCCGGTCACCGGGAACACCGTCGTGCTCACCGTCGACGACCGGCTGCAGAAGCTCCTCGACGGCGAGCTGCGCAAGGGCGTCGAGAGCAACCAGTTCACGCAGGCCGTCGGCATCGCGATGAACCCGCAGAACGGCGAGATCCTCGCGATGGTCTCGATCCCCGGCTACGACAACAACTGGTTCGTCGACGGGATCACGCCCGAGCAGATGAAGATCCTGAACTCCGACGACCGCCACCCGCTGGTGAACAAGGCCGTCGGCGACATCTACCCGCCGGGCTCGACCTTCAAGATGGTCACCGCGCTCTCCGCGCTCACGGCCGGGACGGCGACGCGCAACACCGTGGTGAACGTGAGCTCGACGGTCATGACGGTCAGCGGCACGCAATTCTTCGACTGGCGAGCGCACGGACCGCTGAATCTCGTGGACGGCTACGCGCACTCGAGCGACATCTACTTCTACACGCTCGCCGGCGGCGGGCCGATGGGCCCCGGCATCACGCCGGTCGGCCCGGACAACATCTACAAGTACGGCTCGATGCTCGGCTTCGGTCAGAAGACCGGGATCGACCTTCCGGGTGAGGCGTCGGGCATCATGCCGAGCCCCGCGTGGAAGCTGCAGACCTTCGACGAACCATGGTCGATCGGCAACACCTACCACGAGGCCATCGGACAGGGGTACGTCGCGGTCACACCGATGCAACTCCTCAACGCCTACGCCGCGGTCGCGAACGGCGGGACGCTCTACACGCCGCACCTGCTCAAGGAAGTCCGCGACGTGAATGGCAACGTCGTGTACACGCAGGGACCGAAGGTCACGCGCAAGCTCGACATGAAGCCCGAGGACCTCGCGCTCATCCGCGAGGGCGCGCGCAAGGTCGTCACGAGCGGCCACGCGCCGATGCCGAACGCGAAGCTCCCGATCGCCGGAAAGACGGGTACGGCCGAGTTCGGCGAGTCGAGCGGCAAGGACAGCGCCGGCCGCAACAAGCTGGGCTTCCACAACTGGTTCGTGTCGTTCCTGCCGCAGCAGGACCTGCCGAGCACGGAGCCGAACGCGCAGATCGCGATGGCCATCTTCACTTACGACTCGAGCGCGACCCTCTGCGAGTTCTGCCTCAACCCGGCGGTGGGCATCAGCCAGCGCATCTACGAGGCCTACGTGCTGGGAGGCAAGAAGTGACCGCACGCGCCCTGAACATGGGACGCGCCGTCTCCCCTCTGCACGACCGGCCGCACCTGCGCCGCCTGGATCAGGTCGACCCGTTCCTGCTCATCGCGACGCTCCTGCTCATCGGCTACGGCCTCGTGATGACCTACTCGGTCACCGCCGAGTCGCGCACGTTCACCGGTGACCCGATGCAGTTCGTGATCCGCGGCGCGGTGTGGGCGGCGATCGGTGTCGCGGTGATGGTCTTGGTCTCGCTGTTCGACTATGCGTGGCTCGGCACGTTCGCGCCGCTCATCTATCTCGTGACGCTCGGCCTCCTCGGCGTGACCCTGGTCATCGGCCAGGAGTCACTGGGCGCGCAGCGCCAGGTGTGCGCCGGCGGGCTGTGCTTCCAGTTCAGCGAGGTCGCGAAGGTGCTCGCCATCGTCGTCCTCGCGAAGTTCTTCGCGGACCGGGCGAAGAGCGTGGGATCGCCGCTCACGCTCATCGGTGGCCTCGCGATCCTCGGGCCCGCCGTGCTCCTCGTGTACAAGCAACCCGACCTCGGCACGAGCCTCGTGTTCGTCGCCATCTTCTTCGGGATCGCGTTCCTGGCCGGGGCGAGGATCTGGCAGCTCACCGGCCTCGTCGCGCTCGCGGGCGCGGCGTACCCGCTGGTCTGGTCGCTCCTCAAGCCATATCAACAGGGCCGGCTGACGGCGTTCCTGGATCCGTACGCGGACCCGCAGGGTGCGGGCTGGAACATCATCCAGTCGCTCATCGCCGTCGGGTCGGGCGAGATGACGGGGAAGGGCCTCACCGCGGGCACCCAGTCGCCGCTCGGCTACCTGCCGATCGCGGAGTCCGACTTCGTGTTCGCCGGCCTGGCGGAGGACCTCGGCTTCGTCGGCGCGGCCATCCTCTTCGCGCTCTACGCGGTCCTGCTGATCGCGGCGCTGCGTATCGCCTTCCGCGCGCGCGATCCGTTCGGGATGCTGCTGGCGGGCGGAGTCGCGTCGATGCTGCTCTTCCAGATCCTCGTGAACGTCGGCATGGCGATCTCGCTCATGCCGGTGACGGGGATCCCGCTGCCCTTCATCTCGCACGGCGGCAGCTCGCTCGTGTCGATCTGCTTCGCGCTCGGGGTGCTGCAGAGCGTCTCGATGCGGCGCGCGCCGCCGGAGATCGGCTAGCCGCTACTCCGCCGCCAGGGGCGGAAGGGCGCGCGCTTCGTCCGGGATCTGCCAGAGCGCGGTCGCGGGATCGAAGAGCGGGTCGCCCATCGCGATCTGCGCGAGGAGTTCGTCGCGACGCTCGCGCACCTGCGCCGCTTCGCCCTGGCTCAGTCGCGCGAGGAGCTCGTCGTCCTTGTCGGTCACACCGTGGATCCGCGAGACACCGATGTCGACGTAGAGGTCGATGAACGACACGACCTCATCGGTCACCGTGACGTCGCGCGCCATGTCGATGTAGAAGCGCGGATCCTCGGCGTCCTCGATGTAGTGCGGCACGAAGAGCCACGTCGGGCAAAAGAGCGAGACCGCGTTCGCGTCGGGTATCCAGATGCCGTTGGTGTGCACGAGCCGCGAGCCCGCTGGAACGTAGATCCGAGTGACCTCACCGATCGGCTCGAGGACGTAGCCGAGGCCGACGCGTCGCAGCGAGCCGTCGGGATGACGCTTTTCGTGCCGAATGACCGGGTACATCCGCCTATACTTTCCATCGAAAGGCCGCGAACGGGAGCAGTACGCGGATCCCCTCGAGCGAGAGAGCCGGCGGATGGTGTGAGTCCGGTCTTGAGGGAACGCAGAACTCGCCCGGGAGCCGCGAGGGTGACGTCTAACTAGCCCTTGCCGGAGTCACGCCCGTTAGCAGCGTGCTCGAGCGGAGAGCGATCGGGGCTGTGGCGCAGTGGGAGCGCATCACACTGGCAGTGTGGGGGTCGCGGGTTCGAATCCCGCCAGCTCCACCCGAGAACTCTCAACTGGGGTGGTACCGCGGAAGTCGCCTTCCGTCCCCTTCACCGGGGCGGAGGGCGTTTTGTTTGTCCGGCGAAACAACACGAAGGAGGCAAGCGCAGTGGCTGTGGCGAAAGAGCGCACCGAGCGATACGACCCGACGACCATCGAAGCCAAGTGGCAGGAAGAGTGGAAGCGCTCCGGCCTCCACGACACGCCGGACACCGTCGAGGGGAAGAAGAACTTCTACTACCTCACGATGTTCCCGTACCCCTCGGGCGTGCTGCACGTCGGGCACTGGTACGCGTTCGCCGCGCCCGACGCGGTCGCGCGTCAGCTGCGGATGCGCGGCTACAACGTGCTGTTCCCGATGGGCTTCGACGCGTTCGGCCTGCCCGCGGAGAACGCGGCGATCAAGGCAAAGGCGCACCCAGCGCCGTGGACCGACGAGAACATGGCGCACATGCGGAAGCAATTCCGCGCGATGGGCGCGGCGATCGACTGGCGGCGCGAGGTCGTCACCTGCTACCCCGAGTACTACCGCTGGAATCAGTGGATCTTCCTGAAGTTCCTCGAGCACGGCCTGGCGTATCGCGGCAAGGCGCCCGTGAACTGGTGCCCCAAGGACCAGACCGTGCTCGCGAACGAGCAGGTCATCTCGGGCAAGTGCGAGCGCTGCGGCACGGCGGTGATCAAACGCGACCTGGAGCAGTGGTTCTTCCGCATCACCAAGTACGCCGACGAGCTGCTGCGCTTTGACGGCCTCGACTGGCCGGAGCGCGTGCGCGTCATGCAGACGAACTGGATCGGCCGCTCCGAGGGCGCGGAGATCACGTTCCCGGTCGAGGGTCACCCGGGCGCCGACGTCCGGTTCTTCACCACGCGGCCGGACACGATCTACGGCGCGACCTTCATGGTGCTGGCGCCGGAGCATGCGCTGGTCGAGCGCATCACCACGCCTGCGCAGCGCGAGAAGGTCCGCGCGTACACGGAGAAGGCGCGCAACACCGACGAGATCGAGCGCACGACCGCGGAACGCGAGAAGACCGGTGTGTTCACCGGCGCATTTGCGAAGAACGTGTTCAGCGGCGAGCGCATCCCGATCTGGATCGCGGACTACGTGCTCGCGACCTACGGCACCGGCGCGATCATGGCCGTGCCCGGGCACGACGAGCGCGACTTCGCCTTCGCGAAGAAGTTCGACCTGCCCATCCGCGAGGTGATCTCGCAGGACGGCGCCGAGCATGGCGCGCTTCGCGAGGCCTACATCGGCGAGCGCGTGATGGTGCGGAGCGGCCCGCACACCGGCACGTCGAGCGAGGCGGGGAAGGCGGCCATCGCCGCCGAGGCGAAGCGGCGAGGCATCGGCGGCCCGTCGGTCACGTACCGCCTCCGCGACTGGCTCATCTCACGCCAGCGCTACTGGGGCACGCCGATCCCGGTCGTCTACTGCGACACGGACGGCGTCGTTCCGGTGCCGTACGACCAGCTGCCGGTGGTGCTGCCGCGCGACGCCGAGTTCCACCCCGAGGGCGGGAACCCGCTGGCGAAGGTCGACTCGTTCGTGAACACGACCTGCCCGACGTGCGGCAAGGCGGCACGGCGCGAGACCGACACGCTGGATACGTTCATGGACTCCAGCTGGTACATGTACCGCTACGTCGATCCGAAGATCCAGACGACGTTCATGAACAAGGAGATCGGCCACGAATGGCTGCCCGTGAACATGTACGCGGGCGGCATCGAGCACGCGATCCTGCACCTCTTGTACATGCGCTTCGTCTGCAAGGGTCTGCGGGACATCGGCGAGCTCTGGTTCGATGAGCCCGCGCTGCGTCTGCGGAATCAGGGCGTGATCGTCTTCGGCGGCACGAAGATGTCGAAGTCGCGCGGCAACGTGAAGTCGCCCGACGAGTACACCGAACGCTACGGTGCCGACACGCTGCGGCTCTTCATGATGTTCCTGGGCCCCTGGTCACAGGGAGCGGACTGGGACCCATCCGGCATCGATGGCTGCCACCGCTTCCTGCGCCGCGTGTGGGAGCTCGGCATCGGGCCGCGGCAGCCGAGCGGTGCGCGGGACGTCGACGTGGATCGGGTGGTGCACCGCACGATTAAGAAGGTCAGCGAGGACATCGACGACTACGCGTTCAACACCGCCATCTCGGCGATGATGGAGCTCTCGAACACGCTGCAGCACGCGAGCGGCCCGAGCCGTGAAGACGGCGTGTCGACGCTCATCCTGCTGCTCGCGCCCTTCGCGCCCTACATCGCCGAGGAGCTGTGGCACCGATGTGGTGGCACCGACTCGGTGCACCGCCAGTCGTGGCCGGCGTTCGACGCGAAGCTCGCCGCCGCGAACGAGGTGACGATCGTCATCCAGATCGACGGCAAGGTGCGCGACCGGATGGTCCTGCCCGCGGGCCTGCCGGAGGGGGAGCTCCGGACGCGCGCGCTCGCGAGCGCGAAGGCGATGGCGGCGCTGGCCGGCGCGACGCCGACGAAGGTCGTCGTGGTGCCGGACCGCCTCGTGAGTATCGTGACCAAGTGATGGCGTTCGTGATCCGCAGGGCCGCGGCGTAGTGGGGGAGATCCGGCTCGCCGCGCTCTGCGATCACGCGCTCGTCGGGCAGGACGGCAAGGGGAGCCTGCTCGGCATCTTCCGGAACATCAGCGTGAGCGG
>DASQIF010000122.1:0-2275 GCA_035631715.1 Candidatus Acidiferrales bacterium
GCGGCGGCGCGTTCCGTCCCGGTGGCGGCGTCGGAGCAGGACCCGCGTACCGCGGGGGCGGCTTCCGCGGGCCGAGCGCCGGACGTCCACCGATGCCCGGCATGCGCCGGCCGCGTCCGGGCATGGGCGCGCAGTACACCGAGCAGATCCGCCGCGTCACCGCGGGCCCGCGCGCGCAGGCCGCGCCCTCGCACGAGGCGGGGGAGCCGATCGCCGGACCGCACGCGGTGCTCGAGGCCATCCGCGCCGGACGTCTGGTGAAGCGACTCTTCATCTCGAACGAGCGCGGCACGCGCACCGGTCCGGTGAACGAGCTCATCGAGGAGGCGCAGACGCATCGCATCTTCGTCCGCTACGTCGAGCCGATGGAGATCGCGCGTCTCTCGCCGATCGAGAGCCATCAGGGTGTCGTCGCGATCGTCGCGGGGAAGACGGGCGTCGAGCTCGACGAGCTCATGCTCCACCTCGAGGCGGAGTCGGATCACACGGCGCTCGTCCTGCTCATCGATTCGCTGCAGGATCCGCAGAACTTCGGCGTGCTCCTGCGGTCAGCCGAGGGCGCCGCCGTCGATGGCGTCGTCATACCCAAGCATCACTCGGTCGGCCTCACGCCGGCCGTCGCGAAGACGAGCGCCGGCGCGAGCGAGCACCTCATGCTCGCGGAAGTCGCGAACCTGCGGCAGGCCATCGACGCGCTCAAGGAGAAGGGCATCTGGGTCGTCGGCACAGACGAGTCCGGCGAGCTGCTCTACGACGAGGTCGACTACCGCGGGCCGAGCGCGATCGTCATCGGCGGTGAGGGCGAGGGCATCCGCCGCCTCGTGCTCGAGGGCTGCGACCAGGTCGTGCGCATCCCGATGGAGGGACAGGTCGCGTCGCTCAACGCGGCGGCCGCGGGCACGGTGGTCCTGTATGAGGCGCTGCGCCAGCGTCGGCGCAACGTCGCGCCGGCCGACACGCGGACACCGCCGCCCCCGCGTCCCGCGGCGGTCACGCCGCAGGAGGAGTCGATGGACGGCGAGGGCTCGGGCGGCGAAGACGCCGACGAGATCGAGACCGTCGCGGCGAACGACGGCGAGGCGCTGTCGATCGAGGCGGTCGAAGAGACCGACGACGTCGCGGCGACGGAGCCGGAGGAGAAGCCGAAGGCCGCCCGGTCACGTGCGAAGAAGACGTCCGCGCGTAAGACCGCGACGCGGAAGAAGACCGCGGACTAGATCGAGCCTAGCGGCGCGAGCGACCGTGTGCGCCTGCGCCGAATCTGCGCAGCGCCTCGACCGCGGGTCGGAGCTCGCGGCCGCGCTCGGTGAGCTCGTACTCCACGCGCGGCGGCACCTCGGCGTACGTGGTTCGCGACACGAGCGCAGCGGCCTCGAGCTCGCGCAGCCTGGCCGTCACCATCTTCGGGTTCGCGCTCTCCAGCGATCGCTGGATCTCGGTGAAACGACGCGGCCCGCCGAGCAGAGCCTCGATGATGAGGAGCGTCCATTTGTGCCCGACGAGCGCGAGCGCCCGAGCGAGATCGGTCATTTACTTACGTTATTGGATATTGCTTGCTTTATGCAAGCATTGCGCGTACGGTGGACGCAACAGAAAGAAGGACACATGACACTCGTACAAGACAAGCCGACCGTCGCGACCAACGTCACATCGCACGTCGCGACCAACGTCGCGACCTTCAAGCAGTGGATCAACGACATGGCCAAGGGCGATGTCGACAAGGCCCCGTTCGCCGAGGACGCCGAGATCTCTGACCCGACCGGCAAGTACAAGGGGAAGGCGCAGATCCTCCAGTCGTTCAAGGTCTGGAAGACCGCGTTCCCGACGGCCACGGCCGAGATCACGAACCAGATCGCGATGGGCGAGCAGGTCGTCTCCGAGGTCCTGTTCAAGTCGACGCACACCGGACCGCTCGTCTCACCGACGGGCACCATCCCGCCGACGAACAAGGCCATCGAGTTCAAGGTGATGAACATCACTTCGTTCCGCAACGGTCTCATCCAGCGCGAGCGCAGCTACTTCGACCAGGCTGACCTCATGCGTCAGCTCGGCATCACGCTCCCGCCGAAGCCGTAGCTTTCGTCGCGTGTAACAAACGAGAGGCACCCGCAGGGGTGCCTCTTGTTCGTGGCGCACCGGCCGTGCTAGCCTGTCCTCCTCCATGGCAAAGCGGCTCATCGTCGTCGTTATCCCGATCCTCGTCCTTGTGACGGGGCACGACGCGTTGGGAGGCGGCGACTAACCGGCGGAACCGAAATCACAGCGAACGAAACGA
>DASQIF010000123.1:0-10534 GCA_035631715.1 Candidatus Acidiferrales bacterium
GAGCATCTCCTTCACGATCGCCTCGGTGTCGACGTTCCCGTGCGCGCGCGGCCGGAGGCGCTCGGTGATGCCCACGATCCGAGCGGTGATCGGATTCGCCCGCGTCGCGCTCATGCCGGCACCGCTTCCGCGCGCATGCGGTCGGCCGTGCCGACAGGGCCGAAGTCGCGCAGCTCGAGCTCGACGAAGCCGCGGATGCCCGCGCCGACCGTGACCACCGCGTCGACGTGACCGGCGTCGGTCATGGCCTCGGCGTGATCGCCGCGCCGGAAGGCCATCGCGTCGAACGTGAAGCGGCCGACGGTGATCTTGCAGCGCAGGTGATCCGCATCGGCGCCGACCTGGCGGATGCCGAAGACGCGGACGTCGCGCACGAGGAGATGCGGGCGCGGGTTGCCCGCGCCGCACGGCTCGAGGTCGGCGAGCTCGAGCGCGAGGCGGGCCGTGAGCGCGTCCGGCTCGATCTCCGCGTCGACGCGCAGCGTCGGGACGGGCCGGACACCCCCGAGGCGGCGGCGCACGACCTCGTCGAGACGCGCGATGAAGTCCGGGATCTTGTCGGCGGCGATCGAGAACCCCGCGGCCATGGCGTGACCGCCGTGCTTGATGAGCAGGTCGTCGCACTCCTCGAGCGCCTCGGCGATGTGCACCGCGCTGATGGAGCGGCACGAGCCCTTCCCCTCACCACCGCTGAGCGCGATCACGACCGCCGGACGGCCGCTGTCCTCGACCAGGCGCGACGCGGCGAGGCCGACGATGCCCGCGGGCCACTCCGGGTCGGCGACCACGGTGGCCCACGCGTCGGGCCGATCCTCGGCGCGCTCGCGCGCGGCCTTCACGACCTGGCGCGTCAGATCCTGACGCTCGCTGTTGCGCTGCTCGAGCTTGTCCGCGAGCGCCTTCGCCTCCTCGTCGGTCTCGGTGAGGAGCAAGCGGAGCGCCTCCTCGGCGTCGGCGATGCGGCCCGCCGCGTTCAGACGCGGCCCGAGCACGTAACCGATGTCGCCGGCGTTGACGCGCCCGAGCTTCACGCCGGCGCGCTCGACGAGTGCGCGCACGCCGGTGATCGGCGCGCGATTCAATGCCTCGAGGCCGCGGCGCACCAGCGCGCGGTTCGCGCCCTGGAGCGGGACGACGTCCGCGACGGTCGCGAGGGCGACGAGCTGCAGCAGCTCGTCCTCGCGCAGGGCGTACGCGAGCTCGCCGAGGAGCGTGCGCGCGAGCACCAGCGCGACGCCCGCGCCCGCGAGGTCCTTGTCCAGCGAGGGATCGCCGGGGCGGCGCGGGTTCACGACCGCGAACGCCTTCGGCAGCTCGGCCGGCGGGTGGTGATGGTCGGTGACGATGAGATCGATGCCGACCTCGCGCGCGACCTCCGCCTCATGCACCGCGGTCACGCCGCAGTCCACCGAGACGATGACCTTCGCGCCGTCGGCCGCGAGCTTGCGGATGGCGGCCTCGTTCAGGCCGTAGCCCTCCTCGTACCGGTCGGGGATGTATGCGCCGACCGCGACGCCGAGCTGGCGGAACGCACGGACCAGGATGGCCGCGCCGGCGATGCCGTCGACGTCGTAGTCGCCATAGACAACGATGCGCTCGCGAGCCGCGAGCGCACGACGAAGCCGCGCCACCGCACGCTCGAGATCGAGCATCGGCGGCCCGCCCTCGACGCCGCGCGCCGCGAGGAAGTCGGCCATCTCGGCGGCCGCGCAGCCGCGCGCCTGGAGGATCCGCGCCACGAGGGGCGCGATGCCATCCGGCGCGGCCGAAAGGCTCGTGTCGGGTATGAGCCAGCGGCGCTGTGCGGTGAGCGTCATGACAACACTCAGTTTCTCATGCGCTCCTCATACGATGACCGAATGCTCCGCGTGGTCGTCGCCGCCGTGCTGCTCGCGTCGTGCACGAGCACGCCGGTCGCGACCTCGCCGACCCCCACGGCCACGGCCGCCCCGAGCGCGTCGGCGACGGCCGTCCCGGTCGCGAGCGGACTGGCGACCGCCCCACACGCCATCTTCGGTCCCGTCCGTGCCTGGTACACGGTCCCCGACGGCCTCATCAAGGACACCGTCCACGTAGCGGTGACCTTCCCCGACGGTGACCCGAGCGCGGGGTCGCCGCGGGCACGCCTGCGCTCGAATGGGCGCGTCGTGGCGCTCCAGCCGACCCCGAACGTGACCGGCTCGTGGCAGGCGGAGCTGCCCCTCGACGGCGTCGTCCCGGGCACCCAGCGCATCGAGATCCTCGTGCGCCTGGCGAGCGGGCAGGACGAGGTCCTCGCGTTCCGCGACTTCAGCGCGTCGGCGCCGGAGTACGTGGTGTGGACGCTCGACTTCGAGGGCGACACCGCGGGCGACGCCGAGCTCGCGAACACCGCGGCCATCGCCGACGGACTCCACGTCCCGATGACCGTCATGTGGAATCCGCGGGTCTGGACCACGACCCAGGTGAGCCCGGCCGCCGCCGACGACATGCTCGCCTGGACCAAGGGACGCGCGGCGAAGGGCGACGAGGTCGGCCTTCACATCCACGCGTGGACGGACTTCGTCCGCGACGCGGGTGTGGCGCCGCGCACCGCGCCGAACTGGGCCGGCCGCAGCGACGGATACGACGTCCCGCTCACCGCCTTCGACGAGAGCGAGACCGCGCAGCTCCTCGCCCGCGCGCTTGACCTCATGAAGCAGCACGGCCTCGCGACGCCGACGACGTTCCGCGCGGGCGGCCTCTTCGCGAACGCTGGAAATCTCCGGGCCGTCTCCGCCGCGGGCTTCAGCGTGGACACGAGCGGCGCGGCGGCGGGCGCGTTCGGCCGCCTGCCGCTGCCGTGGACGCTCGCGAAAGATG
The DNA here is from genome assembly GCA_035631715.1 of Candidatus Acidiferrales bacterium. Taxonomy (GTDB): domain Bacteria; phylum Chloroflexota; class Limnocylindria; order P2-11E; family P2-11E; genus CF-39. The sequence goes on from DASQIF010000123.1 coordinate 2,842, forward strand.
CCCAGCCGTACCACCCGTCGGCCGAGAACGCGAATGTCGCGGGCGCGCTCCCGGTGCTCGAGCTGCCGAACATCGCTGGGAACACGTACGGCTACACCGTGACGAGCATCCCGCCGACGATCCGCGACGACCTCGCGATGATCGCGCCGCAGGGTCAGGTCGCGATGACGCCGCGCGTGCTCACGCTCGTGTCACACCCGGGGACCATCGATCCGCCGGAGCGCGGCGCGATCGAGCTGCTCTTCACGGCCTTCGCGCCGTACCGCTACGACCGGGACACCGGGCCAGTGCGCTTCGTCACCGCAGCGCAGCTGGCCCAGGCGTTCCGTTAACTAGGTCTTCGCGGATCCCTCGCCCGCTGCCGCCGCGGCGGCGATCGAAAGCGGGGCGGCGGCATCGGGCTTCTCGCCCCACTCCTCACCCATCTTCGGGAGCACGATGAGGCGACGCTCGAACGGCTTGGCGGCCTCGGGGTTCGAGAGGTCGGCCGCGTCGAAGATCTCGTCCAGCTCGGTGCCGATGAGCTCGCCCTTCTGCATGAGCGCGCCGGCGATGGCGTGGACGGCGTACTCCTTTTCACGCATCAGGCGCTTCGTCTCCTCGAATAGCTCGTCGAGAAGCTTGTCGGCCATGCGGAGGACCGGGCCGGGCGGGGTCATCTGACCGCTCGCGCCCATCGCGAGCAGCGTCGGACCCATGCCCAGCTGCCCGATGTAGCTCATGGCGAGATAGGTCGCGGTCTGCAGGTCGGAGCCGGCGCCGGACATCCGCGTGTGGAGGATGACCTCCTCGACCGCACGTGATCCGAGCGACACCATGATGTCGGTCTCGATCTCTTTCGCGTGCCGCGTGTAGCGCTCCTCGCGCGACGATCGCTGGACGACACCGAGCGCGTCGCCCATGCGGATGATCGAGGCCTTCTGCAGCCGGTTCTCCTGTTGCAGGTAGCGAGCGGCGACGGCGTGGCCGGCCTCGTGATACGCGATCGCGCGCTTGTCGGCGGCGGACATGGTCTGGATCGGCTGCTTGATGCCGAGCTGACGTGAGTCGCGTGCCACCAGCCAGTCGCGATAGGTCAGACGATCGCGTCCATCGTCGGACGCCACGACGAGCGCCTCGTTGATGATCGTCTTGATCTCGATGGGGGTCCATCCGATTGAGTCGGCGACCATCATGTCGACCGGGATGTTCGGCTCGTGCGCCTTCTGACGCAGGTAGAACTGGATGATGTCCTTGCGGCCATCGCCGTCCGGCGCGTAGATGTTCAGCCGGCGGTCGAGACGGCCGGGCCGCACGAGCGCGGCGTCGAGCACGTCGGGGCGGTTGGTCGCGCCGATGACGAAGACGAGCGGCTTCGGCGGGACCGGTCCGCGGACGATCCCGAGCCAGCGCAGGACCTTGTGCTTCCAGCGGTCCTCGACGTGCTGGCCGAGCGAGTCCATCTGGTTAAGCATGGTGTTGAGGGCGAGCGAGCGGCCGCCCATCATGCCCATCGGCCCCATCATCGCCTGGTTACCGCCCATGCCCCCGCGTGAGAGGCCGATCGAGTCGAGCTCGTCGAGGAACATGATGCAGACGCCGGGTGTGCCCGGCGCCGCGAACTTGCGTGCGAGCGAACGTGCCTTGCGGAAGAGCGAGATCACCATGAACACGTCCATACCCATGAACATGCCGGTGATGCTCGACGCGTCGACGTAGATGAACGGCAGGCCGGCCTCGGCGGCGACGACGCCAGCGAGGAACGTCTTGCCCGTGCCGGGCGGGCCAGCGAGCAGCATGCCCTTCGGCATCTCACCGCCGGCCTGCTGGAACCGCTCGACGCCCTTCAGGATGCGCACCAGGCTCTTCGCGTGGTCGAGCAGATCGGGCTGACCGCGGTAGTTCTCGAACGAGAGGCCGATCTGCGTGTGATCTGGCGTCACGACGTACGTGCGCGGCCGCGACATGAACCACATGAGCGCGCCGAACTGGACGATCATCGCGAACGCGTAGAACAGGAGGGTCACGAGGAGCTGCGGCGCCTGCTGGATCAGCCCGAGGATCCCCTCGAAGATCCCGCGGAACGTGAAGAAGAACACGGCGACCGCGAAGATCAGCGCGAGGATGACGAGGCGACGCAGGTTGTGCTCGAGAACGTAGGCGGCGGTCGTCACCGCCGACTGCGCACGCGTGGGCGGCGCCGAGGCCGGTGTGGTCTGGACGCTCGTGGTCTCTGCCATTAGTTCACACCTACGATCTGGCCGTTTTCAATATTCAGTACGAATCCCACGATCGCATCACTCCCTTGCATGTCCTTGCCGGTCACCACATAGCCGGCGAGGATGCGGCCCGACTTCCCCGTTGCCCCAACGAACTTCACGTTCCGTATGTCCGCCATCGGCGCGCCCATCGGGTCGGTGAGCGCGTCGCGGAGATCGGTCAGCGTCTGGTTGTCGAGCAGCTGTGCCAACGACTTCGCGTCGTTGTTCGCGAGCGCGGTCGCGACGGCGGCGGTCTGCGTCGGTTCCTCGACCCGGTCAAGGCTCGGGTAGGGGTTCTCACGCGCCCCGCTGTCGGTCACGCGCTGGAGTCCCACCCCCGCGACGATGCCGAAGACGAAGAGCGTGAGCACCATGACCGCCCGTCCCTCGGTCACTTCGTCGCCACGACCTTCCCGCCGAGGAGCGTGAGGGCGAGCGAGAAGAGCTGCTGCGAGCCGTCGTTCGCGCGCACCTCGACGGCGTAGACCTGCACGCTGAAGGAGCCGCTCGAGGCGCCGCCGAGGTAGGTCAGGGAGAGCGGCTTCGCCTGCTGACGGCTCTGCTGCGCGGCCTGCTGCGCCATGGCCTGTGACACGACGTCCTGCTGGGGACGCAGGGCGTTGAGGTTGTCCGTCTCGCGCTGGAGCAGCGCGACCATGTAGTTGCGGGCGGCGGGGTTCTCACCCGAGCCGGAGAACCATCCCTGGTCGGCGATGATCGTGGTGGCGACCGCCGAGAGGGTGAAGCCGAGCATCATCCCCACCAGGACGACGCCGATCGCCGTCGCGACGATCTTCGGCATCCAGGCGAAGAGCTTTCCCACTTCTGAAGTCTATCCGCGCAGGTGGGTCAAAAGGTTCACACCTCGCCCTTTTGGTGCCCCGGCGGGCTCTCAGGCAGCGGAGGCGGTGGCGCGGTGGCGCAGACGGTCCTCGAGCTCCTGCCACAGGGACACGATCTGACTGGCGTTGAAGATCGAGGAATACGTGCCCGAGATGATCCCGACGAGCAGGGCGAGGGCGAAGTTCCGCATCGAGAAGCCGCCGAACAGGAACAGCGCGAGCAGCGTGAACACCACGGTGAGCGACGTGATGACCGACCGCGCGAGGGTCTGCATGATCGAGAAATTGATGACCGGGTTCAGCGCCTCGCCGGGGTTCAGCCGCAGGTTCTCGCGGATCCGGTCGAACACGACGATCGTGTCGTGCACCGAGAAGCCGATGATCGTGAGGACCGCCGTGACGAAGAGGCTGTCGATCTCGACGTTGAAGAAGAACCCGAGCGCGGCGAAGACCCCCAGCACGACCGCGGCGTCGTGGAGCAGGGCGACGATGGCCGCCAGGCCGTAGCGGAACGCGCCCCATCCGAAGTTCCGGAACGCGTACGCGATCAGCAGCACGATCAGGACGCTGGCGAATGCGATCGACTTCACCGCGTTCTGGATGAGCTCGCCGCTGAACGACGGGCTGACCACCGACGAGTCGACCTTGGTCCCGCTGCCGAACTTGTCCTGGAGCGCCTTCGACGCCGCGGTGATGTCGTCGGGCTTCATCTCGAAGGTGCGGATCTCGATGCGGCCGCCCTCCGCCGCCTGGACGACGGCCTCGCCGCGGCCGAGCGTGGTCATAACGCCGTGGACGTCGTCCACGCTCGGCGTGGTGCCGGCGAACGTCACGTCCAGGAGCGTGCCGCCCTTGAACTCGATGCCGGGCTTGAGGCCGCCGATGGCCAGGAAGATGACGCCGGGCACGATGAGGAGTCCCGAGATCAGGAAGTACAGCCACTTGCGCTCGACGACGTGCAGCATCAGGACGCAGGCGCGCCGGCGCGCGCCTCACGCAGGTCCTGCGGGCGCTCCTCGACGCCGTAGAGGCGCCGCTGGCGGAACGAGCCGATCTCGATGGCGCCGTGCAGGAGCATCTGCGTGACGATCACCGCGGTGAAGAACGACACCGCGACACCGATGGCCAGCGTGAGCGCGAAGCCCTTCACCGTGCCGGTGCCGAACCAGAACAGGATGCCGGCGGTGAGGATCGTCGCGAGGTTCGAGTACAGGATCGACGGAAAGGCGCGCACGCGACCCGCCTCGACCGCCGCGCGCAGCGACTTACCCGATCGCAGCTCCTCTTTGAGCCGTTCGAAGGTGAGCACGTTCGCGTCGACGGCCATGCCGATCGAGAGGATGAAGCCGGCGACGCCCGCGAGCGTCAGCGTGACCGGGATGATCCGGAAGATCGCGTACGTGAGGGCGGTGTAGAAGAGGAGCGCGATCACCGCGAGCGCGCCGGGCAGCCGGTAGTAGGCGACCATGAAGAACGCGACAAGGAGCAGGCCGATGGCGCCGGCGACGAGTGAGCGCTGCACCGACTCCTGACCGAGCGTCGGCTCGACGCGCGACGACTGGATGACCTCGAGCGGCACGGGCAGCGCACCGGAGTTGAGGAGCAGCGAAAGCTCGTTCGCGCTCTTCGTCGTGAAGTTGCCCTCGATGATGCCCTTGCCCGAGGTGAAGATCGCGTTCACCGTCGGGGCGGAGATCTCTTTCCCGTCGAGGCTGATCTGGACCGGCTGCTGGAAGAAGTCCTGCGAAAGCTTCACCCAGCGCTGGTCGTCCGGCGTGCCGAACTCGAAGTTCACGACCGGCTTACCGCTCTGATCGAACGTGACGAACGTCGGCTTGAGGTTCGCGCCGGTGAGCGGAGGTTGGAGCGAAACGAATTGGCCGAGGTGCTCCTTGTCCGGGACCTTGATCTCGAGGAACGCCTGCCGCGTGGCGATGTCGTTGGCCTGCTGCAGGTCGTCGATGCCCGGAAGCTGCATGAGGATCTTGTCGTCGCCGAGCCCCTGGATGACCGGCTCCGAGACGCCGAGCCCGTTCACGCGGCGCTCGATGATGCGGATGGCCTGCGTCTGCAGGTCGCTCTGCGGCGTCGTCACACCCGGCGGGAGGTTCTCGAGCTTCATGCGGAGGATGAGCTGCGTACCGCCCTGGAGGTCGAGCCCGAGGTGCGTCTTGATCTCCTGGTTCACCTGGAACCCGCCGATCTTCAGGCAGACGCCCGGACAGTCGAACGGGAACGAGAACTGGTGCTTCGGGATGTCGATGAAGATCGCGAGCACCGCGATGATGGCGATGAGCCAGGGACCCATGCGACCCAAGAAGTAGCTCCCCTCCGAGCGTGAAAACGAGCGCCACGTGGGCGCTCGCTGCCATGAGTATAGGTGCCGCGGGCGTCAGGTTTCGCGCAGTCGCTCCTTCGCCTCGCGCATCTCGCGATCAAAGGCCGACTCGTTCGGGTCGGCCGCCGGCTTCGGCTCCTCGGGCGTTACCGTCGCGGCGATGGAGGTCGCCGTCTTCTCGAGGTACTTGTCGGCGTTCATGAAGTCCTTCTGCAGCTCTTCCGAGGTGCGGCGCAGGTCGCCCACGATGCGGCCGACGTCGCGCATGAGGCGCGGCATGCGCTCCGGACCGAGGACCAGGAGCGCGATGATCGCGATGAGCATGAGCTCCTCGGGGCCGATGCCGAACATCAGCGCCGCTCCATGACGACGGCCCGCGCCTCGTTCGCCGCGTCGCGCAGCGCCCGCGCGGCGTCCGCCGCGGAGCGCTCGTAGTCGCTGCCGGTCGAGGCGAAGATCACCGACCGCGAGGCCGAGGGCAGCACGCCGCCGCCGTTCGCGTCGACCGCGGCGCGCAGCGCGGTCGCGATGTCGCCACCCTGCGCGCCGACGCCCGGCATGAGGAACAAGCGGTCGGGCGCGAGCTCGCGCAGGCGCTTCGCCTCCTCGGGGTACGTCGCGCCGACGACGAACCCGCAGCGCTCCGCCGGGAACGACCGCACGCACGTCGTGACGACGTGCTCGTACCAGGGACGACCGTTCGACTGGAGGTCCTGCATGTCCGGCGCGCCGGGGTTGCTCGTGCGCGCGACGACGAGCGCGTACCGCTCCTCGATCGCGAACGGCGCGATCGCGTCGACGCCGAGATACGGCGCGACGGTCGCGGCGTCCGCGTGGAACGCGTCGAACAGCGCGTCGGCGTACGCCATCGCGGTGTTCGGAACATCGCCGCGTTTCGCGTCGAGGATCACCGGGATGTCGTCGGGGATCGCCTGGAGCGTGAGGCCGAGCACGTCGAACGCCGCGCTTCCGTAGCGCTCGTAGAACGCGAGGTTCGGTTTGTACGCGGCGGCGAAATCTGACGTCGCGTGGACGATCCGCCTGAGGAATCGCAGTGCGGCCTGCGGTCCGCGGCCCAGCGACTCAGGGATGAGGCCGGGTTCGGGATCGAGCCCGATGCAGATGATGCTCTCCCGGGCTCGCGACGAGGCCGCGAGTTTATCCAGGAAGGTCATTCGCGCGGCTATCATACGTTCGCTTCCGCACATTGAAGGAGGGAATCCATGCGCTTCAGCCTACGCGGCCCGTTGGGGTGGGCGTTGGCCGCGGGTCTGGTCATCGCTGGTTGCGGCGGGACGGCTCCGGCGACGACGTCGTCCGCCGCTCCGACGACCGCTGCGAGCAACGGTCCCCGCATCGGCTCATTCAACCGTCCCGTGGTCCTCGCGTTCACACCGTCACAGGAGTCGTCGACGATCGCGACGAACGGCGCGGCCATCAAATCCGCGCTCGAGAAGGCGACCGGTCTCGCGTGGAAGGTCACGACCATGACCAGCTACGCGGCACAGGTCGAAGGCATGTGCTCGGGCTCGATCGACGTCGGGTTCTTCGCGCCCCTGCAGATGACCCTGCTGCTCTCGAAGTCGTGCGGCACGCCGGTCCTCGGCGCCCTGCGTAAGGACGACACGGGCCAGCTCTCGACGACGTACAAGTCGCAGATCCTCGTGCGCGCCGACAGCGGCATCACCGACCTCGCCGGCCTCAAGGGCAAGAAGTTCGCCTTCGTCGACCCGCTGTCGGCCTCCGGCTACGTCTTCCCGACGCTCGTCGTGAAGAACAAGACCGGCCAGGAACCGAAGACGTTCTTCTCGCAGACCATCTTCGCGGGAGGCCACCCGCAGGCGGCGCTCGCCGTCTACAACAAGCAGGTCGACGGCGCGGCGACGTTCATCGACGCGCGTGACTCGCTCGTCTCCGCCAACCCGGACATCAAGACCGCGACGAAGGTCATCGAGACGGCGGGGCCGATCCCGAATGACGGCGTCGCGCTCCGCAAGGGCTTCCCGGACGACGTCGGCAAGCAGGTCGTCCAGGCGCTCAAGGACTACTCGAAGGATGCGGGCGGCGCGAAGGTGCTCTCCGCGCTCTTCCAGTGGGACGGCATCCAGGACATCACCGCCAACTTCTACGACCCGATGAAGGACGCGGCGGCCCTCGCGGGCGTCGACGTCGCGGGTCTCGCGAACGCGACCACCAAGCCGGCGGCGACGCCGGCACCGTCACCGACGAAGTAGCGACAGCAGACGCAGACGCAGACGCAGAAGGCCGCCCGG
>DASQIF010000124.1:0-7696 GCA_035631715.1 Candidatus Acidiferrales bacterium
AGGTGGTCGACGCGTTCGTGAGCCTTCAGCAGGACGGCACGGTCGAGCGCATCAGGCAGGAGGTCGGCTCCGCGCGGATCGACTGATCCGCACGCCGGCGAACGCCACCGCGGCGCCGCCGATGGCCGACACGACCGCCGAAAGCAGCACGAACGCCACGAGCGCGACCGCCACGAACCACTCCGGGACCGCCACGTAACGACCGACCGCGTCGGTGAGCGCGTCGCTGATGATGACTGCGCGCAGCGTCCCGCCGATCAGCCCCGCCGCGACGCCGACGAGCGCGCCGACACGCATGGCGCGTCCGTCGTCGCGCGCGCGCCAACCGAGCAGCAGATAGACGACGACGCTCGCGGCGAGCCCGAGCGACGTGAGCCCCGCGCCGGACGCCGTGAGGCGGAGCGGGCCGGCGAGATCCGCGATCTCGCGAGCGCTCTCGCGCGCCTCGAGGACGCCGATCAGCACGAGCAGGGTCGTGGCGATCGCGGCGTCGCGCCTCACGGAAGGTCCTCCTCGCCCCGCATCGCGAACGTGCCGCCGAGCGCGACCAGCGCGACCGCGCCGACCACGGACCACGCGGCGCCGAAGCCGTACGTCTGCACGGCGTAGCCCATGAGCGGCGCGCCCAGCATCGCGCCGGCGGTGCCGCCCGCGGCGGCGAGCCCCTGCGCCGCCGCCGGCGTGCCGCGCAGCGACGCCGCCGCGGTGTTGAAGACGGCGGCGTACGGCAGACCGACGCCGATCCCGACCAAGAGCGCGCCGGCCAGCGCGAGGGCCAGCGGCCGATCGGGCAGCGCGAGGAGCACGACACCCGCGAGGATCGCGAGCTCGCCACCGCGCATGAGGACGCGTGTCGGAACGTGCTCGCGCGCGAGAAGCCATCCGCCGGTCGTGCGGCCGGCCACGGCGAGCGCGAGGAGGCCAGAGCCGAGCACGCCGGACAGCGTCAGCGGGAGCGAGAACACCCGCAGCAGGTAGACGGTGATCCACGTGCCGCTCGAGAGCGCCAGCCCGAACCCCGCGGCGTGCTGCAGGCTCGTGAGCCAGCAGTTGCCGCACGTCAGCGCGGCGCGGATGTCCCGCGGCGTCGCATCCGACCGGACCGTCGGCGCGAAGACCGCCCACGCGACCGCCACCGCTCCGATCATCGCGGCTTCCGCGCCGTAGGCCTCGTGCCAGCCGCCGAGTGTTGTCGCCAGTACGGGCATGACGATGAGGGCGAGGCCGCTGCCGAGAGGAAAGCCCGACCCGAAGATGCCAATGGCGAAGTGGCTGCGGCGCTCGCCGTAGATGGCGGCGATGTAGCGCGCCGCCGCGACGAAGGCGACGCCGGACCCGGCGCCCTGCAAGAGCTTTCCACCGAGCACGGTCCCGTAGCCCGGGGCGATCGACACGAGCGCCGTCCCGAGCGTCGTGGCGACGAGGCCAACGGTGATGGCGCGCTTCGGACCCAGCCGATCGATGAGACCGATGCCCAGCAGCGTCGCGATCAGGTTGGCGAGGAAGGAAACGGTGGATAGGAGACCGGCTCGCAGGTCGTCGAGACCGAGGTCGGCCGCGAGCAGCGGTATCAGCGGCGCATGGTCCGCATAGGTGAAGCCGAAGGCGATGGCGCATGCGAACGCGAGCGCGATGGCGGGATGCACATGGCGACGGTAGGCGAACCGGCGACCGCGGTCTGACCTGCTAGGCTCCCGCCCGACCGAACCGGGGCGTCCGCTGTGACGTAGGTCCGTATAGCCAGCGACACTCCGGGCTGGAGATTTGGAGGCGTGGAGAGGCTATGAGGCGACTCGTCGCGATCTTTGGCGTCGCGCTGCTCGTGGCGACGGCATGCTCCGGTACGGCCAACCCAGCGACATCGTCCGGCGGCCCGTCGGCCTCGGCTGCCGCGTCGGACACCCCGGTGGCGGGCGGCCGCATCGTCGCGGGCGCGACCGGCGACCCGAAGACCATGCAGCCGGTCATCTCGACCGACACGCAGTCGAGCTTTGTATGGCAGTGGTTCTACCTCGGGCTGACGCGGACGAACTACAAGACCGGTGAGACCGAGCCGAGCCTGGCCGACAAGTTCGAACAGTCCAAGGACGGCCTCACGCTCACGTACACGATCAAACCGAACCTCCAGTGGAGCGACGGCACGCCGTTCACGGCGGAGGACTGGCGCTACACGGTGCACGCGGTGGCCCGCAGCGCGAAGACGGTCCGCAAGTCGACGTTCCAGGACATCGTCGGTTGGGCCGACTACCGCGATGGCAAGGCCGACCACATCACGGGCATCACCGTCTCGAACAACGGCATGACGCTCGAGATCAAGTTCGGCAAGGTGTTCTGCCCGGCGACGGCCGCGATGGGCGGCGCGGGCGGCGGCATCCTGCCGAGCGCGGCGTTCATGAAGGTCTACAACCCGTACAACACGGACACGAAAGCGAACATCGACGACAACGCGCTCAACATGGCACCACCGGCGTCGATGGGGCCCTTCGTCTTCAAGGAGTTCAAGCCGGGCATCCAGGTGACGCTCGCGCGCAACGACAAGTACTTCCGCGGCGCGCCGCTCATCGACGAGTTCGTGATCAAGGTCTACGCCGATGCGACGGCGATCAAGAACGCCCTGGTCACCGGTGAGGTGACCTACGCCACCGTCGAGGCGAAGGACTACGACGAGGTCAACAAGGTCGATTCGCTCAAGGGCTTCCGCTACAAGACGTCGACCTACAACTACATCGGCTGGAACGCCAAGGCGGCGAAGGCGCCGTGGCTCGCGAACACGCAGGTCCGCCAGGCGCTCGCGTACGGCATCAACGTCGATGCGATCATGCAGAAGATCGTGTTCGGCCTCGGGACGCAGGTCTACGCGCACACGCCGCCGCCGTCATGGGCGTATGACGAGAGCGGGCTCAACAAATACAAGTACGACGTCGCACAGGCGAAGAAGCTTCTCGAGCAGGCCGGGGCGAAGATGGGGTCCGATGGCGTCTACCGCTGGACCGACGGTTCACCGATGAAGATGCGCATCGAGACCAACCAGGGCAACAACGCACGCGAGACGATCCTCCAGTTCGCGCAGGAGCAGTACAAGGCGATCGGCATCCAGATCGATCCGCTGCTCGAGTCCTTCAACGCGCTCCTCGACCGTACCGACCCCGGCACGGACTACGAGGGCTTCATCATCGGCTGGTCGCTGGGCGCCGACCCCGACCCGTACTCGATCTGGCACTCGAGCCAGACGGGCAAGGGGCAGTTCAACGACGTCTTCTACAGCAACCCCGTCGTCGACCAGGCGCTCATCGACAACCGCAACGGTCCGGACTGCAGCCAGACCGCCCGCAAGGCCGCGCTCCACAAGATCGATCAGGCTTTGAACAACGACGTGCCCTACACGTTCCTGTACTCGGCCGACGGTCTGTTCTTCTCGAGCAAGCAGCTGCAGAACGTCGACCCGAGCACGTACAGCCAGACCTGGAACATCGAGAAGTGGTGGTTCAAGAAGTAATCGGCGTGGGCAGTGGGGCCGGCAGCGATGCCGGCCCCCACTGGTAGGAGAAATTGGGCCGGTTCATCGCGCGGCGCCTGGTGCAGGCGATCCCGACGCTCTTCGGGGTACTGCTCATCACCTTCCTGCTGTCGCGTCTGTCGCCCGCCGACCCGGTCAAGCTCATGCTCGCGGGCAACTCCGAGGTCACGGTCGAGGACCGCGAGCAGCTCATGCAGGCCCTCGGGCTCAACGATCCGCTGCCACTCCAGTTCGCGAAGTGGATGTGGCAGCTCGCGCACCTCGACTTCGGACAGTCCCTCTACTACCACCGCCCCGCACTCGACCTGATCCTCGAGCGTCTTCCGAACAGCCTCCAGCTGTCGCTTCTCGCGCTCGTCGTCACCGTCGCGATCGGCGTTCCCCTCGGCGTCATCGCCGCGCTCCGGCGCGGCCGCATCGAGGACCACGCCATCCGCATCTTCAGCGTGTCCGGCCACGCCGTGCCGCAGTTCTGGTTCGGCCTCATCGTCGTCCTGACCTTCGCGGTGCAGAATCGCTGGCTCCCGATCGGGAGCATGAACGTGGTCGGCACCGACTGCACCGTCTGCTGGGACCGCGTCTGGCACCTCATCGGTCCGGTGTTCGTCCTTTCGATCGGCGGCATCGCGACACTCCCGCGCATCCTGCGCACCGAGATCCTCGAGGTCATCTCGCAGGACTACGTCCGCACGGCGCGCAGCAAGGGGCTGAAGGAGAACGCGGTCGTCGCCGTGCACGTGCTGCGCAACGCGCTCATCCCGGTGGTCACCTCGTTCGGCACGATCCTGCTCGTCTTCTTCTCGGGCTCGCTCATCATCGAGCGCGTCTTCAACTGGCCCGGCCTCGGTCGCCTCACCTTCGAGGCCGCGGTGTCGAAGGACTACCCGGTGGTGCAGGCCGGCGTGGTGATCTCGAGCGTCCTGCTCATCCTCTCGTACCTGTTGCGCGACATCGCCTACGCGTGGGTCGACCCGCGCATCAAGGTGCGCTGATGGCGACGCAGGCGGCCGCAGGCCCCGTCCCGGTCGCGGTCCCCGAGGTGCGGCGCGCGTCCGCGGGCCTCTGGTCGGACGCGGTGTTCCGCCTGCGGCACGATCCCACGACGCTCGTCGCGATGGCGGTGATCGCCGTCTTCGTGGTGCTCGCGCTGAGCGCGGATCTGCTGGCCGCGAACTTCTTCCACCGCGCGTTCTCGCAGCAGGACATCCTCTCGAGCTACGACAAGCCGAGCGGCGCGGAGCCGTGGCAGTGGCTCGGCACGGACGAGCTCGGCCGCAGCCAGATCGTGCGGCTCCTCTACGGCGCGCGGGTCTCGCTCTTCATCGGCGCCTTCGGCGCGCTGACCGCGTTCCTCATCGGCATCACCACGGGCGTCACCGCCGGCTACTTCCGCGGGCGCTGGGACGACGTGGTGGTGTGGCTGGTCACGACGCTGAACAGCATCCCGATCCTGTACCTGCTGCTCATCATCGGCATCCTGTGGCGCCTCGAGCCGCTGCCCTTCGCGATCCTGCTCGGCAGCCTCGGGTGGCTGGGCATCTGCAACTTCTCACGCGGACAGACGATCTCGCTGCGCGAGCGCGAGTACGTCCTGGCCGGACGCACCGTGGGCTGCACGCCCCTGCGGCTCATGGCGCGTCACATCGCGCCGAACATCCTGCCGCTCATGATCGTGCTGGCGATGATCGAGGTGGGGCAGCTCATCCTCATCGAGTCGGCGATCTCGTTCATCGGCTTCGGCATCCAGCCGCCGACGCCGTCGTGGGGGAACATGCTCACCAACGCCGCCCAGTACCTGGGCAAGGCGCCGTACCTGATCTACCCGCCGGGCATCGCCGTGCTCGTGACCGTGTTGTGCTTGTACCTGGTCGGCGACGGCCTCCGTGACGCGCTCGACCCGCGCCTGCGCGGATCGTTCGGAGTCCGCCGCTAGATACCTCTTCCGGTTGCAGTAATCTCAATTACAAGGGCAACCGAGGAGGCACACATGGCAGGCAAGGACGAGATCGCAGGCTGGTTCGCCGGCCGCATTCCCCAGGGTTGGTTCAAGGGCACGCCAGAGGTCCGCGTGGATCGCGAGGAGATCTGGGTCATCGGGACGCTCCCGGACGTGGACCTAGGCACGGGTAGCACTGCGGACGGCGTGGCCGCCGCGCGGGACGGACGGGTCAAGCAGTTCCGCGAAGAGACGCGCGACGCCCGCATCGAGATCTCGCAGGAGGCGCAGCAGCGCTTCGGGCGCGTGGCCTCGTGGGGGGTGAAGATCGGCGACACCGAACAGATGTTCACGCACATCGCGCTTCCGGTCATGACGCGTCTGCGTCTGCCCGAGCGCGAGATCCTCGACACCCTCATCAACTCCGGCGTCGCGCGCAACCGCGCGCACGCGCTGGCGTGGTGCGTTCGCCTGGTCGAGCGCAACCAGAAGGAGTGGCTCGGCGAGCTGCGCGACGCGATCGCGAAGGTCGGTCAGGTGCGCAACCAGGGCCCGCTGAATTGAGCGCCGAACCAATGCTGAGCGGCGCGCCGGGGGTCGAGGACCCGGTCGCGCTGCTCGACGCGTTCTCGCAGGCGGTCATCCGGGTGGCCGAGCGCGTGTCGCCATCGGTGGCGCACGTGCGCCGCGGCCGTGCCGCGGGCAGCGGCGTCGTCATCGCTCCCGACGGCTACATCCTGACCAATGCGCACGTCGTCGACGACGCGCGCAGCGCCGAGATCGTGTTCCCCGACGGCGCGACCTACCGCGCGCCGGTGATCGGCACCGATCCGGCGACGGATCTCGCTGTCGTGCGCGCGCTCGGACCCTCTCTTCCGGCGCTCGACCTCGCCACAGCTGACACCCTCCGCGTGGGTCAGCTCGTCATCGCGATCGGCGATCCGCTTGGACTGCAATCCACAGTGACGACCGGCGTCGTCTCGGCGCTCGGCCGGTCGCTGAACGCGCGGGACGGGCGCACCATCGAGAACGTCATCCAGACCGACGCGGCGCTGAACCCCGGCAACTCCGGCGGGCCGCTCGTCGACACGCACGGCCGCGTGGTCGGGATAAACACCGCGATCATCGCCGGCGCGCAGGGCATCGCGTTCGCGATCCCGGCGGCCACGGCGCGCATGGTCGCGAGCGCCCTCATCCGCGACGGCCGTGTGCGTCGATCGTTCCTCGGCATCAGCGGCGCGGTCACGGCCATCGGCCGGGGCCTCGCCGCGGCGAACGGTCTCACGGCGCTCTCCGGCGTGCGTGTGCTCGAGGTCGAGCGCGCTGGCCCGGCCGACCGCGCCGGCATCCGGCCCGCCGACATCCTCGTCGCGCTCGACGGCGCGACGATCGCGAGCCTCACCGATCTGCAGCGCGCCCTCGGCGGCGAGCGCGTCGGTCAGTCGACGATCGTGTCGCTCATCCGCCGCGGCGAGCGGATCTCGGTCACGGTCGTCCCGTTCGAGGCCGCATGAGCGTCCGCATCACGCCGAAGGGCACCCGTGGCACGGGCTTTCCGAAGATGGCGCCGCCCATCGCCGCGGTGTTCGGCGCGATGAACGTCCTGTTCTTCCGGATCATGGGCTCGCGTGCGCGGGTGCAGGGCCGGCCCTTGCTGCTCCTCGAGACGCTCGGAGCGCGCTCCGGAAAGAAACGGCGCACCACGCTCGGGTCGTTCCCGGACGAGGCCCCCTCGCGCGAGGCGTGGCTCATCGTCGCCTCCGCCGCGGGCGCCGCGGCGCACCCGGCGTGGTATTTCAACCTCGCCCGCCGGCCGGACGACGTCGCCATCGACATCGGCGGCAGGCACATCCCAGTCCGCGCCGAATCACTGCAGGGCGCGGAGCGCGAGCGCGCGTGGTCGCGCATCGTGAAGCTGGCGCCGGGCTACGGACACTACGCGACCGACACCGACCGCGAGATCCCGGTCGTGCGCCTGGTGCCGAGGTCTAACCGAGCCGGTTGACCTGCAGCGCGGAGTACGTCGAGACGCCATAGGGCACCGCGAACGTGAGCAGGATCTTCGCGATCACGACCGGCGTCACGTCACCGCGGATCACCACGTCGAGCTGGTTGATCGCGAACAGCACCACCCCGACGACAAGCGCCACGCGCAGCGCGCGGTCGCGCACTCGCGGATAGATGAGCGCGTGGCGGGTGCACCGCGGGTCGCGCCGGCCGGACGCGTCGCTGAAGGCGTAACG
>DASQIF010000125.1:0-4261 GCA_035631715.1 Candidatus Acidiferrales bacterium
GGCCGGGCATGACCCCCGGCGCCGCGGGCATGTGCGCCATCCGGGAGCTCGAGCCGGGCACCCTCGAGGGCGGAGCCGACCCACGGCGTGAGAGCTACGCGATCGGATGGTGACGCCTCAGGAGACGCGCTGGCGGGACGAGTTCCCGATCACGAACGACCTCATCTATCTCAACAACTGCTCGCTCACGCCACTGCCCAAACGAGGTCGCGAGCGCATCGAGCGTTTCGCGCGCGAGTGGACCGAGCTGGGCGGTCGCGCGTGGTACGACCACTGGATCGACGAGTACGAGGCGCTGCGCGCGGACGTCGCGGGCGTGCTCGGCGCCGACGTCGACGAGGTCGCCATCGAGCCGAACGTCTCCGCCGGTCTCGTGGGCATCGCGAGCACGTTCGACTACACGAAGCGCCCGAAGGTCGTCATCGCGGACCTGGACTTCCCGACCGATGGTCACGCCTTCCTCGCGGTCGGTCCCCGCGGCGCGCGGCCGGAGTTCGTGCGCAGCCCGGACCGCGTGTCCGTGCCGCTCGAGCTCTTCGAGCGCGCCGTCGACGAACGGACCGCGGCCGTCTGCACCGGGCACGTCTACTTCACCTCGGGCTGGATCCAGGACGTGAAGGCGCTCGCGGAGATCTGCCACCGCAAGGGCGCGAAGCTCGTGGTCGACGCGTACCAGTCCATCGGCGCGTTCCCCTTTGACGTCCATGACGCGGGCGTCGACTACCTCGTCGGCGGCACGCTGAAGTGGCTCATGGGCGGACCCGGGATCGCGTTCCTGTACGCCCGCCGCGACGTCGCCGACGCGGCGCACCCTTCCGCCGTGGGGTGGTGGGGTGTCGCGGATCCATTCGCGTTCGACGTCGAGCACCTCGACCCGGGCCGCGGCGCGCGGCGCTTCGAGTACGGCACACCCGCGGGCGCCGCGATCTACGCCGCGCGCGCCGGCATCGAGCTGCTACATGAGGTCGGCATCGCGACGGTGCGCGAGCGCCACATGCTGTTATCGCAGCGCCTCGTCGATGGGGCGCGCGCGCAGGGCTGGACCGTGCGCTGCCCGACCGTGGCGCGCGAGCGCACCACGATCGTGACGCTCGAGCACCCCGACCCGCACGTCGCGGTCGACGCGCTCCGCGCCAAGGGCGTGATCACCGACTACCGGCCCGGTCTTGTTCGTCTCTCGCCGCACTACTTCAACACGACCGATGAGATCGATCGGACCCTCGCGCTGCTCGAGCCACTTCGGACGGACGCACGGACAGCGACAACGATCCCCGTCTGAACCTTCGCACCGGGCGGCTCGTCGCCTGGCTCGCCGTCGTCGCGGTCCTCACGCTCCTCGCATACGCCGGGCGTCTGAGCATCAGCGGCCCCACGCCGCAGGATCTGCTCTTCCGCTGGTCGTTCTCGATCGAGACCGCCGTCGGCGATGCGATCCTCCTCGGGCTCGTCCTCCTCATCGCGCGCGGCCTGCCGCGATCCGAGGCCTTCGCGCTGCGGCGCCCGCGCTCCTGGCCGGACGCGCTGCGCGTCGGCATCGCGGTGGTCGGCCTCGCGTACCTCGTGTCCGCGATCCTCATCGCCATCTTCGGCTTCGGCGCGCGCGAGCAGGGCATGCCGACGTACTGGGACGGCCCGCGCGTGCCGCCGTATCTCGCGAGCCTGCTCACCGTCGCCGTGTTCGTGCCGATCGTCGAGGAATCCACCTGCCGCGGCCTCGGGTTCTATCTGCTTCAGCGGTGGGGCGATCGCGTGGCCCTCGGCGGATCGGCGCTCGCCTTCGCGCTCATGCACGGCGCGATCGTCGACTTTCCGTGGGTGCTCACGCTCGGCCTCGGCCTGGGTTACGTTCGCGCCCGGTCCGCGAGCCTCTATCCGTCGATGCTGACGCACGGATTCATCAACGGCGTCGCGTTGGTCGCGGCCGCTGCCGCGGGCGGCTCGCCGACCTAACGCGAACGGATCGTGCGGACGGCCGCGACGACGTCGCCACCGGGATCGGCGCAGCCGCTTTGTCCGCGCGCGGCGCATTCGCCCGCGATGACCTGCGCACGCAGCGCGTCGTAGGGCAGCAGCGGATCGGCGAGGTTCCCCGGGTCGTGGTCAAGGCCGTGGTCGTCCCGGAGCCGCCGTCGGACCTCGACCCAGCGCACGATCACGTCGCGGTCCTTTAGGTCGAGGCGCGCGTACGCCGATACGTCGTTCAGAGCCGCACGATAGGGAAGGAGCGTCCGCCGCTCGGTGCCGCGCGGATGCTCGCGCGCGAGCGAGATGTCACGTTCCGATAGCACGCTCCTCACATCCTACGGACTAGACTCGGCGCGAACCCGCGCAGCGGGATGGGAGGAAGTTGGAGCATGGTGATCAAGATCGATCGGTCGTATGACCGACGCACGTTCCTAAAGCTCGCCGGCGCGACGGCGGCCATCGCGGCCTGCGGTGGAGCGGCGACCGCGCCCTCACCGACCGCGGCCGCGACGGCGGCGGCCACCGCGGCCGCGACGGCGAAGCCGGTGACGGGCACGCTCAGCGTCTATTCCGCGCTGAACGAGTCCACGAACAATGACTTCTTCGCGGCGTTCAAGAAGGTCTATCCGGGTGTGACCATCAACGTGCTGCCCCTCGCCGCGGCCGGCGAGCTGCAGACCCGCATCGAGACCGAGAAGGCCAGCCCGAAGGCCGACATCTTCATCGGCGGCTCGAGCGAGTTCCACGACCCGCTCGGCAAGGAAGGCCTGCTGGAGCAGTACAGCTCGCCGAACGCGAAGGACATCGACCCGAAGTTCAAGGACGCGAGCGGCTACTGGGTCGGCTGGTACACCGGCATCTTCGGGTTCATCTCGAACACCTCGCGGATCTCCGAGGTCCCCGGAAAGCCGGCGACCTGGGACGACCTCCTCGACCCGAAGTGGAAGGGCAAGCTCATCCTGCCCGACCCGGTGAAGACCGGCGGCGGGTACATCTTCATGGCGACGCAGATCTTCCGCTTCGGCGGCGGGTCGGCCGGCGAGACGAAGGCGATGGACTTCATGAAGAAGCTCCACGCCAACATCGCCCAGTACGTCCCGACGTCGCCGGGCGCGCTCACGCTCATCGACCAGGGTCAGTTCGTGGGCTGCCCGAACTGGGCGCACGACATCCTGACCGAGAAGAGCAAGAACAACCCGATCGACCTCAACGTCCCGACGGACACCGGCTTCGAGGTCGGCGCGATCTCGATCATCAAGGGCACCAAGTCCCTCGACGCCGCGAAGGCGCTCGTGGACTGGTCGCTCACGAAGGAAGCCGGCGACCTCAACGTCAAGCTCAGCAACCGCGGCTCGACCCGCGCCGACGTCGCGCCGGCTCCGGGCTCGCCGAAGCTCTCCGACGTGAAGCTCGTGAACTACGACCGCCAGTGGGCGACCGACAACAAGGCGCGCCTCCTGAAGCTCTGGCAGACGACCGTAGGCCTTTAACCCACAGCTGAATATGCGCAGCTTGCAGCGCGAGCCGGGTGTCCTGCTCGCGCTGCTTGCTGTCATCGTCCTGGTGGCCGTCTTCATCGTGTACCCGCAGGTGCGCGTGATCCTCACGCCCGGCGACACGTACCTCGAGTTCTTCGCCGGCGGCACCTGGCGCAACGCGCTCATCCACTCGCTCGAGGTCATGGCCCTCTCCACGACGAGCGCCGTAACGCTCGGCTTCATCTACGCCTACGCGATGGTGTACACGGACATGCGCTGGAAGCCGTTCTTCCGTCTCATCGGCATCCTGCCGCTGCTCTCCCCGCCGTTCGTCGTCGCGGCCTCGTACGTCATCCTCTTCGGGCCGCGCGGCCTCATCACCTACAACGTCTTCGGACAGACCATCAGCGTGTTCGGGCTCGCGGGCATCTGGGGCGTGCAGACGATCGCGTTCTTCCCGTTCGCGTACCAGCTCATCGCCGACGTGCTCTCGCGCAGCGACGCGCGCATGGAGCAGGCCGCGCGCAACCTCGGCGCCGGCGCGTGGGGCGTGTTCCGCACCGTGACGCTGCCGCTCTCGCGACCGGGGCTCGGCGCCGCGATCCTCACCACCGCGATCTACGTGCTCGAGGACTTCGGCAACCCCGCGCTCATCGGCGGCACGTTCACCGTGCTGCCGACGCAGGCCTACGGCCTCATCAGCGGCTTCGGCGACCTGCCCGGCGCGGCGGCGGTGAGCACGATCCTCCTCGCGCTCGCGCTGCTGCTCTACTTCGCCAAGGTGCGCCTCGACGGGCCGCGCTCGTTCGTCACGGTCA
>DASQIF010000126.1:0-4232 GCA_035631715.1 Candidatus Acidiferrales bacterium
GCGTTCGGACCCACGCCCGGTGGCGTCGCGGCGAGCACCGTCGGCCGCAACCTTGCGATCACGCAACAAGTGTGGCTCTATCCGCCACAGACGGCGTTCCTCTTCGCGCCGTTCGGCGCGCTCCCGCTGGAGATCGGGATACCGCTGCTGCACCTCTTCGTGCTCGTCTCCGCGCTCGTGGGGATCGCCGCCATGGGTGTGCTCGCAGGTCTTCGCGATACGCGACTTGCGTTCGCACTGACGCTCGCGGTCATATCGCAGCCTTTCGTGATCTCGGTTCGGAACGGCCACCCCGTGGGCCTCCTGCTGATCGGCGGCGGCCTGCTGCTCGTTGGGGTGGCGGATCGGCGCGACCTTCCGACCGCGATCGGCGTCGCGTTGCTCAGCATCAAGCCGCAGATCGTGCTGCCGATCCTGCTCTTCGCGCCCGCCTATGCGCTGATCGGGCGCGACCCTCGACGCGTCCTGGTCATGATCGTCGCCGGGCTCGCCGTCACGCTCCCCGCGTGGCTCGTCACGCCCTTCCCGCTCGGCGCTGTTGCCGCATCATCCGCCGAGAGGCTCGCCGTCGACCTCTCGACGCTCTCAGCGCTCTCGCGCGATCTCGGCGGCGGCGACGCGCTGACGGGCACGCTCATGGCGCTGACGATCGTCGCGTGCGCGCTCGCGGCGGTGTGGGCACGGGTATCACGGCGGGTCACCGTGGCGGCCGGTCTCTTCTTGCTCTCGCTCGCGCTCGTGCCCTACGCGCACGACTACGACATGCTGCTGGTGCTCCCAGGCGCGTTCGCCGCGCTGGTCGTCGCGACCCGGCGCACGGAACGCGCGACCTCCGCGCTCGTCGTGTTCTCTCTCGTGCTCGCGCCGTGGGTGCTCTTCTACTGGTGGCCGATCGCGGGCGAAACGGCGCGCCGGTTCCAGGGCGGGCCGCTCGGCGCCGTGCCGCTCATCATGGCGTTCGTGCTCGCCACCGCGACGTTCCTATCTGGTGAGTGGCACCGGCACGACGTCCTCCCACGCCGCACGCCAGGTCCGCCAAAGCGCGAAATGGCGTAGGAGGACCGCAGCGACGAGGAGCGATAGCAGGACGATGACGAGCGGATCGTCGTCCCTCCAGCGCACCAGCGTGAGTGGATAGATCGTGAAGAAGACCATCACGTCGGCGACGGCAAGGGTCGCGGCGACGCGGCCACGAACACCAAGCAGGACGAAGAACGGGAGCACCCATAACGAGTACTGCGGCGAATAGAGGCGCGACCACAGCAGCAGCGCGACCGTAGTCAGACAGAATGCGCGCGCCGGATCGGCGGTGCGGAGGGCGCGGGGCACGACCAGTGCGACATAGCTGACGGCGAGCCCGACGAGGGTGACGACGACGACCAGTAACGGGGCGTTCGGGACGCCGGCACCGACGAGCACTCGCTCGACGGACCCCCAGACCGAGTCGAGGTTCGCTCGGATCCCGACGAGGTAGAACCCGAGGCCCGCTGCACCGGAGAAGGGTCGGAAGACCGTCGGCAGGTAGGCCACCAGGAGCGTCGCCGTGAACACGACCGTGGCGAGCAGTCGATTCGACGAACGCGCGATCAGGATCGGCGCGGAGGCACCGGGGTAGAACTTCGCGACCGCACCGAGCGCGAGGGCCGTGCTTGCGATGACGTCCCGGCGCGCACGCGCCGTCACGACCGCCACAGTCATGAGCAGCGCGGGGATCAGATCGAAGTTCACTGTTCCGAGCAGGAGGAGCTGCGGCGCGAGCACCCAGTAGCGCCACGTCGCGCGCGCGTCGACGGATGCGAGAAGCGCCGCGCACGCGCCAGCGGCGAGCGCGACGAGGACCGCCCACGCGGCGACGAAGACCAGCGGCCCGTTCGCCAACGAAGAGAGCAGCGCGGAGATGCCGCCGATCAGCGGTGGATATTCGAATGGCGCATCGAGGTACGGCAGTCGATGGCTGGAGAGTCCGCGCTGATAGACGAAGAGCGCGTCGCTCCAAACGAACGGGCGAAGCGCGTCAGGCAGCGTCCCCGCGGCGAGCATGATGCG
This sequence comes from Candidatus Acidiferrales bacterium, assembly GCA_035631715.1. GTDB lineage: Bacteria > Chloroflexota > Limnocylindria > P2-11E > P2-11E > CF-39. The sequence continues at coordinate 2,047 of DASQIF010000126.1, forward strand.
TGGAAGGCTCCCGAGCATGACGACGATCGCGGCGGCGAGCGCGGCGCGCAGGGACGTCGGCATCGGCACATATGCTGCCGGGAACGTGCGAGCGGCGCTGGCGACACGCCGGGATGCTCTGATGTGCTTGCTCGTCGGACGTTTCGTGCTCGGCCAGTGGGCGTTCTGACCGCGGATCGCGCGCGCGACGAGGATCGCGTTCAGGACGTGCCCGCGGCCGGCGCCGCACGAGGCTGGACGCTCGGGAACGCGAACGCACCGAGCGCGGCGACGATGAGCACGAACGCCGACAGCTCCTCGCCGTTGCGGGCGAACGCGACGACGTTCAACGCCCATGGGACGACGCTGATGAGCGCGGCCGCCGCGACGAGGGCGGCAAGACGGCGATGGGCCGCGGACGCCACGCCGACGGCCACGATCGCCGTCGGAACGAGCACGACGTAGTCATAGGTCCAGCCATGCGGCGCGATGAAGATCGAGACGGGAAGCGCTGCGGCGATGAGCGAGAGCGCTGACGGGCGCACGCGATAGCACCACCACGCGAAGGCGACGAGGCCGAGGACGACTGCCGCCGCCGACCATGGGACGAAGTCGTTCGTGAACGGGCGCGCGATCGTCCAGCCGGTGGCGTTGCTGAGCGAGGTCGTCTGCAAGTGCGTGACGGCCGTGAGCCACGGCGCGACCCAGCCGGGCTGCAAGATGAACGACGGCAGGATGATTGCCAGCGCGCCGACTGCGGCGCTCCCGATGAGGCGCCGACGCGCCGACGGTGGGACGGACGCGACGAGGGCGACGATGCCGAGGACGAACAGATGCGGTTTGAGCAACGTTCCGACGAGGAGTAGGCCGGCGAGGCCCGGCCGCCCGCGCAGCGCGGCCCAGAGCGCGACCGTGAACGCCGCCGCGGCGAAGCCGGTCACGTTCCCACCGGCGGTGAGCGACCACACTGGTTGCGCGAATGCGATGAGGACGATGGCGAGCGGCACGGCTCGCACGGCGATCGCCCTGCGCGCGAAGAGCCATGCGGCGAACAGCAGGACGAAGATCTGCGAGACGGCGAAGAGCGGCGCGGCGAGCCACAGCGGAGCGAGCGCGAAGGGGACCAGCATGAGGAACGTCCACAGCGGGTACGGCGTCGTCCAATCGCTCGCGGGGTCGCCCGTGTGCGGCGGGCCAGTCAGCACGATGCTGCCGGCGTCGGCATGGAAGGCGCGCCACCAGGAGAGGTCCCATGGCGACGCGCCTGCGAGGACGGCACTCGAGCCGGCGTAGTACTGCATCCAGTCCGAATCGCGGTACGCGCGAGCCGGCCATCCGATCAACGCGAGCGCGGCTGTCGCGAGCACAGCTATTACGGCGAAGACGGCGAGGGTGCGCCTCACGCCGTGTCCGTGGTTGTTCGCACCCGGGCCGCCGCGGCCACGACGATGAGCATCGCGAGCGGCGTGATGCCGGAGAGCCCCTCGTCGCCCCGGCGGAACGCGATCGCGTAGAGCGACCACGTCAGGGGCACGAGAACGACGGCGAGTGCGATGAGGAACGCGAATCGCACACGCGCGTGGGCCGTCGCCACCTGCGCGATGACGATCGCCGCGCTCACGAGCAGCAGGATGTGGTCGTAGCTCCAGCCGTATGGCGCGGAGAAGAGCGATATCGGGACCGCGGCGCTGATCACCGCGGCACGCCGCGGATGCGCGGACCGGACCCAGAGGACGAACGTGCCGACCAGCACCGCAACGATCGCGATCGCCAGGCCGATGTTCGGCACCAGACCGAAGACCGTCGAGCGTCGCAATCCGGCGCCGCCGATGCTGCCCGCGGAGACGAGGAACTCGCCGATCCAGCCTGGGCGGACGGCGAGCGACAGCGCGACGATCGGTGCGGCGACCGCGATGAGCCCGAGGATCGCGCGTGCCGCGACCCGACGGTCGAGCGTGAAGAGCACGAGAGGTAGTGCGAGGAGCAGCGGATGCGGTTTCACCACGAGCCATCCGGCGGCGGACCCACCGAGGAACGGGCGTTCGGCGATGAGCAGCGCCGCGGTCGTGGCGGCGATCGCGAGCAGGAACCCACCGACATTCCCGCCGACGGCGAGCAGCCACACCGGCTGGGATGCCGCGGCGAGGCCGACGAGCACGATCGCGTCGCGCCGGAGGGTGTCCGGCGCGAGCGTCCGCGCGAGGAAC
>DASQIF010000127.1:0-7018 GCA_035631715.1 Candidatus Acidiferrales bacterium
CATCGAGTACGCCGCCGTGCCTGCCGGCGTGAGAACGGTGCCCGCGCCGGCGCTGTCGGTCCAGGTGACACCGCCGTCGGAGCTCTCGGATACGACGACGTCGTACTTGCCGGTGACGCCGATGCGCGTATCGGTCCACACGGCCGCGAGGTGACCGTTCGTGTGATCGACCGCGAGGGCCGGGAAGTCGTCGCTGCGGATGTTGAGCGAGTCGACGCACTGCTCGGGCCCGCGGCCGAAGTCGCAGAGCGCGGCCTTGCTCTCATCGTCGAGTCCGATCCGCACGGGCGCGCTGATCGTGCTGAGGTCGGCGCTCACGTGAACGCCGAGCTGCTGGTTCACGAGCGTTGGCGTGTTGAAGTTGCTGAACGCGACGTAGACGCTTCCATCGGGGAGCACGACCGGGAACGATCCCTGGTCGAAGTTGCAGGCATCCGCGTTCGCCTGCTTGTTGCTGAAGGTGCTGCCGCCGACGCAGAGCGCGGAGCTGTGACCGCTGATCTCGATCGGCGTCGTCCACGCCGACCCGGTCCACTTCGAGAGCATGATCGGCGAAGCACAGAACGCGCTGCGGTTGAAGGAACGCTTGCAGCTGGGTGACGCGAGGAAGTCGGTGAAGGTGATGTACGCCTCACTGTGACCGGAGCGCCAGTCCGCGGCGATGAACTCCTTGTCGAAGAAATCCGTGCCGCTCGCCGTCTCGGCCACGATGAACGGAGAGGGACCGGCGCCGATGTTCGAGTAGGCCGAGCCCTTCAGGCCGGGCGTCGAGCGGACCGCCGCGACGGCGGTGGCGTTCGACGCGATGTCGAAGAGCACGCAGGCGAACCAGGCACGGCCGTTCCCGTCGACGGTGACCGCCGGGTCGCTGGCCGCGTCATACGTGTGCCCGATCGGCGACAGGTGCTGGAAGAACGGCGGGAGGCCGTCGCCCCACGTCGTGCCGGAGTTGAGCGAGTAGTCGAAGCCGCACTTGTTGAACCCGATCCGGCTGTCGTTCTGACCGGCGACGATGTTCGTCGGGTCGGCCGGGTTGACCGTGATCTGCTCCTCGGCCTGCCGGCGGAGAGTGCAGTCCTGGTTGACGCGCGGGTTCGTCGCGCTGCCGCGGTTCGCGCAGCCGAGGGCTGTCGCGGTCGCGTCGGGCGGCGCGTCCGACGACGCGCTGCTCTGAACGTCGGCGCCGAGCGCGCGCTCGTCGTCGAACGTCACTTCGCTGCCGCTCGACGGGTGCGCGATCGCTTTGCCGTTGTCGAGCGTGGAATGCCCGTTGGCTGGATCGAGGAACTGATTCGGGCTCGCGGTCGCGATGTTCCCTGCCACGACTGCCCCAACGAGTAGGGCGCATGTCACGATGGCAGGAGCGAGACGCCGGTACAGACGCATACAAACCTCCCCGACTCGGCACTCGTGCCGAGTGTCCGGGCATGGTACGTGGGTCCTGAAGACTTGGATGCGCACGGCGCACAGACGCGCGAGGGCTGAACGCTTTTCCTGAGCCGACGGGCAGACTCGAACTGCCGACCGGTGGTTTACGAAACCACTGCTCTACCGACTGAGCTACGTCGGCGAGGAGCCTCGTCCGCGGGAGCCGCAGCTCACGCGAGCGAGGCGACGAAGCCGACGTGAGCGGTGCGGTATCCCACTAGCGCCCGCCAGGGAGATCGAGCAACGCGATACGTCGGCGACGCCCTCGACGACTAAAGGATACCTGTCCCCCGACCCCCGACGCGCGTACGTTCCAGCGGTGCCGCACTACGAGATCTTCCCCGAATCCGTCGCCGGCACCAACGTCACCATCGTGCGCTTCTCAGGCCAGGCCGACACGGCCACGATCCGCGACCTCATCGCCACCCTCGCCGCGCTCGGCGAAGGCGCGCGCATCCTCATGGACGAGAGCGAGCTCCGGCCGGGACTCATCCTCCCGCAGGACCTCCGCGGCATCGTCGAACAGTGGCGCGCACTCATCGCGCGGAAGACCATCCGCATCGCCGTCTTCGCGTCGAACCCGCTCGTGTACGGGATGAACCGCATGGTCGAGTCGATCGCAGCCGACGACGCCAAGGACCACCTCGCGGTCTTCCGCGCCCGCCCGGACGCCCTCGCCTGGTTGCTGCGTCCGTAACGCGACGAAACAGCGGCAGTCGAGTGGTGTACTGGCTCATGTGAGCCCCGCCCCCTTCGTCTCAGCGCGTCCGCGTCCTGGCGCGACCACCGCGCTCATCGTTCCTGAGGAGACCGATCAAGGGAGCGGACCCGGTCAGGTCTGGATGGTGTCGATCTTCTTCGCCGGGCTCTGGGCGGTGCTGCTGTTCTGGTGGACGGCGAGCGGCGCCGTTCCGGTGAAGACCGATGCCGACCGCCTCAACACCATCGGGCGCGTCACCGCGCTCATCGGCACGTACCTACTCCTATGGCAGCTCCTCCTGCTGTCGCGCCTTCCCTGGCTGGAGCGTGCGTTCGGGATGGAACGGCTGATCTGGCTGCACCGGTGGAACGGATACCTCACGACGACCTTCATCGGCGCACACGTCGTCACGCAGACGATGGGTTACGCGCTCGACCAAAGAGACACGATCCTCGGTCAGCTGGGCGACTTCATCGTCCACTACGACGGCGTCCTGCCGGCGATCGGGGCCACGGTCCTGCTCGCGGCGGTGACGGTCACGTCGATCGGCGCCGCGCGGCGTGGGATGTCGTACCAGACCTGGTACTTCATCCACCTCTACGCCTACCTCGCGATCGCGCTCGCGTTCGCGCACCAGATCCTCACCGGCGCGGACTTCATCGCGAACGAGCTCTTCACCCTGTCCTGGTGGCTCCTGTACGCGATCGTCTTCGCGGCGATCGTCCTCCATCGCCTCGTCGGGCCGATCGCGCGTTCACTGCGGCACGGGTTCTACGTCGCGCGCGTCGAGCGCGAGGCGAGCGGCGCGGTCTCGCTCTACGTCGGCGGCAGGGATCTGCACGACTTCCATTTCGAGCCGGGCCAGTTCGCGATCTGGCGATTCCTCGACGCGAAGCGGTGGTGGGAAGCGCACCCGTTCTCGCTCTCGGCGACGCCGAACGGCGAGCACCTGCGACTCACGCTGAAGCGCGCCGGCGACTTCAACGAGCATGCCTCGTCGATCCGCGTCGGGACACCGGTGCTGCTCGAGGGTCCCTTCGGCCGCTTCACCCGACGATCGGCCACACGGCAGAAGGCGCTTCTCGTCGCGGGCGGGATCGGCATCACACCCATCCGCGCGCTGGCCGAGCATCTGGCCGAGGACGGCGTCGATGTCTGTGTCCTCTACCGCTGCACGCGAGAGGGCGAGCTCGCGTTCCGGGACGAGCTCGGGGATCTCTCAAAGACCTATGGCACGCGCGTCGAGTACCTGCTGAGCGACCGCGCGCTTCTGGGGCGTCCGGGTGGCGAGTGGCTCATGCCCAACAATCTCCTCACGCTCGTCCCGGACATCGTCGACCGCGATATCTTCGTATGCGGTCCCCTTGGCATGACGGCGAAGGTGAAGCGCGGACTGCTGCATATCGGCGTGTCGCCGTATCAGATCCACACGGAGGCGTTCCAGTTCTGAAATGAGACGCGCGATCAGCGCCTTGCTCGTCACGATCGTAGGCGTCGTATGGCTCGTCACGTTCAAAGTGACGCCGCTCGAGGTCGATGCGGTGACGCAGCCGACGCCCGCCTCGCGCACGCGTGAGCCAGTGACGCCGCCGCCCGGCCGCACGGCCGCGCCGACGCCGACCATCGCGCCGGGGACCGCCGCGGCGAGCGGGGCCTTCACCGGCGCGATGATCAGCACGATCTACGGGCCGGTGCAGGTGCGCATCACCGTGTCGAATCAAAAGGTCGTCGACGTCCAGGCGGTGGCGCTCCCGCGCGATCGCGCACGGTCGGCAGCGATCAGCCAGTACTCAGCGCCGATGCTCCGCACCGAGGCGATCCAAGCGCAGAGCGCGAACATCGACATCGTCTCCGGCGCGACCTACACGAGCATCGCGTACGCCCGGTCGCTCGATAACGCGCTGAAGCAGGCGCACCTCGCCTAGCGCCCGGCGAACCGAGGACGTGATGGGCATGCCCATCACCGTCGACGTGCGCGATGACGCCGCCACGACCGAGTCCATCGACGCCGTATTCGCCGAGCTTCGCGCGATCGACGAGCTGTTCAGCCCGTTCAAAGAGACCAGCGTGGTGTCACGCATCAACAGCGGGACGCTGGCCCTCAGCGACGCGCCCGCGCTCCTTGCGGACGTGCTCGGACTCTGTCGCCGGTACGGTGCCCTGACGCACGGGTATTTCGATCCATGGCACGACGGTCGCCTCGACCCGTCGGGCCTCGTCAAGGGGTGGGCGCTGGCGCGCGGTGCGGCGATCCTCGACCGGCTCGGTCATCTGAACTATTTCGTCGACGGCGCGGGCGACGTGCGCACGCGGGGCAGCAGCGGCGACGGCCGCGCCTGGCGGGTCGGCATCCGGCATCCGGTCGAGCGCGACAAGGTGGCGCGGGTCGTCCTCGCGCACGCCCTCGCCGTCGCCACTTCCGGGACTTATGAGAAGGGCGCCCACATCTACGACCCGCACACGGGCCGGCCGGTGACCGATTACGTGAGCTTCACCGTGGTCGGACCGGACATCCTCACCGCCGACGTCTTCGCGACCGCGGCGTTCGCGATGGGACGGGAGGGCCTCGCGTTCGTCGCGGAGCAGGACGGCTACGAGGCCTTCGCCATCACTCCGGACCTCGAGGGCATCTCGACCAGCGGCTTCGACGCGCTCTGCGCTTAGCGCGCCCCGACGACCCCGATCCGCGGGCAGATCGAGCTCAGAGTGCAGCGCGAGCAGAGCGGGCGGCGCGCGACGCAGACCTCGCGTCCGTGGCGGATGAGAAGGATGTGGAGGTCGTACATCTCCTCCGGCGGTACGGCCTCCTGGAGCAGCGCCTGCGCCTTCACGGCGTCGGCGCTCTCGGGCACGAGCCCGAGCCGTCGCGTGACGCGATGCACGTGGGTATCGACGGGGAAGTACGGCCGGCCGAGCGAGAACAGCAACACGATGGCCGCGGTCTTCGGACCGACGCCGGTCATTCCGATGAGGAGATCCCACAGCTCCCGCGACCGCATGCGCGCGAACGTCCGTTCGTCCAGCGGCATCCCGCGAGCGCGGAGCTCGCGCAGCAGCGCGCGTATGCGCACCGATTTCGTGGGCCCCAGGCCGCCGCGCCGGATGGCGCGCGCGATGGCGGGCAGCGGAGCGTCCGCAACGTCATCCCAGCGCGGGTACTTCGCCCGCAGGTCGGCATAGGCGCGGTCGCGGTTCGTGTCGTTCGTGTTCTGCGAGAGCACCGTCAGGATGAGCTCGTCCAGCGGCGCCAGGCGCCGCGGGGGGAGCGGATCGCCGTAAACGCGGCGCAAGCGAGCGAGGATCGCGCGCAGTCGGCGTCGCATCTGGCGAGTATCGGGAATGCCGGGGACGCCGCGACCCGTTGGGTACAGTGGGCAAGTGGCGAACGACCCGTTCGAGACCGAGGCTCTGTCCTTCCTCGACGCGCTGTATCGCACCGCCCTGCGTATGACGCGATCGGAGGCCGACGCGGAGGACCTCGTGCAGGAGACGTACATCAGGGCGTTCCGCTTCCGCGAGCAGTTCACGCCGGGCACGAACCTCAAGGCGTGGCTCTTCCGCATCCTCACGAACACCTTCATCAACTCCTACCGGCGCCGCCAGGCGCAGCCGGAGTTCACCGAGCTCGAGGGCGTCGACGAGTTCTCCCTGTACCGCCGGATGACCGACCTCAAGACGGCATCCGCCTCGCCGGACCCCGAGGCGGAGTTCCTCAACGGGATCGTCGACACCGAGGTGAAGGACGCGCTCGCCGACCTTCCCGAGAAGTTCCGGAACGTTGTGCTCCTCGACGTCGAGGGCTTCTCCTATAAGGAGATCGCCGAGATGCTCGGGATCCCGATCGGAACGGTCATGTCACGGCTCCACCGGGGGCGGAAATTCCTGCAAAAACGGCTCTTGGACCTCGCTCAGGAGCGAGGCATCGCGGCGGTCCGGGCGACGCCGCAGAAGGGGTAAAGGGGTAGCGGTATGGATTGCGACGATTGCGTCGAACGGCTCTTCGCGTTCCTGGACACCGAGTTGTCGCCGGCGGAGATCGACCAGGTTCGGAAGCACCTCGAAGGATGCGACGACTGCGACGACGAATTCGTCTTCGAAGCCCGCTTCCTGGAGCAGCTTCGGGAGTGCTGCACCTCCGATGTGGCACCGATGGAGCTCCGCCAGCGGGTGATCCTGAAGCTCCGCAGCGCGTCGCCGCCGTCGTCGCCATAGACCGCCGACCATTGACATTCCGCGCGCCAGTGTGTTTATTACCGAACAACGCGTGGCCAGAAGGAGGTGATCCCGATGCCGGCGAAGAAGAAGAAGGCTGCTAAGAAGTCCAAGAAGCACTAAGCATCTGATCGTGCGGCGCTTTGGCGCCGCTTTTTCGTTTTACGTTCCTGGCACCTTTCGCGAACCCACCGATCCGCGTAGGCCTCGCGGATCGGTTTTCTTTTCACCAACATCACACCCGGCGACTACTCTCCTTCCTCATCGACGCTCGCACGACGAGACCACGGCTCGAGTGGCGCGCGATCATCGCGGGTGTCGCGATCGCCGTGATCGTCGCGATCGGCGCACAGCAATTCCTCGCTCCTCCGTTCGGCGTCGCTGCGACCATCCTCGGTGTCGGCGTCGGCGGCTTTGTGGCCGGAAAATGGGCCAATTCCGTGGGTCTGCAGCACGGCGTGATGGTCGGCGTGGCCTACATCGTGTTCGAGGCGCTCGGGCTCGCGCCCTCCGCGAGCTACGCGAGCGACGTGGTCGCGGACACGGTCATCGTCATCGCGCTCGACGTGGTGACGCTGCTCGTCGCGTCGTTCGCGGGGTGGCTCGCGACGCGGGGTCCTTCGTCTTCTTCGGATACGGGCAGAGGTCGTTGACCGGACAGACCCAGCACATCGGCGT
>DASQIF010000128.1:0-4074 GCA_035631715.1 Candidatus Acidiferrales bacterium
GGCATCGCGACGGACGTGGTGACGCCGCCCGCGGCGCACTGCGGCGCCATCGACGCGAGGTCCTCCTTGTGGGTGAAGCCCGGCTCGCGGTGATGCGAGTGCATGTCGATCATCCCCGGCAGCGCCACGAGGTCGGCCGCGTCGATGTCGCGCTTCCCCTTCGGGAGCGAGCCCGCGGCCGCGACCTGCGCGATGCGCTCGCCGTCGATGCCGATGTCAGCGCGCCGCACGCCGTCCTCGAGGACGGCCGTCACGCCGCGGATGACGATGTCGTTCATGCGGCCTCCCCGGCGATCTCGATCACCCGCGCGTCACCGTCGCGATCGTCGCGCAGCACGCGCGAGCGCAGCCAGTCGACCATGAGCGGGATCACCTGCCGTCCGTACTGCTTGTACGCCGCGTAGTGCGTCGTGTTCCGCTGCATGACGAGGCGCTTCGGCGCCGGCGCGGCCTCGTAGAGCTCCTCGGCGTGATCGGTCGGCGTCATGGCGTCCTCGGCGACGGCGATGACCATGAGGCCGTGCACGCGCGGCGCGGCGTCGATCGGCCGGTACTCGAGGATGCCCTGCGCCGACGCGAGCGGGACCGATGTGGGCACGCGCGCGTCGACGTCGGCCTTCACCGTGGTGGTCGCGCGCTCGGGCGGATCGATGGCGATGCCCTTGCGCGGATGCACGTTCGTGCCGGTGCCGGTCGTGGCGCGAACCCGGCGGTCCGCCTCGACAGACTCGAGGAACGCCTTCCATTCGTGGTCGGCGCGCTGGCGGCGCAGCCAGTCGCGGCCGTCGGCGATCGGGACCTGGCTGATCGTCGCGCGCATCTCCGGCTCGGCCGCGGCCACCAGCACCGCGTTGCCACCCCCGGTGCCGCCGCTGCCGAAGATCGCCCCGCGCCGCGGATCGATGTCGTCGCGGCCCCGCATGTACGCAACCGCGTTCCGCCAGTCCGCCAGCTGCCAGGCCGGCGAAAGCGTGCCGCGCTCGCCGTCGCTTGCGCCGAAGCCGCGGTAATCGAAGATCAGGAGCGCGAAACCGGCCTCGGTGAAGGCGCGGTGGTACGGCTCGTAGAGCTTCGCGTCGGCCAGGCCCATCCATCCCGGCCCCTGGACGATGAACGGCGCGCGGCCGTCCGTTCGATCGGGGCGATGGAGGAAGCCGTGGAGCCGGACGCCGTCGCTATAGAAGGTCACCTCATCCGTCCGCACGCATTCGATTTATACAGATAGTGGAGACAGAACGCACCGAGAGGTATCCACTTTCGCGATGAGCGACTTTTACGAAGACTGGCTGAAACTCAGCGCCTCGCTCGACGACGCCGTCGCGAAGGCGCCGATCGTCGCGCGCGGCTCCGACCTGCGCTGGGTCGAGACGCGGCAGGACGCGCGCTGCGCGATGGTCATCGGGTACCGCTCGGGGTTTCTCACGATGGGAAGCGCTCTCGTGAAATGCGAGATCGCGCAGGGCTGGCGGACCGGCCGTCACGCGCACGGCGAGGAGGCGATCCACATCCTCGCGGGCACCGGATTCGCGGTGATCGACGGCGCGCGGTACGACTGGAAGCCGGGCACGACGCTCCACATTCCTTATCGCGCCGAGCACCAGCTCGTGAACACGGGGAGCGACGCGGCGGTCTACCTGTCAGCGCACACCATCGATCTCGACTTCGCGACGAAGCTCGGGCGCCTCGTGCACCTCGAGGACAAGGGGCCCGCCGACGGCTCGCTCGCGAAGACGTATCCGCGACAGGCCTCGCAGTTCGCGGCCGACGGGCGGCGCATCGCGCTGCACCTCGAGGACGCGATGGACGAGAACGCGCGCCGCGACGCGGGCATCGCGCACCCGAACGCGAAGGCTGACAAGGGCGGGCATCGACACGCCGGCATCTGGATCCTCATGGGCGGCAGCGAGAGCCCGACCGACGAGACGAACGGCTTCCGCGCCAAGGCCGTGGCGATGTCCACGATCTTCGAGGAGTCGCCGCACTCGAAGAGCCACAGCCACACGCACACCGAGGCGATGCTCTACGTGCTCGATGGGCGTGGCTATTCGGAGATCGATGGCCAGCGCTACGAGTGGTCGGCCGGCGACGCGATCCACGTCCCGCCGAAGATGACGCATCACGGCCACTTCAACGACTCCGACGCGCGCGCACGGACGCTGCGCATCGAGTTCGGCATCCGCTACTTCTACGAATCGCTCTGGTCAGGCTACGAGAAGCAGAAGGACGCGCCGTCTCGCGCGCACAGCTAGCCGCCAACCCAGCAGCGCGCACGGGCTAGGCTCGACGCTCAAGGGGGTGCGACATGAAGTTCAGTGGAGTGCTCATCGGTTCGGAGAACCCCGCGCAGCTCAAGACCTTCTACACGAAGCTCTTCGGCAAGCCGGCGTGGGAGGACGACAAGTACTTCGGCTGGCGGTTCGGGGACGCCACGGTCATGTTCGGTCCGCACGATCAGGTGAAGGGCAAGAACCGCGAGCCCGGCCGCGTCATCTGGAACCTCGAGACGCCGGACGTGAAGGGCGAGTTCGCGCGGCTCAAGGCGGCCGGCGCGATCGTGGTGAAGGAGCCGTACGACCCGAGCGAAGGCAGCGGCCACGACGGCGGCGGCATGTTCATCGGCACGTTCTCGGATCCCGACGGCAACTACTTCCAGCTCGGAAGCCCGATGGACGAGAAGGCGATGGAGGAGATGCAGCGGGAGATGGCCGCGCGGCGTTAGCCGCGCGCTAGCGTCTGGCTCGCTCGTCGTTTTCGCGTAGCAGACGCCACACGCGCTGGGGCGTCGCGGGAAGCTCGTGCGGGAACACGCCGATGGCGCGGCCGATCGCGGCCGCGACCGATGAGCCGATGGTGTTCCCCGCCCCTTCCCCGGCGCCCTTCGCGCCATATGGGCCAGCACCGTCGCGCCGCTCGGCCAGCATGAGGTCGATCTCGCGCGGCTGATCGCCAAAGCGCGGCACGCGGTAGTCCACCACGTTCGAGTTCACGAGCTGCCCGCCCTCGTACACGAGCTCCTCGCGGAGCGCGGCGCCCATGCCCATCGTGGCCGCGCCGAGATCCTGGCCGTGCACGAGCGCGGGGTTGATGGCGAAGCCGACGTCGCCGACGGTCGCGAGCTTCTCGATGCGCACGACGCCGGTCTCGCGGTCGATCGAGAGCGCGACGCCGCTGCAGCCGATCTCGTAGAACGGCGGCATCTGCGCGAAGCCGTCGGCCTTGCGCACCGCGCCGTGTCCGAGGACCTCGCCGCCCGCGCCGAACCAGCGCTCGATGATCTCGCCGTACCCGTAGTCGCGGTCCTTCACGCGCACGCCGGCGGCGGCGTCGGCCACCGCGGTCGCGTCGACCTTGAAGACGTCGGCCGCGAGGACGCGCACGCGGCGGCGCGCGTCGCGACACGCCTCCTGCACCGCGCGGCCGGTCACGGTCGTCGTGCGGCTCGCGCCGGTGGTGCGCTCGTAGGTCACGACGCCGGTGTCGCCACCGACGATGCCGACCGTGTCGAGCGGCACGCCGAGCTCCTCCGCGACGATCTGGCTCAGCACGGTGCGCGAGCCCTGGCCGAGCTCGGTGGATCCGGTGAAGAGCGTCACCGAGTCGTCCGAGTGGATGCGCACCGCGGCCGTTGACGTCGGATACGCGCCGGCGTCGGACGCGGAGACGCCGAACCCGACGGTGACGCCGCCCTGCTGGCCCGGCCAGCCGAGCGATTGCACCAGGCAGCGCAGGTCGTCCTTGAGGTCCGCGTCGAGCGGACGGCGGCCCGGCAGGAGCGTCTCGCCCGGGCCGACGAGGTTGCGCAGGCGCAGGTCGACCGGGTCGATGCCGAGCTTCGCCGCGGCCTCGTCCATCTGCAGCTCGCCGCCGAGGTTACCCTGCGGCGCGCCGAAGCCGCGCAGCGACGACGCCGGCACCGTGTTGGTGAACATCGACCGCGACACGACGCGCAGCGCCGGGATCTTGTACGGGCCGAAGCAGCGGTTCGCGGTCTTCGAGTTCACCAGCGGGCTGTTGTCGGTGTACGCGCCCGAGTTGAGGACGATCTCGAACTCGCGCGCGAGGATCATCCCGTCC
>DASQIF010000129.1:0-6200 GCA_035631715.1 Candidatus Acidiferrales bacterium
CGCCATTCGGGCTTCGCTCGCAATATCTCGCCGGCGGCGTCGACGCCGGCTGGACGACATGGGCCCCGGACGGCCGCTTCGTCTCGGACTATGCGACGGAGTCGTTCGCTCAGAACATCACACCGGTGTTCGACTACTACATGCTCTTGCATTCGTCGCCGATCGCGGCCGGCGACGAGGGTGACCGTGATTACGCGACGCTGAACGACACCGCGATCATGGCCAGGTACTTCGCGGACCTCCGCACGTTCTTCCAGCGTGCCGCCGCGGCCGGACCGCGGACCGTGGTGCTTCATTTCGAGCCCGACCTGTGGGGCTTCATTCAGCGCCGCGCGCTCTTCTCCGATCCCGCGCTCGTCCCGGTCAAGGTCGGGTCGACCGCGTTCGACGGGCTCGATGGTCTACCCGACAGCGCGGTCGGTCTCGCGCGGGCGATCGTGTCGCTCCGCGACCGCTACGGGCCCAACGTGTTGCTCGCGTACCACCTGAGCAGCTGGGGCACTGGGCAGGACATCCTCTATCTCAAACCGCCGCTCGACACGGTCGAGCTCCTCGCGCACGGGGCCAGCGCCTTCTATGCGTCACTTGATGCGAGCTTCGATCTGGTGTTCGCGGAATCGAGCGACCGCGACGCCGGCTTCAAGGTGGCCGAGTACGGCGATCGCGCCGCGTGGTGGGGCGAGGACGACTACGCACGCAATGTGCGCTTCCTCGCGACGTTCGCGCGCGACACCGGCAAGCGCATCGTCCTGTGGCAGATGCCCATCGGCAATACGAAGATGCGGGCCGTCAACAACACGTGGGGCCACTACCAGGACAATCACGTCGAGTGGCTTCTCGACGACCCGAGTCGTGCGCACCTGCGCGCATATGCGGACGCGGGTGTGGTGGGGGCGATCTTCGGCCCGGGCGGCTCCGGTGCGACCTGCGCCTGCGACGCGCTGCACGATGGTGTCACCGATCCTTCGCCCATCAATGGGAACGTCGCGCGATCCTTCAACGCGGACGACGATGGGGGCTTCTTTCGTGCGCGCGCCGCCGCCTACTACGCGGCCGGCGCGCTCGAGCTGCCGCACACACCGAACGCGCCCGCCGAGGTCCGAGCGGAGCCCTGCCTCATGCCGTTCGACGGAATGCCGCGGCTCTGCGAAGGGCGCCGCCAGAGGCGACGGTAAGCCGCCCATCCCGTGTGGCGAGCCCCGGGACGGCTCGGATCCGGCCCGTGGCAGCCTTCTTGCGTCCTCTCCTGCGTGACCTTCAACGACAACGCGCGCCTCGATCCCTCGCAGGTACAGGACTCGCGCGGCGTCGGTCGTGGCGGGCTCATCGTCGGCGGTGGCGGGATCGGCATCGTGATCCTCATCGCGTCGCTCCTGCTCGGCGTCGACCCGACGAGCATCCTCGAGTCCGTCCCCACGGATACCGCGACGGTGCAGAACGGACCGAGCACGAGCGAATGCCAGACCGGAGCCGACGCGAACCGCCGCGACGACTGCCGCATCGTCGGCTTTGTCGACAGCGTGCAGAAGTACTGGAGCGATGAGTTCGCGCAGAGCGGGAAGACGTACCACCCCGCGACCACGGTGCTCTTCACCGGCGAGACGCAGTCCGCATGCGGCACGGCGCAGACCGCGATGGGGCCGTTCTACTGCCCGGACGACGGCAAGGTCTACCTCGACATCTCGTTCTTTACGGACATGCGCACGCGGCTCGGCGCCAACGCCGGACCGTTCGCGCAGGGCTACGTCGTCGCGCACGAGTACGGGCATCACGTGCAGGATCTCCTCGGCGCGCTCACGAACTCCGCCCGAACCGGCGCGCAGAGCCAGTCCGTGCGCACCGAGCTGCAGGCCGACTGCTACGCCGGCGTGTGGGCCAAGCACGCCGCCGACACGGGCTATCTCGTCACGCCCACGCAGGCTGAGATCGCGGACGCGCTCGACGCGGCGTCGGCCGTCGGCGACGACCGCATCCAACGGGCGACGCAGGGTCGCGTGACGCCGGACTCGTTCACGCACGGCACGTCGGCGCAGCGACAGAAGTGGTTCCTGACCGGGTATCAGAGCGGTGACCCGGCGCGCTGCGACACCTCGGGCGCGCTCTAGCTCCCCCGTAATCGGGATGCCGCGCGCGAGCGCGGTGACGACACTCATGCGCGATGGGCATGCTCTCCCGCGGAAACGCAACATTCGCCGAAGGCCTTGAGTTCGAGGAGACCTTCCCCGACGCGACCACCCCACAGGCCGAGCCGCAGGCTCCCGCGCCGGTTGCGCCCCGGCGGCTCACGGTCGTCCGCGACGAGGTCCAAGCCGAGCCCGCGATCGAGTCGCCCGAGCCGCAGACGGCCCCCGCCCCCGCGCTCTCCGCGGAGCGCTTCGACGAGCTCGTCCTCCGCATCGACCAAGCGCTTCAGGCCGCGCTCGATCAGCGCATCGAGCAGCGGCTCGCGACCTTCCGTACCGAGATCGACCGCGCGTTCGCATCGCGCACCGCGGCGCCCGCCGCGCCCGCTCCCGAGCGCAAGCGCGAGCTGCCGGATCCGGTGCGCGATGCGATCCGCGCCGCCGCGAGCGTGCGCGACGTCGCGCGTGTGGTCCGCGATGCCGTAAATGGTCTCAATGCGACCGCGGCATTCGCGCTCGCCATGCACCACGCGTCGCACGACGAGGTCGTCTACCGCTACCGCGTCGCCGCCGATGAAGAGCTCGGCGCCGCGCTCCGCCGCGACGGCCTCGACGATGGCCCCGACGGCGCCGCCGCGCACGCCGACGGATGGGTGCGCGGCCACCGCACGCTCCGCAGCGGCTCGCGCAACGTCGAGATCCACACCGTCCAGTGCGCGATCCGCGCGGGGGAGGTGTGCGTCGGCGTGCTCACGCTGCAGACCGAACAGAGCCCGCTCCCCGAGCCGGTCCTCACGCGCGTCGCGGGCATCGCCGCGAACGCCGCGCCGCGTCTCGTCGAGCTGCGCGACGCGAACGCCCTTCGCGGCACCTAGAACCCGACCGCCCGCAGCGCCGCGACGACGACCACACCGCCGAGCATCGCCAGGAGCAGATTGCGCCGCCACGCCGCGAGCGCGAACGCCACCGCGCCGGCCACGACCTCGGCGCCGCCCGTCGGCCCGCCGTCGGGCACCGCGATGCCCGCGCCCGCGAGCGCGGCGATGATCGCGATCGGAAGCGCGTCGAGATAGGCGCGCAGCGGGGCCGGCGCCGTGCCACGCACCGTGATCGCGAGCGGCAGCGTGCGCAGCAGGTAGGTCGCCAGGCCGCCCAGCGCGATCGCGATCCAGAAGGTCACCGCCGGCCCCGGAGCGCGAGGAGCGGCGCGGCCGCGCCCGCGATCACGACGGCCAGGGTCGAGGCGCCCGCGAGCCTGAGCGCCGCGGCGACGACCGCGGCGGCGAGGGCGATGGCGAGGTCGGCGCGGTGTCGCGCGCTCGTCGCGACGATCGCGACGAAGACGGCGGTGATCGCGAAGTCGACGCCGAAGCGCTCGGGGCGGTCGAACGAGGCGCCGAGCACCGCCCCGGCGATGGTCGACACGTTCCAGCAGGCCCAGAGCCCGATGCCGAACGTGACGTAGTAGGAGATCTCGCGGCGCTCACGGCGGAACCAGCCGATCCCCAGCGCGAAGGCCTCGTCGGTCAGGATGTAGCCGAGACCGAGACGCTTCACGAGCGGCGCCCGCGACAGGAATGGCCGGAGCGCGGCGGCCATGAGCGCGTGCCGCGCGTTGATGAGCGCGATCGCGAGCGCGATCTCGAGCGAGTTGGCGCCGCCCTTCAGGAGCTCGAGCATCGCGAACTGCGAGGCTCCCGCGAACACGATGAAGCTCGACGTGCTGGCCTCGAACACGCTGAGCCCGGCCTGCCGCGCGACGACGCCGTACGTCGCGCCGACGACGACGCTCGTGAGCAGGACCGGCCAGCCCTCGGCCAGGGCGGTCCGCGCCGGAGACCGCATCAGGCGCGGAAGGGGAGCAGGGTCGGGACGCGTTGCCGGTACGACGCGAACGCCTCGCCGAACGCCGCGGCGAGCACCTTGTCCTCGGCGACGATGCGGATCGCGGTGAGCGGCACGACATAAAGGAGCGTCGCCGCGAGGAGCAGCGTGCTCTCGAGCGCGAGCGAGGCGCCGATGTGGAAGAGGACGATCCCGAGGTACATCGGGTGCCGGACCAGCGCGTACGGGCCCGCGGTCACCAGGCGGTGCCCCTCGAAGATGTCCATGCGGATGCCATAGCTCGGTCCAAGAGACCACATCGCCCACGCCGCGAATAGCGCGGACGCGACACAGAGCGCCAGGCCCGCGAGCTGGACGTTCCGGTCGAGGTCCACGGGCATCGGCTGCACGTACGCGACGAGAAAAGGCAGCCAGACGAGGGGCGGGTAGTACTGGACCCACCAGGGCGACTCGGCGATCAGCTGGTGGCCGCGTTGCCCGCGAAGGATGCGCAGGGCTGCCGCCGACAGGAAGATCAGATGGGCCGAAAGCAGCACGGCGATGCGCAGGGTGCGGTCGTCCACAGGGGCATTCTCGGGGGGTGGCTTCGGGAGCGCGAAACCCGTAAAATCAGGGCTACGGACATCGAATCCCGGGCAGGTTGAGCAGGTGGTGTGCTCCGCTGACTGTAGATCAGCCGCCTTTGGCTGTGGGGGTTCGATTCCCTCCCTGCCCACCGAATCTACCGAGCGATCAAGTGCGTACTAGATATAGGGCTGGTGGAATCACAAAGGTCCCACCAGCGTTGTGAGGGATATGAATAGGTCAGGTCTCCCGTGCCGCGCCAACCCCGACTGCGAGTCGATCTTCGTTCTCACCAACCAGGACTCCATGGAGGCCCTGCGTGAGGCCGCGGACCGCCGCAACAAGCACGAGCTCGAGGCGCACGGCTACACCCACGTTCCGTCCCAGCTCCCCGGCGCGACCCCGTTCTCGCAGCCGGCCGTTTCGCCACGCCGTCGCGGCCGCCGCAAGAACGAAGAGCTGAACGTCGTCTAAGACCGCGCGCCCAGCCCGTCCGACTTAGACGGCTCTCATCAACGCGCGTTCAGCCCCCGTCATGCTTGTCGCTCATCCCTTAAGGAGGGCACGCATGACCCGGCTCGCGCTTCGCATCTTCGCCGTCTCGGGATTCGTTCTCGCCGCCTGTGGCAGCGCGGCGACGGCTCCGACGGCTTCCCCGACCGTCGCACCGACGGCCACCACCTCGGCGACCGCGACGACCACGACGGCGGCCGCCTTCGCGTGGACGATCTCGTCCGACACGAAAGCGACGGTGAGCGTGCGCGAGCAGTTGGCTCGTGTGAATCTGCCGTCCGACGCTGTGCTGACAGCCAAGAACGCCTCGGGCGGATTCAGCGTGAACGCGGACGGGACGTTCTCGGCCGATTCCAAGATCACCATCGACATGACCACGCTCGCGTCGGATCAGCGTGAACGCGACAACTTCATCAAGCAGGACACGCTGAGTGTGCGCCAGTTCCCGACGGCGACGTTCGTGCCGACGAAGGCCACCGGGCTTTCCGTCCCTATCCCCAATGGCGATCTGAAGTTCACGCTCGCGGGGAAGATGACCATCCACGGGACGACGAAGGACGTCACCTTCGATGTGGTCGGCAGGCGCGACGGCGCGAAGCTCACCGTCACCGCGACCGCGAATCCGACGTGGAAGTTCGGTGACTTCGGGATGCGTCCACCGGCTTCCAACTTCAACGTGCTCTCGGTCGTCGATGAGATCCGGCTCGTGGTCGACATCGTGGCCACCGGCCCCGCGAATGGATAGCGACGACCGTCCGATCGGGAGGGTCCTCAGTCGGCGCGAGGCCATCGCGCTCCTCGGGGTCACCGGTCTTGCGGCCTGCGCTCCATCCGCTGTGTTCACCGGCGGCGCATCACCGGCCGCAACGAGCGCCGCGACCGTCGCGGCTACCGGCGGAACGACCGTCGCGCTGCCCTCGTGCATCGTGCGGCCGGCGCTCACCGAGGGCCCGTACTTCGTGGACGAGAAGCTCGAGCGCACCGACATCCGCTCGGATCCGACGACGAACGCGGTCCGCCCGGGCATGGCGCTCGCCCTCACGTTCAACGTCTCGAAGATCGCGGGCGGCCAGTGCACCACGCTCTCCGGCGCGCAGGTCGACGTGTGGCACTGCGACGCGCTCGGCGTCTACTCCGACGCGACCGATCCGTCCT
>DASQIF010000130.1:0-3137 GCA_035631715.1 Candidatus Acidiferrales bacterium
CCGCGCCGGCACCACCGGCCCACGGTCTGGTCGGTCTGGGGCGAGGCCCAGGACATCAACGCCGGCGACGGGATGTACGCGGTGTCGCGCCTGGCCCTGCAGCGCCTTCGCGACCGCGGCTTCGCCGCCGAGCGGATCCTCGACCTGTCGGCGCTCATGGACCGGACCTGCGTGCGGGTGTGCGAGGGCCAGTTCCTCGACATCAGCTTCGAGTCCCGCACCGACGTGACCGCCGAGCGGTACCGCGCGATGGCGGCGAAGAAGACCGGTGCCCTCTTCTCCGCCTCGACCGAGGCGCCCGCGATCCTCGCGACCGACGACCGCGCCGTGCACGAGTCCTTCGCGCGGTTCGGCGCCGAGGTCGGCCAGTCGTACCAGGCGTACGACGACGTGCAGGGCATCTGGGGCACGACCGAACGCACCGGAAAGATCGAGATGAACGACCTCGTGAAGCGCAAGAAGTCGCTCCCGGTCGCGCTGGCCTTCGACCGGGTGTCGCCGAAGGTGCGCGCCGAGCTCGACTCGCTCTTCGCCCCGCGCGCTCCCCTGCCTCAGCCGAACGTGGAGCGCATCCGCGCCATCCTGGACGAGCTCGACGTCCGCACCGCGATCGAGCGCGAGATCGCCGAGCACCGCGACCGCGCGTTCAGCGTCCTGCACGGCGTCCGCCTCGCGGCCGCCGAGCCGGCCGAGCTCCTCGAGCGCCTGGTGCGCATGGCCACGGGGGCGAACGAGCCGGCAGGGGCCGCGACCGCATAATTCCGCCGATGGCGGACAAGGCGCCCGGCGGGATCATCCTCGAGCCGAACGAGCACGTCATCATGGCCACGCGGCCGCTGTTCCTGTGGGAGCCGCTCGTCGTGATCGACATCCTCTTGATCGTCGGCGCGCTGTACTTCTCCGCGCCGCGGGCGGGCGAGCTCAACAGCACGCAGATGGACGTCATCGCGGGCGTGTGCCTCATCGCCTTCGTCGTCCTGCTGCTGTGGCTCTTCTTCCGCTGGCTCCCGTGGAGCCGCAAGTGGTTCGTGCTGACGGATCGCCGCGTCATCGCATCGTGGGGCGTCGTGAACCGCAACCAGGCCGCGCTCCTCCTCGACCGCATGCAGGACGTCAGCCTCAGCCGTCCGTTCCCGCTGTCGATGATCCGCGACTACGGCACGATCCACGTCGAGTCCGCGGGCAAAGAGTCGGGCGAGCGGATCAGCGGTGGGCTCGACGAGCTCGACATGACGCACGCCTCCGCGTTCTATCGCGCGCTCACCGACGCGCAGACGAAGAACTAGGCGAGGTTCTGCGGCAGGAACGGATCGGGGAGCAGCTCGGCCAGCGTCGTCGCCTTGCGCAGCCCGCCGGTCGTCGCGAGGACCACGCGCATCGCCGGCGAGAACTCCGCCAGCACCTGACGGCACGCGCCGCACGGCGTCGGCAGCTTGTCGTCATCGATGACGATGGCGATCGCCTCGAACGCCTTGTCGCCCGCGTTCACGGCGGCGAAGGCCGCGGCGCGCTCGGCGCAGACGGTGAGGCCGTACGACGCGTTCTCGACGTTGGCGCCGGCGTGCACCTTGTTCCGCTTCGTGCGGATCGCCGCGCCGACCTTGTATTTCGAGTACGGCGCGTGGGCGCGCTGGCGCGCGAGAGCCGCGACCTTGATGAGGTCCTCGTCCGCCGGGCCAAGGGTCATATCGGCTCGGCTGAGCGCTCGAGGCGTGTCACGCGCACGCGGCGGATGCGCTTCGCCTCGATGCTCTCGACGGTGAAGCGGACACCGGCGACGTCGATCGACTCACCGGCACGCGGGAAGCGGCCGAGCCGGTTGGTGATGAAGCCGCCGAGCGTGTCGTAGTCCTCGGACGACTCGATGTCGAGGTCGAACGTCTCGCGGACATCCTCGAACGGCACGCGCCCGTCCATGACCGCCTCGCTCTCCGAGATCGGCAGCACCTGCTCCTGCTCCACCTCGTACTCGTCGCGGATCTCGCCGACGATCTCCTCCACGAGGTCCTCGATCGTAACGACGCCGGCCGTCCCGCCGTACTCGTCGACGACGATCGCGAGGTGCACCTTGTCGCGCTGCATCTCCCGCAGCAGGTCGTCCACCTTCTTCGTCTCCGGGACGAAGTGCGCCGGCCGCAGGAGACGGCGCAGCTCGAAGTCGCGGTCGCCGCGCGCGAGGCGGCGGAACAGGTCCTTCACGAACAGCACGCCGACGATGTTGTCGGCCGACCCCTCGTACACCGGAAGACGCGAGTGGCCGACCTTCGTGATCTCCTCGATGACCTGATTCGGCGGCGTGCGGACATCGAGCGCGACGAGGTCGGTGCGCGGGATCATCACCTCGCGCACCTCTTTGTCGCCCATCTCGAAGATGGACGAGATCATCTCGCGCTCCTTCGGCTCGAGGACGCCCTGCGCCTGGCCGGTCTCGACGAGCGCGCGGATCTCCTCCTCGGTGACCAGGGCGCCCGCCTGCGCGATGCCGCCGAAGGGCTTCGTGACGATCTGCGTCAGGAAGAACAGCACGACCACGAGGGGCCGCGTCGCCCAGCTCACGGCCTCGAGCGGCCAGACCAGCGCGAGGAGCACGCCCTGCGCGTGCCGCGCGGCGATGGCGCGAGGCACGAACAGGCCGAACAGCACCGCGACGAGCGACAGCACGGCCACGGTGACCACGACGGCCGTGACGGCGCTGAACACGGCCGCGATGCCGAAGAACGAGAGCATCGCCGAGAGGCGCGGCGCGATGAACGCCGCCGCGATGCCGGCGTACGCGAAGACGATGAGGAACTCGCTCACCTGGATCGCGGCCAGGTACTGCGCGCGGTGCCGGCCGACGGTGCCGGCGCGGCGGCCGCCGTGCTGCGCGAGCTCCTCGATCACGCCGGGGCGCCGGATGGTGTGCAGCGCGGCCTCGCTGGCCGAAAGGATCGACAGCACGACGACGAGCGCGAGCTCCATGAGCAGCAGGGAGAGCGCGGTGCCGTCCATCAGGTCTTCTTCTGGGGCTTCTTGCGCTCGCGCATCCGCGCCGGCATGCCGATGCCGATCATGCCGTCGGGCACGTCCTTGGTCACGACGGCGCCCGCGCCCGTGGCGGCGTCCTTGCCCACCTTCACCGGCGCGCGCAGCAGCGT
>DASQIF010000131.1:0-10032 GCA_035631715.1 Candidatus Acidiferrales bacterium
GGCCATGATCCCGAAGCCGCCGAACGCGCACGACGCGTACAGCCCGCGCATCGGGAGCGGCCCGATGATCGGCCGGTTCTCCTCGGTCCGCGTGTAGTAGCCGCCGTCGATCACCGGGCGCGGCGCGTGACCGACGTAATCGGCGAGGCGCGGGATCATCCGCGCGAGGCCGCGCAGGCAGATCTCGGCGAACGACGGGTCGTATGTGATCGGATACTTCGGCGGCTCGCGGTGCTCCTCGTACGACCAGATCAGCAGCAGCGCGTCGCTGCGCGGGCCTCCCTCGGGCCGCAGGTGCGCACCCGACGGGTATGTGCGCGTGAGCCACTCCGCCGGGACGTCACCCCGCTCGGCGTCGGAGGTCCACAGCCGAACGGGATCGGCCCAGATGAGGAACGGCGCGCCGCGCGGGATCGCCTGGCGGTCGTCGCGGAACGCGACCTTGCCGTGCAATTCGTTGAACGCGGGCAGCTCGACCCCGGCGCCGCGCGCGAGGTCCGCGGCGTACGGTCCGGCGGCGTCGACGACCACCTCCGTCGCGACCGTCCCCGCGCTCGTTCGCACGCCGACGACCTGGTCGTCGCGGACGTCGATGCCCTCGACGCGGGCGCGAAGCAGACGCAGCCCGCGGTCCCGCGCGCGCTCGATGAGATACATCCCGAGCTGCTGCGCGCTCATCCAGCCGCAGCGCCGGGCGTGGAGCACCGCGACGACGTCGTCGTCCAGATACGGGAAGTGCTCGCGGATCAGCGCCGGATCGAGGAGGAGGTCCGCGCCGGTCAGGCCGCGATCGACGCCCGCCGCGGCGGGCGGGACGTATGCGGACCGCGACGTCCCCTCGTGGACGCGCAGCGGACCGGCGCCGAGGCGCGAGCTCTCCTCGGCGTCGCGGCGCAGGGATCCGGCACGGGACGGATCCGCGGTCGCCCAGACGTAGCCGCGGCGGTTCATGTGGAAGGCGTCACCCGACTCGTCGGCGAGCGCCTCGAGGCGGTCGATCGAGTCGTTCATGAGCGCGACCATCGCGTCGTCAGGTCCCGGCCACCAGTTGCGATAGCACTCGCTCGACTTGTCGGACGTGAGCGTGAGCGGCGCGCGCTCGTCGATGAGGACGACGTCGCGGATCCCGCGCCGCACGGCGAGCTCGTGCGCGACGGCGATGCCCGCCATGCCCGCGCCGACGACGGCGACCGCGGCGGTCGTCACGCCTTCGTGAGCGCGGCGAGCACCTTCTCCGCGGTGACGGGCAGAGAGAAGACGCGCGCGCCGCAGGCGTCCGCGACGGCGTTGGCGACGGCGGCGGTGACGCCAGGGTTCGCGAGCTCCCCGATCGACTTGGCTCCGAACGGACCGGGCCCCTTCGCCGCGGTCAGCATCACGAGCCGCAGCGGAGGCACGTCGCCCATGGTCGGGATCTTGTAGTCGCCCAGGTTCGCGGTCACCACGCGGCCGTCCTGGAGCACGAGTTCTTCCATGAGCGCCTGGCCGAGGCCGTATGCGAACGCGCCTTCCATCTGGCCGCGCACGGCGATGGGATTGATGACCGTGCCCACATCGGCCACGAGAAGCGCGTCGGTGATGCGTATCGCCCCGGAGTCGCGGTCGACCTCGACCTCGATGCCGTACGCATAGGTCGCGAAGGCATGCTCGTTCTGCTCGGCCTTCCCGGTCACGGTGAGGGGCAGCTTTTCGCCCGCGGCCTGCGCCGCCTTGAGCTTGCGCGCGCCGTCGAGCGCGGCGTTGCCGTGCACGGCGGTCACGCGGCTGCCGCCAACGCCGGGGTCCCGCGGCGATCTGGCGGTGTCGACCTGCTCGACCCGCACCTGCTCCGGCCCGATGCCGAGCTCCTGCGCGACGACACGCTGGATCATGGTGAACGCACCGCCGCCCTGATCGGTGACCCCGGTGCGCACGAGCACGTCGCCTTCGCGGGCGCGCGTCAACTCCAGCGTCGTCGCGCCGCGACCCACGTGACGCGCGCCGAGTGACACACCGCGGCCGCGGCCTGTCGCCGGCTTCTCATCCCAGCGCATCTCCCGACGCAGCGTCTCGAGCACCGCGGGCAGCTCCGAGGCGTGCCATTCGCCACCGGTGACGTCGGGTTCACCCGGACGGATCGCGTTGCGTTCGCGGAGCACGAGTGGGTCGATGCCCATCTCGCGCGCGGCGATGTCCAGATGCGACTCGGCGGCGAAGTTCACCTGCGGCTGCCCAGGCGACCGGGCGTTCCCGGCCGGGACCTGATTCGTGTACACGCAGAGGCTCTCGACCCGCGAGGCGGGCACCCGATAGCCGGCGAGGGTCATCATGCTGTCGCCCGGGATGAGCGTCGGTCCGGGCTTGCCGGCCGCGTACGCGCCACCGTCGAAGAGCGCGTGAGCGTCGTGGGCGGTGATGCGCCCGTCGCTGTCGAAGCCGGTTCGCATTCGGATCGTGCCGCCGTGCCGGGTGTTCGAGATCTGGAGCTCGTCGGAGTAGCGCATCAGCGAGCGCACCGGGCGGCCGGTCGCGCGCGCGAGCAACACGAGCGCGGACTCATCGAGCGATAGGCCCTTGCCGCCGAAGTCGCCGCCGACATGCGGCGTGTGGATCACCACCTTCTCGGACGACAGCCCGAAGGTGGCGACGAGCTGATCGCGCAGCGAGAACGGAGCCTTGTTCGTCGTCACCACGTGGACGACGTCGCCCTCGATCCACACCAGCGATGCGCGCGGCTCGATGTACGCCTGATGCACGCGCGCGATGTCGAAGGTGTGCTCGAAGATCCTCGCCGCGCGCGAGAAGCCGCCGTCGACATCGCCGTGCTCGTGCGTGACGCGGCCCTGCACGTTCTGCGGATGGACCGGGCGCTCGGCGCCGCGCATCGTCTCCTCACCGCGGTCGGGGTGAACGTTCGGCGCGCCGGGCGCCAGCGCCGCGTTCGCGTCAAGCACCGCGGGCAGCTCCTCGTACGTGACGTCGACCAAACGCGAAGCCTCCTCGGCGGCGGCCAGGGTGTCGGCCGCGACGGCGGCGACGCGATCGCCGATGAAGCGAACGTGCTCCCACGCCAGCACCGGCCAGTCCTGGAGACGGCGACCGAAGCGCGCTGGGCGAACGTCGGCGCCGGTGAGCACGGCGCGCACGCCTGGGACCGCTCGCGCCGCGCTGACGTCGACCCGCACGATGCGCGCGTGCGGATGCGGGCTACCGACGAAGGCAGCGTGCAGCATCCCCTCGCGGCGGATGTCCGCCGCATACGCGGCTGCGCCGGTGACCTTGTCGCGACCCTCGATGCGGCGCTCGGGCCGGCTGAGGACGTCGTTCATGCCGCGCTCCGCGCCAGGCACTGCGCGAACTGCGCGAGGAGCTGGTCGGATTTGCGCTGGATGACCGGCTGGCCGAACTCGCCGATGCGGCCGCCGATCTGCACGTCGCTGGTGATGCTGAGCTCGCAACCTGTGCTCGACGCTCGGAGCGCGAGATCGACGGTGGCATGCACGGTCCCACCGAGCCGCGTGTCCTTCGCATCGGCCCGCAGGCTCGCCCGATGGGCGGCCTCATCACGACTCGTGATCGTGATGTCGCCATCGAGCACCAGGCGCACCGGACCGATCTGCACGAGTAGCGAACCTTTGTACGAGTCCTTCCCGGCAGGCGTGACCGCGGCCACGCCTGGGACGCACCGCGCGGCCACCGGGATGTCCGTCACGACGGACCACGCGCGATCGATCGGCACGTCGAGGGCGGCGGTGTGTGCGAGCTTCACGCGGCGAGCTTCCGCAGGGCGCGCTCGGTCCACACGCGCGACATCTCACGTTTGTACGAGGCCGACCCGCGCACGTCGTCGATCGGATCGACGTCTCCGCGGACGAGCGCGGCGGCCTCGGCGAATGCGCCGTCGGCCTTCGCCCCACGCAGCGCGTTCTCGACCGACGACGCGCGCATCGGCTTCGGCCCGACGCCGGCGAGAAAGATCCGGAGATCACGAAAGGCGCCGTCGACGATGTCTGCCCGTGCCGCGACCGACACGGTCGCGTAGTCGTCGACGGAGCGCGACGTGTACTTCAGATAGACCGCGCGCGTCCAGGGCGTACGCGCAGGGATCTCGATCGAATGGATGAGCTCGGCCGGCGCGAGCGACGTGGTGAACAGATCTACGAGAAGCGCATCGACCGGGACGCGGCGCGGGGCAGCGTCGGGGCCGGACACGACAACGGCCTGGGCGCCGAGCGCGCACAGCATCGCCGGCGCGTCCGACGCGGGATCGGCGTGCGCGACGCTGCCGCCCACAGTGGCCTGGTCGCGAATGCGGATCGTGGCCACCTTCGCGAGCGCGTCGGCGAGCTCGGGCCAGGCGCCGCGCACGGTCTCCGCGCGAAGGCTGTGCGTGTGCGTCGCCATCGCGCCAATCGAGAGCCCGCCGTGCGCGTCGACGTCGATGCGCGTCGCGCCCGGCAGCCGCCGCAAACCGACAACATGCGCGGGGCGGATGAGGCCCTGACGAAGCAGGAGCGTGTACGCGGTGCCGCCGGCGAGCACGACCGCGTCGTCGCCGTGCTTCTCGAGCATCGCGATGGCCTCGGCCCAACCGCGCGGTTCGTGGTACTCGGCGCTCATATGCCGGCGGCCTTCTTGATCGCTCGCTCGATACCGCGATAACCGGTACAGCGGCATAGGTTCCCGGTCATCCATTCGCGGATATCACCCTCGGTGGGGCGCGGATGGGCCATGAGCAGCGCGACCGCCGACACGATCTGTCCCGGCGTGCAGATGCCGCACTGGAAGCCACCCTCGGTGATGAACGCTTCCTGCAGTCGGTCTGCGGCGACGCCCTCGATCGTGGTCACGTCCATGCCGTCCATGGAGACAGCGGGCAGAAGGCATGCGGACATGACCTCGCCATCGACCAGCACACTGCACGCGCCACACACGCCGACCGAGCAGCCCTCCTTCGTACCGAGCAGGCCCAGCTGGTCGCGCAGGACGTCGATGAGACGGACCTCCGGACCGACGACGACCGACTGCGGAGCACCGTTCACGCGGACCCGAATGTTCACTTGGCCCGCAGCTTGTAGCGCTGCACCTTCCCGGTCGATGTCTTCGGGAGCTCGTCCGTGAATTCGATCCACTTCGGTCGTTTGTACGCGGACAGGGCGTCGGATGCGAATCGCAGCAGCTCGGACGAGAGCGCCGCACCTGCGCCGTCGGTCGCGACGACGAAAGCGCAGGGGTGGATCAGCCCCTCGCCGTCGGCCCGTGCGACGACGGCGCACTCGCGGACCTTCGGGTGCCGCAGCAGCGCCGACTCGACCTCGAGCGGCGAGACCCACAGGCCCGAGACTCGGATCATGTCGTCAGACCGGCCCTGATAGGTGAAGTAGCCGTCGGCGTCGACGGTGTAGCGATCGCCGGTGAAGACCCACTCGCCGCGGAAGGTGTGCTTGGTCGCGTCGCGCTTGCGCCAGTAGTGCGCGGCGGTCGACGGTCCGCGAACGAGGAGCACGCCGACCTCGCCGGCCTTCGCGGGCGTGCCGTCCTCGCGCTGCACGACCGCGTCGTACCCCGGGATCACGCGGCCCGACGTCCCGGGCCTGACATCCCCGGCGGTGTTCGAGATGCAGATGTAGCCGATCTCCGTAGACCCGATGCCGTCGAGAATCTCGAGGCCGAAGCGCGCCTTCCAGCGCTCGAAGATCGGCGCGGGCAGCGCCTCGCCGGCGGAGATGCAGCGGCGGACCGAGGAGAGGTCAGCGGGCACGCCCGCCTCGACCGCCGCGAGGATCGCCGCGTAGCCCGTGGGCACGTGATACAGGAGCGTGGGTCGCTCGCGCGCGATCGTGTCGAGCACGAGGCGCGGATCGGGCCGGTCCGGCAGCAGGATCGCGCTGGCGCCGTGGCGAAGCGGGACGACGCACGAGTTGTTGAGCCCGAACGAGAAGAAGAGCTTCGGCAAGCTCAGGATGCGGTCGTCCGCGGTGATCTCGGCGACGAGACGTCCGTGCAGATCCGCCGGCGCATGCGCGCTGCCGTGCAGGTGCACGACGCCCTTCGGCCGGCCGGTCGTCCCGCTCGAGTACTGGAAGAACGCCAGGTCGTCGCGCGTCGTTTCGACGGGCGGCAGCTCAGACGCCGGCGCGTTCCAGAGGTCACTGAAAGCGATGTCGCCGCCCTGCGGTGGGGCGCCCGTGACGACAACGTGACGGAGACGCGGAAGCCGGGCGCGAAGCGGGTCGATCTTGGACCGCACGCTCGCGTGAACCACGAGCGCGGAGGCACGGCAGTCGTCGAGGAGGTACGCGTAGTCGTCGACCGAGAGGAGCGTGGAGAGCGTGACCGGCACGGCGCCGATCCGCATCGCACCGAGGAACGCCGCGACGAACTGCGGCGCGTCCGGGAGCAGCAGAGCGACGCGCTGTTCGATGTCGACGCCGAGGCGTCGCAGCCCGGCGCCGGTGCGGGCGACGAGATCCGCGAGCTCGGCGTACGTGAGCGTGTCGCCCTCATACCGCAGCGCGGGACGACCGCCGCGGCCGGCGGCGAGGTTCGGATCGAGGAGCGCGGCCGCGAGGTTGAACGTGTCGGTCACGCGCGCGTGGTCAGAGGTACTTCCTGCCCACCAGGCGGTCGGGGACGACGAGGCCGATCGCAGCGATCTTCGGCTCCATCTCGGCGATGTACTGACGGCGCGCCTCTTCGTTCGTGCGCTTCTTGAGGCCCCACTCGATGTACCGCTCGGTGCGCGCCGACCCGGACGTGCCGAACATATCGAGGCCGACGACGTACCACTTGTCGATCGCGGCCTGCGCCGATGCCTTGCCCTCGGCGCCGCTCAGCGCCAGCTTCTCGAGCTGCTGCTCGCCGTACGCGACGTGGCCCTTCTCCTCGCGCAGGATGACCGGAAGCGCGTCATCCATCGGCAGATATGACGAGCCGACCATCTCGTCGAGCTGGTACTCACCCACCTTGTCGATGAGGAAACCGAACGCCGCGAAGTCGGCCCACGTGGGCATGTCCTCCTTGAAGGCGTCGACCTCACGCTTGCTGCGCGGGCGCTCGAGGATGTCGGACCGGTCGACGTCGACGAGGCGCAGGAGGCGGAGCATCTTGCGGCAGTGGTCGATCTCCTCGGCGGCGATGCGTGCCACGCGCCATTGGTCGTCGACCGTCGGAGCACGCAGGGTCCAATGGTCGACGTAGATGTGCGGGCCGCCGATCTCGCAGTCGGCCTGGATGGTGAGGAGGCGCACGAGGAGGTCGCGGTACTCGTCGGCCATCTTCGGGAAGTCCTTGGGCTCGATGCGGTCGGTGAACTGCGCCATCACGTCCCTCCGGCCGGGAGAATGGTCAGACCATAGCGCCTGGGGCTAGTTCGCGGGGGCGAACGCCTCGATCGCGGCCTTCACCGGCCGCATGTCACCCGGGCGCGGAGTCAGCAGCCGAACGACCGCGATGTCGAGGCCGCGCGTCATCCGCGCGAACCACTCATTCGCGCCGTCGCCGCGGCCGGCGTAGCCAAAGGCCGTGAGCAGCCGCTCGGGCATGGCCCTCGCGACCTCGGCGTCGCTCGCGCCGTTCCGTTTCAACTGCTCGAGGTGCGTGACCTCGTCGTCGAAGCCCATGCGCGCAAAGTGCTTCCGGTAGCCGCTCGCGCCGGAGGGGCGCACGAGCATCGCGTACGAGAGGATCTGCTCCGCGAGCGCGCGTCGTGCCGCTGGGACGTCGTCGTCGACGCAGACGCGGATGTAGTCGAGCATCTTCGCGTCTGCGCCGGCTTCCTCGCGGCTCCAGTCGACCTGCTCCGGCGTGCACCAGTTGAGCGCCGCGCCCTGCGCGTGGCGGCCGGCCAGGCGGAGCATCTGCGGCCCGAGCGCGCCGATGAAGAGCGGCACATTCGTCGCGACCTTGCGCACCTCGCCGACGTACGCGCGCACCGCGGCGATCGGCTTCTCGGTGACGCTCCCCGCGCCGATGCCGAGGGTGAACGTCCCGCCCGTGAGCTCGTGCGCGGTGCGCGCGGCGAGGGCGAGCACCGCGGGTGGGTTGCGCGTGATCGGCACGACCGAGATGCCGGTGCGCAGGCCGGAGGAGGCGTGCCACGCCGTGCACAGAACGACGGGGTCGTAGTCGGCGCTCGCGTTCGTCCACATCGACTGGTAACCGAGCGCTCGTGCCTGAGCCGCGAGATCGCGCAATTGCGGGATGGACAGGCCGAGACGCTGGTCGATGCCGAGCCCTATTTCCACGCGCCTATTGTGGGTCGGTGGCTACGCCAGCACCGAGGCCCGACCTTGGAGGCGCGTCACCGATCTGGTTGCTGCCCATGCTCGCGATCGTGATCGGACCGTTCGTCTGGGCGATCGTGTATGGCATCCGTCATCCGGACAGCGGCTCTCCAAAGGATGAGGGGATGCGCTGGCTGATGAAGTCGTTCAGGGAATGGATCGAGGTGTGGACAGGGCGAAAGGGCGGCGTCTAGCTAAGGATTGAGGCGCTCGCCTCCACCGGATGGACCCTCGGGCGCGTCCATGACCCAGCGCACCGACTTGCTGCAGGGGCAGGCACCACCGACACGCGCAAGGCGCGGCATGGAAGTGACCGCGGCCTTGAGATCGATCTTGCCCGTGGCGACCCTGCGCTGCAGGTCCATCCAGTGCCGCACGTCGATCGAGGCGTGGTAGGCCTCGGGCAGCTGGGCCAGGCAGTGGGCGATGTAGTCCTCGACCTGGCTGAAGCGCTCGCCCGCAAAGCCGACCATCTGGAAGGCCGGCTCGCCGCGGCGGCGGAAGAAGCGCGGGTCGGGCAGGCGCAGCAGCTGGTCCTGCGAGAGGCCCTCGACGGTGTCGCCCTGGCTGATGCGCGCAAACGCCGCGTCGGCCTGCTCGCGCGAGCGCGCGGAAAGACGCGCGCGCACGTAGCGCAGGTTGATGTCGTCCAGCATGCGCTGGCACTCCTGGCGGTAGGCCGCCTGCAGCGGCTGGTTGGCGCCGTCCTTGAGACCCAGCCGCACGCTGGTCTGCCCGCCGCGCTCGTCGCCGAACATCTCTAGGCCCCGGGGGAACCACTTGGCGATCATCTTCTGGACCATCGGCACGTCCATGGCGGCGTTGCGCTCGCGCGCCGCGGCCTCCATCCAGCGGCGCAGCGGGATGACCCCCGCGGCGAGGTGGAAGGCCTCCTCGCGCAGCATCGGCGGCATCGAGGCGGCCATCGGCGCATAGGCGTTGACCTTCTGGCTGGTGAGCTGGAACTTGCCCACCCGGTCGATGAACGCGGCGAACACGATCGAGTCGCCGAAGCTGTCGAACTCCAGGTTGAAGGCCGCCAGCACGTGCGAGCCGGTCTGCAGCGAGAGGATGTCCTCGACCATGTCCGCGGGCCTTGTGTCGGTCACGCCCGACCAGTCGGCCGAGGTGAGCAGATGCAGCATCTGGTAGCCGTGGCGGAGCTCCTCGGCCATGACGCGCAGCACCCAGGTCTGGTCCTGGGGGTCGTTGGCGCGCTCGAAGGTGCCGTGGTGCTGCTGGATCGAGCCGAACTCGGTGGAGGCCTGGGCGCGGACGATCGCTAGGAGCTGCTCGGCGGCCTCGCGCTCCAGCTCACCGGGCACCTGCGCCTTGGGCCGTCCTGTGAGGTCCCCCACCTGGATCACGCTGGGCATGTCCTTCTCCAGACGCGCGCACAGGCAGAACTCGGCGTCCCTGGGGAAGTACTGCTGCCAGCGTCGTGCGAGCTGGGGGTACTCCGGGAAGTTGTGCCGCTGCCAGTGCTCCACGGCCTCGTGATAGGCCTTGGGGAGCATGCGGATCTCGTCGGTCATGCCTTCAAGGGTACCCGCCGAAGCGGCGAGTGCGATCCACTAACGGCGTCGCCCCGCGGTGCGCTTAGCGCGACACGACGACGCAACTGCGCAGAACGTCTGGGCGCGAGATTGGTCTCGAGGCGGGTAGCGGATACCCCACCCTTGTCCAGTCACGGCGTGAAGTCACACGCCCTACCCACCTCGAGAGGAGCGTGTATACGGGCCCGCGGTTGAGCCGCGATTGAGTCACT
>DASQIF010000132.1:0-1561 GCA_035631715.1 Candidatus Acidiferrales bacterium
GTCGCGACCGCGTTGTACTTCGGTCCTTCACGCTCGAGAAGGTCGCAGTACTCGTCCGCGAGCTCCGTCGCGCTCACGTCGCGTTTGCGCAGCGACGCGCGCAGCTCAGCGACGGTCGCGAATCGGTGTCCGCTCAGGGTCGGTAGACCGTCGGTGGCTCGGTGGCGATGGGAACGCGCTGCTTGCGAAGCTCGGCCGCGCTCTTCTCGATGGCTTCGCGCGCCTGCTGCGCGAGGACCGCGGGATCGTCGCTCACGACCGGTGCCGGCGGCGCGGCCAGCGTGTCTTTGCGTGCGTCTTTCACGGCTGGGGCGAGGATATCGCGTGCTAACCTCGGTCGATGGAGCAACCGGCATGGCGAAGGCGGTATGCGATCGAGGAACGACCGCTCGCGCCGCGCGATTACGACATGCCGGTGGGCTGGTGGGGATGGAACTGGGAGCCACCGATCCCGATGTCCATCACCGAGATCGTGCGCGCGGGCAACATGGACACGCGGACCGCGGCACTGTGCGGCATGACCATCGAAGCCCACGGCTCCATGCTCATCGCGGCGGAGCATCCGCATTCCGGCAAGACCACGACGCTCACCGCGCTGCTCGACTACCTGCCCCTCTCCGTGCGCCGCATCTTCATCCGCGGCTGGTCCGAGACGTTCGACTACCTGCGGCAGACGGAGCCGGAGCGCACGCTGCTCCTCGCGAATGAGCTCTCATCGCATCTGCCGGTGTACCTCTGGGGACCGAAGGCCGTGAAGGTGTTCGAGACGCTGCGTCAGGGCTACGCGCTCGGTTCGACGCTGCACGCCGACACCGCCGAGGAAGCCGTGACGCAGCTGACCGGCGAGCTCGGTGTCGCACCCGCGGACCTCGCGCGCGTCCACCTGCTCATGGTCATGCGCATCTATGCGACGACGCGCGGCGGCCACGCGCGGCGCGTCGTCTCGCTGCATCGCCTGGGCGCGGCTCCGGACGGCGTCGCGCTGACGGCGCTCGTCACGCACGACGACGACTCCGATCGCCACACGCACGCTCGCGAGGCCGAGGTCCAGCTGCTCGCCGACCTGCGGGGCGAGTCCAGCGACGCATCCGCGGCCGAGCTCGATCGGCGCGCGGCGCTGCTCGACCAGCTCATCGCCCGCGGCACCTATGACATCCCACCCGTGCGCGCCGCCCTGGCCGCCGACCGCGGCGAAAACGCGCCTATGTCGCTCAGAGGAGATCCAGT
This sequence comes from Candidatus Acidiferrales bacterium, assembly GCA_035631715.1. Lineage (GTDB taxonomy): Bacteria > Chloroflexota > Limnocylindria > P2-11E > P2-11E > CF-39. Next base: position 1,228 of record DASQIF010000132.1, read on the forward strand.
GAATGGCTGATCGCCCGTCCACCATCGGCGAGCTCCGCGAGACCGGCTACCGCGCGCGCTCGGTGAAGGAGGAACTCCGCAACAACCTCATCGAAGCGCTCGGCCAGAAGCGCCAGCTCTTCCCGGGCATCGTCGGCTACGAGGCGACGGTCACGCCGCAGATCGAGAACGCCATCCTGTCGGGGCAAGACATCATCCTGCTCGGTGAGCGCGGCCAGGCGAAGACGCGCATCGCGCGCCAGCTCATCGAGCTGCTCGATCCGGCCGTGCCGGCGATCGCGGGCTGCGAGATCAACGACGACCCGTTCGCGCCGATCTGCGCCGCGTGCCGCTA
>DASQIF010000133.1:0-2883 GCA_035631715.1 Candidatus Acidiferrales bacterium
GGAGGTGGTCGTACCCCTCGGCGCTCACGAACCACTTCGACTGGCCGATGAGGTGCGCTGCGTTGGTGGGGTCGACGCGGATGTCCGACTCGGAGTGGTCTTTGGCGAGCATCGGCGCCGCCGCGGGGTAACCCGGGTTGCTCCCGGCCTGCGTCGCGTACGGCCCGAGGGCCTCGCCGGTGCTCGCGCCGGGACACACGCTCATCCCGGTGTACCCGTCGTTCGGCCCGTCGCTCGTGAAGTAGGGGTCCTCCGGCCTGTAGCAACTCGTGCGCTGCGTCGTCGCGCTGACGTTGGTCACGCCGTGCGTCGCATAGCTCGCGGCGTAGTCCGCATCGTTCTGCGTGCCCTGCGGGATGGGTGCGACTCCCGTGCTCGCGTTCGCCGACGGCGACGCGAGGAGCGTGAGAAGCGCGAGGATCGCGAGACCGCGTGCGAAGGTTCGCCGAAGCATGAGGTCCTCCCCGATGGACTCAGCTCCTCATCCCGACCGAGCGCGAATCCTATTCCATCGTCCGGCCGGGCTTACTTGCCCGCGAACGCAAGCTCCGCGGCGCCCACCGTCTCGGCGAACTGGCTCTGATAGAGGTCGTGATAGAACCCGCGACTGGCCAGCAGGGCCTCGTGTGTGCCCTGCTCGACGATGCGGCCGTTGTCCATCACCACGATCTCGTCGGCGTTGCGGATGGTCGAAAGACGGTGCGCGATGACGAACGAGGTGCGCCCGTGACGCAGGCGCGCCATGGCCTGCTGGATGAGCACCTCGGTGCGCGTGTCGACGTTGCTCGTGGCCTCGTCGAGGATGAGGATGGGCCGGTCGGCGAGGAACGCGCGAGCGATGGTGATGAGCTGTCGCTGGCCCGCGGAGATGTTCGACGCGTCCTCCTCGAGCATCGTGTCGTACCCATCCGGCAGCGTGCGCACGAACGCGTCGACGTGCGCGGCCGTCGCCGCCGCGACGATCTCGTCGAAGGTCGCGTCCTCCTTGCCGTACGCGATGTTGTCGCGGATCGTGCCGGCGAAGAGCCAGGAATCCTGCAGCACCATAGCGAACGCGCGGCGCACCTCTTCGCGGGCCAGATCGCGGGTGTCGACGCCGTCGATGCGGATCGCGCCGGACTGGATCTCGTAGAAGCGCATGAGCAGGTTCACGATCGTGGTCTTGCCCGCGCCGGTCGGGCCGACGATGGCCACGGTCTCGCCGTCCCGCACGTCGAGCGAGAAGTCCTCGATCAGCGGACGGTCGGCGACGTAGCGGAACGACACGCGATCGAGCTCTACGTGGCCGCGCACGGTCGGGAGCGTGGTGACCGTGGCGCGCTCGGGCTCGAGCTCCTCCGCGGCGAGGAACTCGAACACGCGCTCGGATGACGCGAGGCCGGACTGGAGGAGATTCATCTGCGCCGCGATCTGCGCCAGCGGCTGAGTGAACTGGCGCGAGTATTGGATGAACGCCTGCACGTCGCCCAGCGACATCGTCCCCGTCGCAACGCGCCAGCCGCCGACGACGGCGACCCCGACGTAGTTGAGGTTCCCGAGGAGGAACATCGCCGGCTGGATGATCCCGGAGAGGAACTGCGCGCGGAACGCCGCCGCGTACAGGCGCTCGTTGAGGACGCGGAACTGCTCGAGCGCGCTCTCCCGTCGCCCGAACACCTGCACCAGCGCGTGTCCCGAGTGCATCTGCTCGACGTGGCCGTTGAGCGCACCGGTCTCAGCCCACTGCGCCACGAACTGCTTCTGCGAGCGGCCGGCGATCACGATGGTGACGAAGAACGACAGGGGCACTGTCAGGATCGAGATGACCGCGAGCAGCGGGCTGATCCAGAGCATCATCGCGAGCGTCCCGACGACGGTGAGGATCGACGTCATGAGCTGGTTCAGACCCTGCTGCAGCGTCGTGGCGATGTTGTCCACGTCGTTGGTGACGCGGCTCAGTATGTCGCCGTGCGAGTGGCTGTCGAAGTAGCGCAGCGGCAGTCGCGCGAGCTTCTCCTCGACCTCGCGGCGCAGCCCGAACACCGTGCGCTGTGCGACACCGGCCATGAGGTAGCCCTGGGCCCACGCGAGGAGCGAGCCCAGCAGGTACACGCCCGCCGCGAGCAGCAGGATGCGCATGAGCGCGTCGAAGTCGATGCCGACGCCGGGCATGGCGTTGGTCCCGCCGAGCATGTCGGCGAGCTGGCCCTGGCCACGCAGGCGGAGCGCGGCGATCACCTGGTCCTTCGTGAGACCGGCCGGGAGGGACCGGCCGATGACTCCGTCGAACACGATGTTCATCGCGTTGCCGAGGATCTTCGGCCCGGCGACCGTGAGCGCGACGCTGATCGCGCCGACGATCGCGACGAGCACGATGGTCATACGCTCGGGCGCGAGGCGCGCCGTGAGTTTGCGCAGCGTGCCGCGGAAATCCTTCGAGCGCTCAACGGGGGCCGAGAGGCCCATGAAACCGCCGCCCGCGGGACCTCCGGGACGGCCGCCCGGCCCTTGGCGCCGGCCACCCATCATCATCATGCCGCGGCCTCACCGAGCTGCGATTCGACGATCTCGCGGTATTCCGTGGAGGTCCGCATCAGCTCCGCGTGGTTCCCTGCGCCGACGACGCGCCCCTCGTCGAGCACGACGATGTGATCGGCGTGCAGGATCGTTGAGACGCGCTGCGCGACGATGAGGACCGTGGCCTCCTTGGTCTCGCTCTTGAGCGCGAGGCGCAGCCGCGCGTCCGTCGCCGCGTCGAGCGCGGAGAAGCAGTCATCGAAGAGGTAGATGGCCGGCCGTTTCGCGATCGCGCGGGCGATCGCCAGGCGCTGGCGCTGCCCGCCGGAGACGTTCGTGCCGCCCTGGTCGATCGGAGCGTCGAGCTGGCCCTGCATCGAGGCGACG
>DASQIF010000134.1:0-2296 GCA_035631715.1 Candidatus Acidiferrales bacterium
GTAGCCATTGCTGTCTATGGCGTTGGCGCGCTCCCAGAGCTCGCGCGGCACGATGAGCGGGAAGAGCGTGCGGACGCCGGTGTTCGACAGCGGCCGCGTCGTGCCGGCGATCGCCACGATGAGGAAGAACAGCGGGACCGAGAGCGCATCGGTCGTCGCGAGGACCGCGATGAGCGCGAGCGACGTCCCGGCGACGACGTAGTCGATGACCGCGAGGCGCGCCCGCCCGTGACGATCGAGGAGCGCACCCGCGATGGGTGCGGCGATCAGCCCGGGCGTGACGTCGAGGAAGGTCGCCGTGCCGGCGATCGCCGCGGACCCGAAGCGCTGCAGCGCGAGCAGCACGATCACGAGGGACACCATCTGCCCGGCAAGTCGCGCGAGCAGCATGCTCGTCACGAGGCGCGTGAATCCGGGGATCGCGAAGAGGGCGCGGTAGCTCGGTCGGTCGACGGCCATCGGGAGCGTCGAGGCTACGCGGTCCGCGCCGAGCACGCCTCGTGCAGCGCATGCGGCCGGAGGTGCGAGACATGCCGCAGAAATCGTGGAGCCCCAAGCGCGAGCGTCAGTACGAGCACATCAAAGAAGGCGAGAAGGAATCCGGCCGTTCGGAGAAGACCGCCGAGCGGATCGCCGCCGCGACGGTGAACAAGACGCGCGCCGAGAAGGGCGAGACGAAGGAGCGCAAGCGCTCCTAGCGCGGTAGGCTGCGCGCGATGTCCATCGACCTCGCGCGCGGCCGCTCATGGCGCCCACCCAAAGACTGGCGAAGCGTCACGGTCGTCGAATCGCACGCCGCCGGCGAGCCGCTGCGGGTCGTGCTGGACGGCGTCGAGCCCGTACCGGGCGACACCATCGTCGCGAAGCGCGCGTGGGCGCGCGAGCACCTCGACGGCGTCCGTCGCGGCCTCATGTTCGAGCCGCGCGGCCACGCCGACATGTACGGCGCCATCGTGACCGAGCCGGCGACTCCGGACGGCGACCTCGGCGTGCTGTTCATGCACAACGAAGGGTGGAGCACGATGTGCGGGCACGGGATCATCGCGCTCACCACCGTCGCGCTCGAGACCGGGATGCTCTCCGCGCGGGAGGTCGTGCGCATCGACGCCCCGGCGGGGCGCATCACGGCGCGACCGAAGCGCGACGGGGACCACGTGGCGAGCATCGCGTTCGAGAACGTCCCGTCGTTCGTCCTCGGCCTCGACCTGACCATCGATGTCGCCGGCATCGGACCGATCCGCTACGACCTGGCCTTCGGCGGCGCGTTCTACGCGTACGTCGACGTGTCGCAGGTCGGCCTGTCGCTCACGCCCGCGGACTACCGCGGCCTCATCGACGTCGGATGGCGCATCAAGAAGGCGGTGATGGCGTCGCGCGAGATCCCGCACCCCTTCGAGCGCGAGCTGTCGTTCCTGTACGGCACGATCTTCACCGGTCCGCCCCTCGACGCCGGCGGCGACTCGCGCAACGTCTGCGTCTTCGCGGACGGCGAGGTGGACCGCTCCCCCACCGGCACGGGCGTCTCGGGCCGCGTCGCGATCGAGCACGCCCGCGGGCGCCTTCGCCCCGGCGAGCGGTTCGTCGTCGAGAGCATCCTGGGGACGCGTTTCGTCGGCAGGGTCGTTCGTGAGACGACCTTCGGTCCGCACCAAGCGGTCGTGCCCGAGGTCGAGGGCAGCGCGTGGATCTCCGGCCGCTCCGAGCTGTGGTTCGATCCCCGCGATCCGCTGGCGGAGGGCTTCATCCTCCGCTGAGATCAGCGGCCGGCGGTGCTCCCGGCGGCCACGAGTTCACGTTCGATGCGCGTCCGTATCGCGTCGCGCACGTCGGCGAAGACGCGGAAGCGCGCGTCATCGTCGCCCGTCGCCCTCGACGGATCGGGGAAGGACCAGTGCAGGCGGCGCTTCGCGTTCGGAAAGTACGGGCACACCTCGTTCGCCTCATCGCAGACCGTGATGACCAACTCGAACGCGTCGTCCACGAAACGCTCGACGGACTTCGACTCCTGGAGCGAGATGTCGACCCCGTTCTCGGCCATCGCCTGGATGGCCATGGGGTGCAGCGTCCCCGGCTCGGTGCCGGCGCTCTCGACCTCGAACTGATCGCCGCCGAGGGCACGGAGGAGGGCCTCGGCCATCTGCGACCGCGCGGAGTTGTGCGTGCACACGAAGAGGACGCGCGTCGGACGGCTCACTCGTCGGTCGGCGGCGGCAGCTGCCACGAGAACTCCTTCATCGTGCCGGTCACCTCGTATACGGTGCGCTCGCAGATGTTCTGGATGCGATCCCCGACGCGC
>DASQIF010000135.1:0-2129 GCA_035631715.1 Candidatus Acidiferrales bacterium
ATCCGATGATATTTCTCGGAATTCGCGAGCGGCCATCATTGACCCGAATTCCGTGCACCCTGTCCTCCCCCTTGATCGGCTGCGGCCAAGGTGCCTCGGCGGGCGCGCGGCGTTATCCGGCCCCACGGAGGAGCGCTGCCGCCCAGCGCGCGGTGTAGCGCGGGCCTTTCGGTGAAAGGGTGCTCTCGATGACCTGCAGCGCGTCGACGGCGAACGTCGCCTCCGGCGCCTTCGCGCTCCGCAGCGCGACGGCCAGGTCTCGCACTGCGACTCGATCGGCCTCGTCCCGGACGCGCGCGAGCGTGAGATGCGGACGGAACGGCTTTGCGTCGAACGGCACGCCGCGCGCGGTGAGCGAGCGCCGCGCGCGCTCCGCGAGATCGATGAGCGGCGCCGGATCCGTGAAGCCCAGCCACACGACGTGCGGTCTTCCCCGCTCCGGGAACTGGCCGAGCCCCGCGACGTGCAGCTGGAACGCGCGCGTCGCCTCGGCCGCCTCCGTCGCCGCGGCGGTGGCGTCGCCAAGGGTCGCCTCGGGGACGTTGCCGATGAACGCCACGGTCACGTGCATCAGCTCGGGCGCGACGCGGCGGAGGAGCTTGAGGTCCGGGAGCGCGGCGGATGCCTGTGCGGCGAGATCCGGTGGAAAGCGAACGGCGACGAACAGCCTCACAAGCGTGAGGCTAGGCGTGCGCTAGAGGGCGGCGTGCGCCTCGTCGGCGACGAGGAGCGCGAGAAAGACGAGGCCGAGGATGAACGAGAGGCCGGAGAGGAGCGCCATGCGCAGCGACTCGCTGTGATCCACGCGCTCCACTGCCGTTTCGACGAGCTTGCCCATCGTCCACAGCGATTAAGCAAGCCGCGTGCCGCTCGTTATCCGAGCAACGGTTCTGTAACAGAGGCGGTCGACGAGCTAGGCGGGCGTGGGTGCGGGCGCGGGACCCTTGCCGCGATCGGGCTTGTCGCGCTTCACCTCGCCGGACGGCGCGCCCGGTGGCGTCGCGTCCGGGCCGGCGGTGGATGCCGCGACGGGCATGCCCTCGTCGCCCTCGAACAGCGCGTTGAACTCGTCAGTCTCCAGCGTCTCCTGCTCGATGAGCTTGTTCACGACGCGGTCCAGCTTGTCGCGGTTCTGCGTGAGGACGTCGTACGCACGCAGGCGGCCGCGCTCGACGATGTCGTGGACCTCGGAGTCGATGATCTTCGCCACGTCCTCCGAGTAGTTCCGCTCCTCCTGGATCTGGCGGCCCAGGAAGATGAGCTCGTCGCTCTTGCCGTACTGCAGCGGGCCGAGCTTGTCGCTCATGCCGAACTTCGTGACCATCTGGCGCGCCATGTGGCTCGCCTTCTCGATGTCGTTGGAGGCACCCGTGGTGACGTCGCCGCCCAGGTGCAGCTGCTCCGCGACCCAGCCGCCGAGCGCCGCCGCGATGTCGTCCTCGAACTCCTTCCGCGTGCGGAAGTAGCGGTCCTCCTGCGGGAGCGACCAGGTGACGCCCATGGCCATGCCGCGGGCGACGATCGAGATCTTGTGCACCGGGTTGGTGTGCTTGAGCAGCTTGAAGCAGAGCGCGTGGCCGGCCTCGTGGTAGGCCACGATCCACTTCTCCTTCTCGGTGATGACGCGGCTGCGGCGCTCCGGGCCGAGCGCGACCTTCTCGAGCGCCTCTTCGAAGTCGATCTGCGCGATCGTCTTCTTGTTGCGGCGCGCGGCGAGGATCGCGGCCTCGTTCACGACGTTCGCGAGGTCCGCGCCTGAAAAGCCGGGTGAGATCTGGGCGATGCGCAGGAGCTCGACGTTCTTGTCGAGCGGCTTGCCGCGGACGTGCACGTCGAGGATGGCCTTGCGGCCCTTGATGTCGGGACGGTCGAGCACGACCTGACGGTCGAAGCGGCCCGGGCGCAGCAGCGCCGGGTCGAGGACGTCCGGGCGGTTCGTCGACGCGAGCACGATGACGTTCGTGCCGGTGTCGAAGCCGTCCATCTCGACGAGGATCTGGTTCAGGGTCTGCTCGCGCTCGTCGTGCGAGCCGCCGAGGCCGGCGCCGCGCTGGCGGCCGACCGCGTCGATCTCGTCGATGAACACGATGCACGGCGCGTTGCGCTTGGCCTGATCGAACAGGTCGCGC
>DASQIF010000136.1:0-2721 GCA_035631715.1 Candidatus Acidiferrales bacterium
GTGGCTCACCGGCAAGGTGACCTGGAAGCTCTCGGATGACAAGAGCAAGTACCTCGGCCGCGACGCGAAGACGATCCAGCAACCGCTGGCTTCCGTCACGACCGACGGCAACGGCGCGTTCAGCACGACCTTCGTCGTGCCGCAGGGCTTCGGCTACTCGCACGACGTGATGGTGGTCGACGCGCAGAAGACCATCCGCAACAAGGCGCTCTTCGACGTCGACATGACGACGACGATCACGCCGACGAGCGGGCCGGTCGGCACGCCCATCACCGTCGAGGTGAAGGGCATCGGCTACCAGTCCTACCAGAACAGCTTCCAGCTCGACTACGACAACGGGTACACCGGCTGGGTCTCCTCGATCACGACGGACGGCTACGCGAAGTTCGTGATCCCGGCGACCGGCGCGGTCGGCACGCACATCCTGACGCTCGGCCACTCCGAGTTCGGGGCGCCCTACATGAACCCGAACCAGCAGCCCGTCGTCGCGGGACGTCCGTTCCCGCACCTGCCGTTCGTCGTCACCGACGGACCGGCGGTGATGCCGACGCCCGCCGAGCAGCAGGGCTTCTCGCAGATCGCGGCGCGTCCGGTGGACAAGGGCATCTGGACCGCGCCGTACGGCGCCTTCGTCGGCACGAAGGGCACGCTCAACGCGAAGGCCCTTCCCGCGAACGCCGACGTCGAGATCTTCTGGACGACGATGGTCGGTAACCGCTCGGTCACCGGATTCGAGGAGCGCACGAAGTCGCTCGGCAAGGTGAAGACCGATGCGAGCGGTTCGCTGTCCGCGCCGTTCACGTTCCCGGACGACCTCGGCGGCACGCACACCCTCACCGCGAAGATCAACGACACCGAAGTGGCGAAGACGAGCGTGTACATCCTCGCCAACGCCTTCCCGCTCGACGTCACGAAGGGCCCGGCCGGCACGAAGACGACGCTGCACCTGAAGGGCGTCGGCTGGACCGAGACCGAGCAGATCTACCACGTGGTCGTGGACAACGCCTTCACCGGATACGCCTGCGCCTTCCAGAGCTCCGGCGATCTGACGATCTTCCTCACGATGTCGGGCGCACCGGGCTGGCACTACATCGACATGTACCCGGGCATCTACCAGGGAACTGAGACGCGGCCCGCGAACTACAAGATGCCGCAGCTCACCGCCCTCGACGACCACCCGGGCGAACGGCTCCCGATCTTCCGCTGGGCCTTCTTCATCGGCAGCTGAACCAGCGCGATCTCCTTTTCGTCACACGCCCCGTCGCAGGACGGGGCGTGTGCCGTTCAGGCGACCCGCCGACCTGCGGCGTACACGCGCGCGACGAGCGGCGCGCCGAGCGCATACGCGAGCTCGCGCTCGTCGTCGGTCGCGATGATGAGGACGTCGGCGCGGCGGCCCTTGACCAGAGCGCCGGTGCGCTCACCGCGACCGAGCGCGTGCGCGGCGTTGATCGTCGCCGCCAGGATGGCCTGGTGCGGCGTCAGCCCGCAGAGCGTGACCGCGAGCGCGATCGCCGACGGCACGCCGACGAGCGGCGACGTGCCGGGGTTGTGGTCGGTCGCGATGGCCACCGCCACGTCTGCCGCGATGAAGCGGCGCGCGTCGGGCGGCGCGTAGCCGACGAAGAAGGCGCTGCCCGGCAGGAGCACCGCCGGTATCGCGTTCCGCGCGAGCGCGCGCAGGCCGTCGGCCGACGCGTTGGCGACGTGGTCGGCCGCGCGCGCCTTCATGCGGGCCGCGAACGCGGTCGCGCCGACGTCGTTGAGCTGATCGGCGTGCAGCGTGATGGCGAGGCCCGCGTCCTTCGCCGCCTTCGCGAGCGGCCGCACCTCCTCCGTCTCGAAGACGCCCTTCTCGACGAACGCATCGACGGCCTCGGCCAGACCCTCGCGCGCGACGATCGGCACCGCGGCGACGACCTCCTTCAAGAACGCGACGCGCTCCTCGGCGTGTTGCGTCGGCATGGCGTGCAGGGCGAGATACGTGGGGGCGACGTCGATGGCGGCCGCGGCCTTCGCGCGGGCGATGATGCGGAGCAGCCTCAGCTCCGCATCGGGCTCGAGCCCGTAGCCGCTCTTCACCTCGACGGTCGTGGTGCCGAGCCGACCGATCTCGTCGATGCGCGACGAGAGCAGCGTGAGCAGCTCGTCGTCGGGCGTGTCGCGCGTCGCGCGCACGGTCGCGTGGATGCCGCCGCCGCGCTCGAGGACGGCGAGGTAGTCCGCGCCGCTCCTTCGAGTCACGAACTCGTCCCAGCGCTGACCGGCGTAGCACAGATGCGTGTGCGGATCGACGAAGCCCGGCATGGCGACGGCGCCGTCCGCGTCCACGACGTGCCCCGCTCCGGTGAGCGCGAGCTGCTCCCAGCTCGCGCCGTGACCCGTCGCGACGATCACCCCGTCGCGCGCCGCGACCCAGCCGCCGTCGACCGCGCCCACGTCGCCCGCGGCGGCTCCGGTGCGCGGCCGTTCCTGTCTCAGCGGCGCGAGCGTGAGGAGGCGCGCGGAGTGGACGACGAGGTCCGCTTCGGTCTTCGGCCGCTCCTCGTCCGCTATTCGAGGAACCTCGCTTCGATCACTCGCGTGCGGTCGAAGCCGTCAAGACGCAGCGCGCCGGCGGTGACCTGGAGCGCCGCGTCGAGCGGGATGAGGCCGATGAGCTCGCCGCGGAGCACCTTCACGCCGGCCGCCGTCGCGCGGCTAGAGACCTCGTCCCACACC
>DASQIF010000137.1:0-8783 GCA_035631715.1 Candidatus Acidiferrales bacterium
TTAGTCACGCCGACCTGCCTCGCGTCCATGTATATCTTGAGCGCCCACGTGCGCTTCAAGCGGGCGATGTATCCGTCGCCCAAGTACATGCCCAGGACGTACGCGTAATCGCGTTGTCGCCCAGCATCGATCGGCAGAGCAGGACAGTCAGAGAGAAGCCGGCCATTCGAGAGTCGATACGGCCGGCGCTCCGCTCCGCGTCGCTTTGCCACGCCGGCCGCGATGCGCGGATCGACTTCCGCGGTCAACGCCGACAACCAACTCGGCCGACCGCGCTTGCTCGCGGCCATCCTCGCGACCCGCGGATCTGTGGCAGCAGTCAGGCCGCGTGACCAACCCGGACGACGCGACAGTGGCGGCTCTGAGACAGCGAGCATCCGCCGCAATGAACCGCGCGGCGGAGTGCGTGTCAATGGTTCTGTGCCGGAGGAGGGAGTCGAACCCTCACGGGAGTTTCCCCCCGGCCGATCTTAAGTCGGCTGCGTATAAGCCAATTTCGCCACTCCGGCGCGCTCATCGTCGAGTCTACCGACGGCACACGCCCTGCACCGCGGCGCGCGCATGGCACGCTCGTCCGCGCTCGCGCGGATTCCGCTGGTCGGCGAGGCGCATGCGCCGGCGGGCGCGATCGTCAATCTCGTGCTCCGTCTCGCGATCGTCGCGATGAGCGTCGACGCGATCGTGAACGCGACCGACGAGCGCTTCGCCGGAAAGGCGCTCGCGCCGCGCGACGTCCTCATCTCGCTGGGCTTGGCGATGGTCTTCCCCCTGTTCTGGCGGCTGCGCTACCGAGGCCGCCAGTGGCGGGAGTACCCGTGGTGGTTCGACTGCCTCTACCTGTCCATCTTCGTGTTCGACATGGCCGGCAACTCGCTCGGCCTCTACAACTCATTCACCGTCACGTTCAACGACATCACGCACACATATGGCAACGGCGCGCTCACCATCGTGCTCGCAGGCGCCTTCGGCTTCACCGCGCTCGAGGCGATGGGGCTCACGACAATCCTCCACCTCATCCTGCAGGTCGAGGAGTACTACGGCGATGTGTTCCTCCACACGCACAACATCGTCGGCATGGAGGGCGAGTACCAGCAGTTCGTCGGTGGGCTCATCGCGGTGACCATCTGCGGACTGGCGTGGTACCTCTCGCGCGACTGGCGCACGAAACGTGCGAAGCGTCTGCGGAAGCCGAAGGACCGCTAGGGTCTCCAGCCGAGCTCCTGGCGCGCGCGTTCATTGCTCACAGCCGGATCGTCGTCGACGATGTTGTACGCACCTGGCGAGCCGCGTTCACTCGCGAACATCGCCGCGCGTGCCGCGGCGGTGACGTGGACGCGGGGCGGTGCGACAGCGCTCGCATCTGCGTAGGCGGTGCCCGGCCCGTAGAGCATCCCGTAGCGCAGGACCAGACCATCGATGTGCTGCGTCGTTAGTGTCAGACGCTCGAGCTCCGAGATCCCGCGCAGCACCGCGTCCTCGGGTCCGTCTCCGCCCATCGGATCACGCTCCGTGTGCGGCAGCGGGCCGTCTGTATAGAGCCAGGCGCCGCTCTGTGCGACCAGCCGGTTCGCGCCCGCTACGCGCATCCCGTCGACCAGGTTGCGCGTCCCGATCTCGCGGAGGCGGGATGTGGCGCGCAGCTGCTCGGGCGCGAACCCGGCGGCGAGATCGGTCAACTGGTGGACGACGACGACGGGGTGTGCGGCGACCAGCGCGCGCCGCACTGCATCAGCGTCGAGCGCGTCGAGGACGACCGGTTCCGCACCGATGGAGCGAAGCCACTCAGCCCGAGACCCGTCGCGAGTCGTTCCGGTGACGTGGTGTCCTGCCCCGAGGAGCATCGGAACCAACTGCCGGCCGATCGCACCCGCTGCGCCGGCCACGAACATCCGCATTTTCAGGGAGACTAATCGTGACAGCACTCGAGGAGGCGGTCTTGGCTTCATCCCCCGCTCGTTTCGTGATCATCGGCAACGGCGCGGCCGGCACGTACGCGGCCGAGCAGCTGCGTAAGGACGACGCCGCGGCCGAGATCGTCATGATCGACGACGAGAAGTACACGCTCTACAACCGCGTGTCCCTCCCGCGCTACCTCAGGGGCGTCCTCCTCGAGCAGCGCGTCTACGTGCGCGACATGGAGTGGCACATCAAGAACCGCCTCGACCTGCGCCTGGAGACGAAGGTCACGCAGGTGAACTTCGAGGAGAAGACCGTCGCGCTCGATCCGGGTGGCGAGATGAAGTACGACCGACTCCTCATCGCGACCGGCGGCCGTCCGAATCCGCTCACCGTGCCTGGCGCGGAAGGCGCGAAGTACCTCTTCAACTTCCAGTACTTCGACGAGACGAAGGCCATGGTGGCGCGACTCCCCGAAACGAAGGTCGCGGTCGTCATGGGCGGATCGTTCATCGGCTACGAGCTCACCGAAGCCTTCGCCTTCCGCAAGGTCGAGACGCACTGGATCCAGCGCGGCCCGTGGTTCCTCCGGCGCTCGCTCGACGAGCCGGGCGGCAAGGTCGTGACCCTCCTCGCCGAGGACGCCGGTGTGCACCTCCATTACGAGGAGACCATCGAGAAGCTCGAGCAGACGAACGGTCAGGTGAAGGTCTTCGGCTCCAAGGGCTTCACCGCGACCGCCGATCTGGTCGGTGTCGGGCTCGGGCTCACGATGAACATCGACATCTTCAAGGGCACGGCGCTCGAGACGAAGGTCGGCGTTCTCACCAACGAGCGCCTCGAGACCAATGTCCGGGACGTGTGGGCGGCCGGCGACGTCGCCGAGTTCTACGACGTCGTCTCCGAGCGCCACCACCGCATGGGCACGTGGGACAACGCGATCAACCACGGTCGGCACGTCGCGAAGAACATGCTCGGCGCGAAGGAGCCCTACGTGGAGGTCCCGACGTACGCGTCCGGCATGTTCAACTCGAACATCTCGGTGATGGGCGTGACGACCGAGGAGGAGCCCGACGCGGAGTCGCTCTTCGAGGTGGATTACGAAGGACGCAACTACAAGCGGCTCTTTTTCCTGGGCGACAAGCTCGTCGGCGCGATCCTCGTTGGCAAGATGCGGGGCCGCAAGAAGGTGCTCGAGATCATTTCATCCCGCACGCCGATCACGGAGCGCGAGAAGGTGTTCGAGCTGCTCGCGATGCCCGAAGTGCCGGCGCGGCCTGCACCGACGCCCGAGGCGTAGTGCCCGCGCAGCGCGTCTCGTTCAAGGTGCCGACCGGCGAGCTCGAGGGCGTGCTGCATCTTCCGGACATCGCCGCCATCGGCGGCTGCGTCGTCCTGCATGGCTACGGCGGTGATCCGGAACAGCCGCACATCGTCGCGACCTGCACGGCGCTCGCCGACGCAGGCGTCGCCGCCCTGCGCTTCGCGTACCGCGACCATCAGCCGCCGCGCATGACGATCGACACCGCCCTCGCGGACACCGCCGGAGCGATACGGCTGTTGAAGGCGCATCCGCAGGTCCCGGAGCGGCTCGGTCTCGTGGGGTTCTCCTTCGGCGGCACGGTGGCCGCGGTCGCGGCAGGACGCGACTCCCGTGTCCGCGCTGCGGTGCTGTGCGCCGCGCCGGCGCGCACGTCGCCACGCAGCGCACCGGACACGTGGAAGCCGGCCGCGGAGCTCTCACGCACGCGCGCTCGTGTTCTGCTCGTCTGGGGCTCGCGCGACACCGAGGTCGCGTTCGAGAACGCCGAGCGCTATCGCGAGGTGCTGTCGCAAGCCCGCGTGACGAACAAGATCGTGACGATCGAGGGAGGCAACCACGACTTCGAGCCCGCCGCGGCGCGCGAGCGGATGACCGCGACCGTCGCGGACTGGGTGCGCGAGAGCTTCGCGTGAGCGACGACCTCGTCTACCTCACGCGCGATCCGCTCAACGCCGAGGTGCGCCCGGAGCGCATCACCGGAGCGATCACGCCGGTCGGGACGCACTACGTGCGTGACCACTTTCCGATCCCCGAGCCGCCCTCGCATCTCGAGGTCGGTGGTCTCGTCGAGACGCCCCTTCGGCTCACCGTGGCGGAGCTGCGGGCACTCCCGCCACGCACGCTCACGGTGACCCTCGAGTGCGCCGGCAATGGACGCGCGTATCTCGACCCGCCCGCGCCCGGTGAGCAGTGGCACCTCGGCGCTGTCGGCACGGCGGAGTGGACCGGTGTACCACTGCGCGCCTTGCTTGACCACGCGCGCCCGAAGCGCGAGGCCGTCGAGCTCCTCTTCGTCGGCGCCGACCACGGGATGCAGAAGGACGTCGGCCGCGACATCGCGTTCGAACGATCGCTCCCGATGGCCGACGCGCTCGGCGATGGACCGCTGCTCGCGTACGCCATGAATGGCGCGCCGCTCGCACCCGAGCACGGCGCGCCGCTGCGCCTGATCGTGCCGCGCTGGTACGGCGTGGCCTCGGTGAAGTGGCTCGCACGCGTCACCGCGATCGCCGAGCGCTTCGCTGGCTTCTATCAGAAGGACCGCTACGTTATCGACGGTCGCCCCCTGCGCGAGATCGCGCCGCGTGCGATCATCACCTCCCCCGCAGACGGCGCCCGCGTCGCGCGCGGGCGCGTCGCCGTGCACGGGAAGGCGTGGAGCGGCCGGTCGCCGATCGGTCAGGTCGAGGTCTCACTCGACAGCGGCTACAGCTGGCACCACGCGCAGCTCGGCCCGCAGGCCTCGGCCGTCGCGTGGCGCGACTGGTCGATCACGCTCGAGACCGGCGACCGCGACGAGCTTTCGATCCTCGCCTTCGCGACGACGACGGACGGCGAACAGCAGCCGATTAAGGCGGTCGCGAATCCGCTCGGGTATTCGAACAACGCCGCGCGTTCGATCCGCGTCACCATCGGCTAGCGGTGTTCGAGCGCCTCGCCGACCTGGACTTCGCGTACCTCACGACGATCGGCCGCAAGACCGGCAGGCGTCACCGCATCGAGATCTGGTTCGCGCTGCACGGCCGGCACGTCTACCTGCTCTCCGGCGGTGGCGACGCGGCGGACTGGGTGAAGAACATCCGCGCGAACGGGCGCGTGCGCATCCGGGTCGGCTCGCGGAGTGTGGCCGCGCGCGGCCGCATCGTGAGGCGGACGGCCGAGGACCGCTCAGCGCGCGAGCTGCTCGACGCGAAGTACATGGCCTGGAGGCCGGGCAAGAAGCTCTCGTCGTGGGCGCGCGGCGCGACGCCGGTCGCGATCGACCTACCGCGCTGAGCTCCGCGACGCGCTACCAGATGTGGGTGCGAGACCGCCTGGCACACCGGGTGCGTTACGTGACCGTCATCTGGCGACGAAAGGAGGTCACGAGACAAATGACGCTCGAAGCCGTGCTTTTGTGGCTGGTCTTTGGCGCCATCGTCGGCATCATCGCGCGATTCCTCGTTCCGGGCGCCGACCCGATGGGTTGGATCGGAACGATCGTCCTCGGCATCATCGGCTCATTCGTCGGCGGTTTTCTCGCACAGCTCTTGTTCACCGGTAGCGCATCGGTCCCGCCCCCGACTGCGGGGTGGGTCGGCTCCATCGTGGGCGCCGTGCTCGTTCTTCTTCTCTGGCGTGCCTCGCAAGGCCGTCGCCTGACGGTCTAACGCGAAAGCCGCTCGGCGGGGACGACGGTCTCCGCCGAGCCTCTTCCCGGCTCAGCTGACTCTGGGGAAGTCCCCGTGCTCACGCAGATACGCGACGACGCCGCCGGCGTCGAGGATCTCGCGCGCGAACGGCGCAAGAGGTCGGAGCCGCGCGTCGCCCTGCGGCGTGCGCAGCGCGCCGGCGGCCATATCGAGCGAGACGTCGTCGCCGTCCCTGACCTTCTCGACCGCGTCCGCCGACTCGAGCACCGGGATGCCGAGGTTGATGCAGTTGCGGAAGAAGATGCGCGCGAAGTTCTTCGCGACGATGCCGCCGATGCCGAGCTTCGCCAGGGCCGCGACGGCGTACTCGCGCGACGAGCCGCACCCGAAGTTCTCGCCGCCGACGAGGATGTCGGCCGGCTTCACCTCTTTCGCGAAGCCGGGTCTCGCGTCGCAGAAGGTGTACGTGTGGAACTTGTCCTGGCCGACCATGAACGGCGCGTAGCGTCCCGGCACGATCTGGTCCGTGTCGAGGTCGTCGCCGAAGACCCAGGCGCGCGGCACTAGTCATCCACCTCGGCCTGCGGCATCCACTTGAGCGGCGCCGCGGCCATCGCGAGCGGCTCCAGACGATCGCCGGACCGCGAGGACGCCGCCCCGCGGTCGCCACGCTCCGCGCGGCGCCGCTCCACGAGCGCAGTGAAGTCCGCGTCGCTCGCCTCAAGGTAGTCGCGGGGGTCGTCGATAATGCCGGTGAGCGCCGCGACGGCCGCGACAAGAGGCGAGCCGAGGTAGATGTTCGCGTTCGGCGAGCCCATGCGTCCCTTGTAGTTGCGGTTCGCCGTCGAGAGGCAGACCTCCTCGCCCGCGAGGACGCCGCCGGTGCGACCCAGGCACGGGCCACAGCCGGATGAGCCGATGACCGCGCCCGCGGCCGAGAGAGCCTGCAGCGTGCCATCCTGCATCGCGAGCTCGAACTGACGGCGCGACGACGGCACGACCTCGAGGCGGACGCGCGGATCGATGCGGCGGCCGCGCAGGATCGCCGCGGCCTGCTGCATGTCAACGAGGCGCCCATTGGTGCAGGAGCCGAGGAACACGATGTCGACGGGCTGGCCGACCGCGGCCGAGATGTCGACGACCTGATCGACGCGCGGCGGCACGGCGATCTGCGGCTCGAGCGTGTTCAGGTCGATCGTCAACTCGCGCATGTAGGTCGCGTCGGCGTCGGGCCAGAGCCAATCCGGGGCCTCAGGTGTGCCCACGACGATGCCGGCCTTCGCACCCATCTCCGTGGTCATGCCCGCGAGGGTGATGCGGTCGCCCTGGGGGAGCGAGCCGACGCCGTGGAACTCGACGCACGCGTAGCGCGCGCCATCGGTGCCGACCTCGCGGACCACGCGCATGATCGCGTCCTTCATGGTGATGCCCTTGCGGAGCTTCCCGGTGAACGTGACCTTGATCGACTCCGGGACGCGCAGCCAGGTCCGGCCGAGCGCGAGCGCCACGGCGATGTCCGTCGCACCCATGCCCGCGCCGAACGCGCCGACCGCGCCGTACGAGTTGCTGTGCGAATCGGACCCCACGATGACAGTGCCGGGCTCGCAGTAGCCCTCCTCGACCATGATCTGGTGGCACACGCCCTCGCCCGCGTCGTAAAAGGTCGGGATCTTTTGCGCGCGCACCCACTCGCGGAGGACGCGGTGCGAATCGGCGACGACCGGCGTCGGCGCGGGCGCGGCGTGATCCACGAAGACGCAGACCTTGCCCGTGTCCCACACCTGGTCCTTGCCGAGGTCGCGAAGACCGGCCATCACGGCGTCGATCACCGAGTCGTGGACCATGACGCGCGAAACCGGCGCGATGACGAGATCGCCCGCGCGGACATCCCTGCCGCCGGCGCGCGAGAGGATCTTCTCCGCGAGGGTCAGGCCGGCCACGTTCGACCTCCGGATACCATCGCCGCCACAGGACGGGATCGATGAAGCGTACGCGCCTCAGCCTCTACTACCTCGCGGCGTACCTGCTCTTCGCGGGCGTCGCGCTGGTGCTCGCGCCGAAGCTCGCGCTCCAGCTGCTGCTCGCGAAGGGCGACTACGGCGAGGTGCTGCCGCGTCTGCTCGGCGTCGTGCTCTTCGCCCTGGGCGTGTTCGTCGCACAAGTGGTGCGCTACGGCATCACGCAGCTGTACACGACGACACTCGCGGTGCGCGTCGTAATCCTCCTGGTGCTGGTGTGGCTCTACGTATCCACCGCGGACCCGTTGTTCCTCGTACTGCTCGGGATCGTTGGACTCGGCTTCGTTCTTACAGGTACGAGCTATCTCCTCGATCGTCGCGCGTCCAGCTAGCCTCACGCGACGACCCACTCCCGGAGCAGTGAGTCCAGCTGGTCCATCGAGAGCGGCCCGGCGTCGGCCATCGTCTTGATCCGCTTGGTGATCTCACGCAGCTCGGCCTTGCCGAACGTGAGCCCGAGCTGCTCGGCGCGCTTGCCGACCGCGTTGTAGCCGGTGAGCCGGTGGGCGATGTTCATGGTGCGCTCGAGGCCGAAGTCCCCCGGGTCGAGGATCTCGTATGAGTTCGGGTTGATGTAGATGGCCTTGGTGTGCATGCCGGCCTTGTGGTGGAACGCGTACTTGCCGGTCACGAAGTTGTTGTACGGGATCTCGATGCTCACCATCGCGGCGATCATCTCGTCGAGCTCCTTGAGCTTGCGTAGGTCGTACTTCTTCCGGATGGCGGCGGGGTCGTCGGCGTACATGCGTGCGACGAAGCCGCCGAGCGGGGTGATGCCGTTGCGCTCGCCGATGCCCAGGACGCTCGTATCGATGTGCGTCGCTCCGCCCTCGAGGATCGAGTACGAGTTCGCGATGGCGCATCCGGCGTCGTTGTGTCCGTGGAACTCGATGTCGCAGGAGACGTGGTGCCGCAGCTCGACCGCGAGCGCGTAGCACTGGCGCGGCGACGCGATGCCCACGGTGTCGGCCACGCCGACGCGGTCCACGCCCATCGCGTCGACGGCCTTGTACACCTTCAGGAGGTCGCCCTCGGTCGAGCGGAAGGAGTCCTCGCTCGAGAAGCGCACCTCCTTGCCGTGGTCCTTGATGAAGGTGATGACGTTCTTCGCCTCGCAGATGATCTCGTCGACGCTCTTGCCGTGCGAGAACTCGCGCAGGTAGGACGATGTCCCGAAGAGGATGTCGATGCCGT
>DASQIF010000138.1:0-6145 GCA_035631715.1 Candidatus Acidiferrales bacterium
TGCGGTTGTCCTCGCCGGCCTGATTCGTGTCACCGAAGACGACCTCGTCGACGTCCTTGTCGCCGATATCGGTGCGATCGATGACCGCACGGATCACGTGCGACGCGAGGTCGTCCGGCCGGATCGCGGCGAGCGCGCCGCCGTAGCGACCGATCGGCGTGCGCACGTAGCCGAGGATCACCGCGTCGCGCGGATGGCTACTCATCGTCCTCAAACCCTAGCGTCCTTTGAACTGCGCCTTGCGCTTGCTGACGAACGCGTCGACGCCCTCGTTCTTGTCCTCGGTCGCGAACAGCAGGTAGAACGCCTTGCGCTCGAACTCGAGGCCCGCGTCGAGCGGCGCGTTCCAGGCCATGTCCACCGCTTCGGTGGCGAGACGGGCGGCGACCGGCGCCTTCTCGGCGATCGTCTGGGCGAGCTTCTTCGCGTCGTCGAGCCACGAGGCGGCTGGGTAGACGTGCGCGACGAGGCCGATCTCCTTCGCCTCCCGCGCGTCGATGAAACGCCCGGTGAGGATGAGGTCGTTCGCGACCCACTTGCCGACCGCGCGCGTGAGACGCTGCGTCCCGCCTGCGCCGGGGATGATGCCGAGATTGATCTCCGGCTGGCCGAACTTCGCCGTCTCGGAGGCGACGATGATGTCGCAGATCATCGCGAGCTCGCAGCCGCCGCCGAGGGCGAAGCCCGACACGGCCGCGATGATCGGCGTCTTCACCCGCCGGATGACCTCCCACTTTGCGGTGAGGTCTTGCGCGAGCATCGTGACCGGCGTCGCGCCGACGAAGGCCTCCTTTATGTCCGCGCCGGCCGCGAAGGCCTTCTCGTTCCCGGTGAGCACGATGCAACGGCACGACTCGTCCTCATCGAGCGCGCGCATCGCCTCGCCCAGTTCCGTGAGCACCTGCGCGTTCAGCGCGTTCAGTACCTGAGGTCGGTTCAGTCGCACTATCGCGATCGCGCCCTCGCGATCCACGATGATCGTTTCCGGCACTCGTCACCTCCACGTCGACACCGTTCTTTGACCTTCGCGTTTACCGACTGTTGAGACTTTCTGCGACTTCGCAGACACGCACGCGCGCCCGGCAACCGCAATAGTCCCCGACGACAGCGAAGCGTGCTGATCGGGTGGTGTGGGGGACAACGGACATGAGGCGTTCCTTCGTCATGCTCATCGGGGTGGTCGCGACACTTTGGCTCTCGAGCTCGGCGGCGTGGGCCGGTCCGCAGTGGTGTGAGGAAGACCCGGAATTCGTGGTCAACGGTGCGCTCGTCGACGTGACGACGCTCTTCCCGGGTGGCTACGCGTCATATGTGAGCGGTCCCGTGAACTTCAACCTGCAGGTGCCGTCGAACGTCGTCGCGGCGGCGGTGAAGCTTCCCGGGACGATCCCGGTCACGGCGACGATCTCGCGGACGCTGCCGGCGTACTACGGGCTTCTCTCGATCCCGGTCGTCGTCACCGTGACCATGGACTCGTCGGTGACCTTCCAGACGTACACGCAGATCACGGGCCTCGGTGGTTCGGTCGTGAACCGCGTCTACGGGTACTCGACCTGGCCGACGAAGGCCAAGTTCTACATGTACGGCCTCTAGCGCGGGGTGGGCTCCCTCCGACCCGCCCTCCGCGCATACATCATCGCGGTCATGGCCGTGGCCACCAGCGCGGCCATGATCGCGGTGACCGGCTGGCGCGTTCCCACGCAGCAGACGCTCATCGCGGGCGCGCTGCTCTTCGTCATGGCCGCGGTCGCGCAGGTGTGGCCGCTGCATCTGTCGACGAAGGTCAAGATCACGGTCGACGACCTCCCGACCTTCGCCGCCGCCCTCATGCTCGCGCCGCTGGACGCGATGGTCATCGCGGCGGTCAGCACGCTGGTCGGCCTTCGCTTCCGCAACACGCGGATGCGCTGGTACAACCGTGGCTTCAACGCCGCGGTCACGGCGCTCGGGACCGCCGCGGCATCGGCCGTCTACGCGCTGATGCACGGGCCGACGCCGCCGGTCATGGCGGCGGCGCTCGCGATCGTCGCGGCCGGCGTCGCGAAATATCTCGTGCAGGCGCTGCTGGTCGACATCGTCGTCGCGCTGCAGCTGAAGCGCAGGCCGTTCGGGCGCTGGTGGGAGCTGCACCGTCGCGACGTGCCGTACGAGGCGAGCCTCTACCTCTTGGGGGCGCTCGCCGCGGTCTCGGCCGGGAACGAGCCGCTCGCCCTCGTGCTCTTCGCGGTGCCGATGGTCGCCATGCTCGTCTCGATGCGCGAGACCGCGGAGATCCGCGAGCAGACGCGCAACGCGATCCTCGAGCTCGCCGACCTCATCGACCTGCGGGATCCGTACACGCACGGCCACTCGCAGCGCGTCGCCGCGCTCGCCGAACGCCTCGCCCGACGCCTGCGTCTCGAGGCGACGCAGGTCGCGCTGGTGCGCGACGCGGCGCGTGTGCACGACATCGGGAAGATCGGGACGAACGACATCGTGCTGCTGAAGCAGGGGCCGCTCAACGACGCCGAGCGCGCCGAGATGCAGCGTCACACCGAGATCGGCCATCGCCTCCTGAAGCACCTGCCGGAGTTCTTCGAGGGCGCCGAGCTGGTGCTGTCGCACCACGAGCGTCACGACGGCAAGGGCTACCCGCGCGGCCTGAGGGGCGACGAGCTTCCGCTCGAGGTGAGCGTGATCGCGGTCGCCGACTCGTACGACGCGATGACCACGGATCGCCCGTACCGCCGCGGTCTTCCGTGGGACGCCGTGCGGACCGAGCTCATGCGCGGCCGCGACTCCCAGTGGCGCGGTCATGTCGTCGACGCCTTCGTCGAGATGATCCAGGAGGACCGCGCGCGGCAGCAGGCACCGGCCCAGGTCATCCCGTTCCGCCAGAGCGCGTAGCCGCTTAGCGGAGCTGACCCTTCGGGGGCGGCTGGCACTTGGGGCAGACGTACATCTCGTCGAGGCCGTGACGAGTGCGCACGATCTGCGTGCCGCAGCGGGGACACGGCTCGCCGGCGCGACCGCGCACGTTCATGTGGGTGCGGATCTTCGTGCCGAGCTCGGGCGGCAGCTGCGACTCGACGATCTCCGAGGCGCGCTCGAGCACCGAGCGCAGCGCGCCGCGCAGGCGATCCATCTCGCCGCCGTCCAGAGAGGCCACCTTGCGCTTCGGATGGAGCTTCGCGGCCCAGAGGATCTCGTCGGCGTACGCGTTGCCGATCCCGGCGATGAACTCGTCATCCATCAAGAGGTTCCGCAGCTCGCGGCGCGTGGCCTTCGCGCGCTTCGCGAACTCGTCCGCGCTCCACCCGAGCGTGCCCGCCTCGTCACCCTGGCCCGCGAAACCGGGGACCATGTCCTCGCTCGCGCCGGGCGGAAGCAGATAGACCTTCCCCATCCGCGTGTCGTCGCGATAACGCAGATCGATGGCGTCCTTCTCGAGCGCCTTCGCGGCCGAGTCGGCGAACGTCCACGCGAACGCGGTCGTGGCGCGGATCTTCGTGGACGCCGGGAGAAGATCGAAGAGCCCCGAGAGCATCGGGTTCACGACGACCCGGGTGCCGTCGTCGAAGGTGAAGGCGAGGAAGCGGCCGCGATGCGCGACGTCGGTGAGCGTGCGACCCGTGAGCGCGGCGTCGAACGGCTTGGTCGCGCGCAGCACCAGGGGATCGTGAACGCGCACGCGCGCGATGCGCTTGCCGCGCACCGCCTTCTCGATGCGCGAACGCAGGACATGAAGATCAGGCCACTCGGGCATCAGTTCTGGACCGCGGCGAGCCAGCGCGGCTCCGGGAGCTCGAAGCGGCGCGCGCACCACCGAAGACACGCCTTCAGCTGACGCCGCTGGACGGAGCGGAGACGGGGCAGCCCCGGCAGCGGAGGCTGCCACGAGCGATGTGCGAAGTAGCCGGAGATCCCGGCAAGGCAGGCGTCGACCACAGGCGGGCGGAGCGGAAGCACCTCCTCGTACCACTCGAGCGCACGCTCGGGAGCTGGACCGCGCTCGGCGGGGAAGCCTTGCGCGAACGCTACGACATCGAACTCGGGCGGCCCGACGCTCGCGAACGGCCAGTCGAACATGACCAGGCGCTGGCCCACGAGTCGGATGTTGTCTGAACGGGTGTCGAAATGAAGCAGCGCGAAGGGCGGCCGGGCGCGCTCAAGCTCACGCTCGTGATCGATGAGGATCGGGAGCGCGACATCGAGCCACTCGCGTGCCTCTCCGCGACGCGCGCCCGCGAGCGAGGCCGTCCGTTCGAGCTCGCCGCGCGCCTCGAGGCCGCGCCAGTACGCGCCGAAACGGCCGTGCTGCGTCCGCGAGAGGAAACGCGGCAGCCGCCTGTTCAGCGTGGCGCGATGGAAACGCGCATAGGAACGCATCGCGAGACGTGCCACTCGCGACGACCACGGCGGGATCTTCGCGGGTCCGAGGTCCTCCATCAGCAGGACGTACCAGTCGTCGCGCCTGAACGAGGCGTATTGCTTCGGCATCCAGCGCCCGACCAACGGTGCGAGCGACCGGTAGCGCTTGTCTTCCTGGTCCACCGGGAAGATCGCGGCGCTCCCGGGCGGCGGCGGATAGCCGGCCTTGAAGAACGCACGCCGACCGTTCGCGAGCACGAGCCGGAACGTCGCCGAGGCCGCGTATCCGCCGTACGCGCGCGTCGCGCGCGAGACGCGCGACCCGAGCCGCCGCTCCGCTTCGCGCCGCACGCTGATCGGGACCTGTGACCACGCGGGCTTCGGTTCGCGCTCGGCCGGCATCCGGGTACGGTACCGCGCTCGCGCTACGGCTCGAGCGTCCCCCGCTGCACGACGAGCTGCTTCTCGTTCGAGGCGAAGCTCACGATCGCGCGCGTTCGCATGTCGATGACCGTCGTCAGCGTCCAACCGTTCGTCGAGAGGTACGAGACGGCATACACGTCGTCGCCGGCACGCGCGACCTCGTAGTGGATCGGCTTCTCCGTCGCCGCCGCACCCGGCGCGCGATAGCTGACCATGCCGTCGCGCCCGAAGACGTGCTCGAAGGTCTGTCCCTTGACCGGGCCGTCGACGTAGCTCCAGCGGAGCGTCCGTCCGGTGATCGGATCGTCGCTCACGCCTTCGTGACCTCGTCCTTCATCGTCGTCCAGGCCTCGCGCGCCTCCTCGACCGAGCCCTCGTCCTCGATGGTCGAGATGTCGCCGGGATCCTTGTCGAGGATCACCGCCTTCAGCACGCGCCGCATGATCTTGCCCGACCGCGTCTTGGGGAGCATGTCCACGAAGTTCAGCTCGCCGATCACGGCGACCGGGCCGAGCTCGTTGCGCACCGTCGCCACGAGCTCCTTCTTCAGCGCCTCGGACGGCTGGTGCCCCTGCTTCAGCACGACGAAGGCGCTGATGACCTGACCGCGCAGCTCGTCCGGCCGTCCGGTCACGCCGGCCTCCGCGACGGCGGGATTGCGGAGGAACGCGGTCTCGCCCTCGATGGTGCCGATGCGGTGGTCGGCGATCTTGATGATCTCGTCGGCGCGTCCGCTGAACCACACGTATCCATCCGCGTCGATCGACGCGGCATCGCCGGTGAAGTACAGAGTCTTGCCCGGGACGCGCTCCCAGTAGTCGCTCGCGTAGCGCTCGGGCTCGGCCCAGAGGCGCGCGGTGAGTCCGGGGAAGGGACGCTTGATGACGAAGATGCCCTTCTCACCCGGACCGAGCTCTCTGCCGTCCGCGTCGACGACCGCTGCCTCGATGCCCGCGAGCGCGACGCCGCCCGAGCCGGGCTTCGTCGGCAGCTGCTTCACTCCGTAGGGGTTGCCGACCACCGGGCCGCCGGTCTCCGTCTGCCAGTAGTGGTCGATGACCGGGACCTTGTCCTGGAGAGCCTCCTTCTGGAACCACTCCCACGCGGGCGCGTTCAGGACCTCGCCCGCGCAGAACACGCGCTCGAGCGACGAGAGATCGTGCGCCCGCGCCGGCGCGTTGCCGTAGCGCATGAGCAGCCGGACCGCGGTCGGGGACGTGAAGACGCCGGTCACTTTGTTGCGCTCGATGATCGCGTAGAAGGTCTCCGCGTTCGGGTGATCGAGGGCGCCCTCGTACGCGATCGTCGCGCATCCGACGAGCAGCGGCGCGAACACGATGTAGCTGTGCCCGACGACCCAGCCGATGTCGGA
>DASQIF010000139.1:0-2287 GCA_035631715.1 Candidatus Acidiferrales bacterium
CATCACGCACGACTTCTCCATCCGGTACGTGGCCGAGAACAACGCGCGCGAGACGCCGATGTTCTTCACCGTGATCTCGCTGTGGGCCGCGCTCGAGGGCTCGATCCTGCTCTGGACGCTCATCCTCACCGGCGCGACCGCATACGTCGCGTGGCGCGGCACGCGCGAGCTGCCGCGTCTCGGCACGGCGGCGCTCGCGGTGCTGCTCGCGATGGTCACGTTCTTCGTGCTGCTGGTCTCGACGCCCGCGGCCGATCCGTTCGTGCGTATCGACCCACCGCTCGATGGCAACGGGCCGAACCCGCTGCTGCAGAACCACCCCTTCATGGGTCTGCACCCGCCGCTCCTGTATCTGGGCTACGTGCTCACCGCGGTGCCGTTCGCGTACGCGATCGCGTCGCTCGTGCTCGGCGAGGGCGGCGACCGCTGGCTCGTCGCGACGCGGCGCTTCGCGCTCGTGTCGTGGGCGCTGCTCGGCGTCGGCATCGTCGCGGGCGCGTGGTGGTCGTACGCGGTGCTCGGCTGGGGCGGCTACTGGGCGTGGGATCCGGTCGAGAACGCCGCGATCATGCCGTGGCTCACGGCGACCGCGTACCTGCACTCGGTGATGGTCGAGGAGAAACGCCGGCTGCTCCGCGCCTGGAACATCTCGCTGGTCATCGCGACCTTCGCGCTCACGATCCTCGGCACGTTCCTCACGCGCAGCGGCGTCGTGAACTCGGTGCACGCGTTCACGCAGTCGGCCATCGGCCCGCTCCTCCTCGGCTACTTCGTCGCGATCGTCGTGCTCTCGATCGGTCTGCTGCTCTGGCGGCTGCCGCTGCTCGCGGACGCCGCGGGTGTGGGCACGCCTCTGTCGCGCGAGGCGATCTTCCTATTCCAGAACGTCGTGTTCGTCGCGGCGACGCTCACGGTGCTCCTCGGCACCCTGTACCCGCTGATCGCCGAGGCCGTGTCCGGCGCGCAGCTCTCCATCGGCCGTCCCTACTTCGACCGGGTCGAGGTGCCGCTCGGGCTCGCGCTCCTGTTCCTCATGGGCATCGGGCCGCAGCTGCCGTGGCACGGCGCGTCGCGCGGCACGCTCGAGCGGCAATTCACCGCGCCGGTCGTAACGGCCGCTGGCGGCGCCGTCGTCGCGCTCGTCGCGGGCATCACCAGTCCACTCGCGGTGCTCACGTACGCGCTCGCGGCGTTCGTCACGGCGACGGTCGTGCAGGAGTTCGCGCGCGGCATCCGCGCGCGCGCGGTGCTGCACGGCGAGGCGCCGTTCGAGGCGTTCGGCAATCTGCTGCGGCGCAACGGACGGCGCTACGGCGGGTACATCGTCCACCTCGGCATCGTCGTGGTCGCCGTCGCGGTCGCGACCAGCCAGTCCGGCACGATCACCATCGAGAAGACGCTCGCGCCCGGCGAGAGCGTTCCGGCGGGTCCGTACACGCTCACGCTTTCGGCGCTGCGCAGCGTGAGCGAGCCGCAGC
Organism: Candidatus Acidiferrales bacterium; assembly: GCA_035631715.1. Classification (GTDB taxonomy): domain Bacteria; phylum Chloroflexota; class Limnocylindria; order P2-11E; family P2-11E; genus CF-39. Next base: position 1,479 of record DASQIF010000139.1, read on the forward strand.
GCGACCTCGTCGTCGCGGACGTCACCGTGACCGGCAGCGGCGCCGACGAGCATCTCAGCCCGGCCCTCGTCTTCTATCCGAACGCGACGCAGGCCGTGGGCTCGCCGGGCGTCGCGGCCGGCGCGCGCGACGACATCTACACGATCCTCGCCGCGTACGACACCCATCAGCAGGCCTGGGCCACGATCCGCGTGCTCGTGATCCCGCTGGTGTCGTGGCTCTGGTTCGGCGGGCTCGTCGTCGGCATCGGCGCGCTCATCGCCGCGCTCCCGCAGCCGAAGCGGCGCGCCGTCGCGGCGCGCGTCGGTGAATCGCCCGTTCCGGCGGAGGCGTCGTGACGCGCTGGCTGCGGCTCGCCGCGGTCGTGGGCGTCGCGGCGCTCGTCGTCGTGCTCGTCCTCGCCTTCCGGCGCGACCCGCACGACCTGCGCACCGGCACCGTCGGCAAGCCCGCGGCCGCGTTCACGCTGAACAAGCTCGACGGCAGCGGGACGATGACCGTCGCCGCCACGGATAACAAAGTCCTCGTCATCAATTTCTTCGCGTCGTGGTGCATCCCGTGCAAGGAGGAGAACCCCGCGCTGGTGCGCGTGTACGAGCGCTACCGCGACAGCGACGTCGTCTTCGTCGGTGTGCTCTACCAGGACGCGGCCGACAGCGGGCTCAAGTACGTGCGTGACAACGGCGTCGCCTGGCCGACGGTCGACGACGATCAGGGCCGCGTCGCGTTCTCGTACGGCGTCTTCGGGATCCCCGAGACGTACTTCGTCGGGCGCGACGGCGTGATCGCCGGCCGCCACATCGGCCCGA
>DASQIF010000140.1:0-7869 GCA_035631715.1 Candidatus Acidiferrales bacterium
CTAACCGTTTGATCGTGCGGCGCTAGTGCGCCGCTTTTTGTTTTCGCGTCCTGGCACCTTTCGCGAACCCACCGATCCGCGTAGGCCTCGCGGATCGGTTTTCTTTTACCGAGATCGCATCCCGCGCGTCTACTCTCCTTCCCCATCGACCACCGCACGACGACATCACGTCTCCAGTGGCGCGCGGTCATCGCCGGCGTCGCGATCGCGGAGATCGTCGCGCTTACCGCGCAGCAGTTCCTCGTTCCGCCGCTCGGCCTCGTCGCGACCATCCTCGGTGTCGCGCTGGGCGCCTACGTGGCCGGAAAATGGGCCAATTTCGCGGGTTTGCAGCACGGTGTGATGGTCGGCGTGGGATACATCGTGTTCGAGGCGGTGGGCCTCGCACCGTCGGCGAGCTACTCGAGCGATGTGGTCGCGGACACCGTGATCGTCATCGCGCTCGACGTGGTGACGCTGGGCGCCGCTTCGTTCGCGGGCTGGTTCGCGACGCGGGGTCCTTCGTCTTCTTCGGATACGGGCAGAGCTCCATGACCGGACAGACCCAACACATCGGCGTCGGTCTGCAGACGCGACGACCATGCAGCACGAGACACCACGTCGCCTTCACCCAGTCCTTCTTCGGATAGATCGCGAGCAGGTCCTCCTCGATCGTCTTCGCCTTCACCGTGAGCCGGAGCCGCCCTGCGACCCGCTCGACATGGCGGTCGACGGCGACCGCCGGCACCCCAAAGGCGTTCCCGAGGACGATCGATGCCGTCTTGCGACCGACCCCATGGAGGCTCACGAGGCCGTCCATGTCGCCCGGGACCTCGCCGCCGAACTCGCGGAGGATCTGCTCCGACGCGGCGCGGATGGCCTTCGTCTTCTGGCGGTAGAACCCCGTCTCGTGGACGTCCTTCTCGAGCTCGGTCACGGCGACCGCGAGGTAGTCGGCTGGACCGCGGTACTTCTGGAAGAGCCGGCGCGTCACCTGGTTGACCCGCTCGTCTTGTGCCTGTGCGGCGAGGATCGTGGCGACCAGGAGCTCGAAAGGCGTGCTGAACTCGAGCGTGGGACCCCAGTCCGGGTTCGCTTTCTCGAGGCGCCGCAGCACCTGGCGTGCGCGCGCCTTCACTTGGAGCGGTGTTTCCTTCGGCATCCCGCTGCGACATTAGAAGAGGAGCGCGTGCCCGGCACGAGGCGCTGCGTTGACGCTCGCCTGCTCGGCCCATACGCTCCTCGTCAACGGGGGGCGGCCGACCGGTCCGGGGAGGCAGAATGCTCCTCCAAACCTCAAAAAGTCGGAGGGAGGCACACCTTTGTCTAAGCGGTGGTTCAAGAGCGCCTCGCTCATGTTCGTCGGCGTGTTCCTCGCTGCGGCCTGTTCGACAGGCGGCGGGGGCGGCGGCAACAAGGGCGAGATCATCATTGCGAGCGACTTCCCGACGTCGGGCGCCGACCGCGCGAGCGGTCGTGGCCCGGAGGCGGGTGTCGCCTTTGCGGTCCAGCAGACCGGCACGATCAAGGGCTTCACGATCACGCACAAGCCCTACGACGACGCCGTGAACGGCGTGCACGACCCGCAGAAGGGCGCGCAGAACGTCACGGACATGTGCGGCAACTCGAAGGTCCTCGGCATGGTCGGCCCGTTCAACTCGAACGTCGCCCGCGCCGAGATCCCGGTCGCGAACAAGTGCAACCTCGTCCAGATCAGCCCGTCGAACACGAACGAGTGCCTGACGCAGACCTTCCCGTACTGCGACCCGCAGCCGTCAGCGCTCCGTGACGCGAGCCAGCCGAACAACTACTTCCGCATCGCCGCCCCGGACACGATCCAGGGACCCGCGATGGCGGACTTCGCATTCGACACGCTGAAGGTCACGAAGATCGCGGTGTGGTCGGATAACGAGACGTTCGGCAAGGGCGTCGCCGACAACTTCGCGAAGGAATTCGTGAAGAAGGGCGGCACGGTCGTCGTCCGACAGGACTTCGACTGGAAGACCACCAACGACTTCAAGCCGTTCCTCCAGCGCGCCAAGGACGGCGGCGCGACGGCGATCTACGCCGGCGCGACCTCCGCGACCAAGGGCTGCATCCCGAGGGCGCAGGCCAAGGGCATCCTCGACGCGGCGACCGTCGCGTACATGGGACCGGACGGCATCGGCGACACCCAGTGCATCAAGGACGCCGGTGACCAGGCCTCGAACATGTACTTCACCAACGCCGCGGCGGACGCATCGCAGGACCCGGCCAACAAGGACCTCATCGCCAGCTTCTCGAAGGCCTTCACGCAGAAGGAAGACACGGGCGCCTACACGTTCCCGGGTTACGACTGCGCGAAGATCCTTCTCGACGGCATCAGCCGCGCTATCGACGCCGCGGGTGGCAACATGCCGACCCGCAAGCAGGTGATCGACGCGGTCCAGAACACGAAGGCGCTGAAGCTCCCGACGGGCACCTACAGCTTCGACAAGAACGGTGACCCGCAGGGCGCGACGATGGCCTTCTACAAGCTGCAGGGCAGCGACTGGGCCTTCGTCAAGCAGTTCGGCGTCGGCGGTCCGTAACCGACGCGAAGCCAGCCAGCAGTGAGAAGGGGCGCGAAAGCGCCCCTTCTCTTTTTGTCGTCTATAAATCCCTGAATGGGAGCGGTCGGGGAAGCGATCAGACAGCGTAGGAGCGACCTCCGCGCCGGGATCACCGGACGCATCCTCGACGCCGGCCTTTACGTGATGGTCGCCTTCTTCGTCATCCTCCTCGGGTCAAAGGTCGGAGACCACGGCCCGGGGTACTTCCAGCAGATCCTCTTCTTCGCCCTTGCGAACGGCGCGATCTACGCCCTCATCGCTCTCGGGTACACGATGGTGTACGGGATCATCGAGCTGATCAATTTCGCGCACGGTGACGTGTTCACGTTCGGCGCGTTCCTCTCGGCGAGCCTCATTCCGGTGTTCGGCCTGACCGAGGGCCAGGAGTGGGGTCCGCTCACGATCTTCCAGCTTCTCGGCGTCTTCGCAGTCACGATGATCGCCTGCGCGATGCTGAACGTCGGCATCGAACGCATCGCATACCGGCCGCTTCGCCGCGCGCCGCGGCTCGCTCCACTTATCACCGCGATCGGCATGTCCTTCTTCCTGGAGGGCGCGATGTTCCTCTGGAAGGGACCGTCGAGCGTGCACTACCCAGACATCCTTCCGACGGCAGGCTTCGACCTCCTCGGCGCACACGTCGACGTCCGTGAGGTCACGGTGTGGGTGGTCTCGGTCGTGCTCGTTGTCGCGCTCGCGCTGTTCATCGACCGCACCAGGCTGGGGAAGGCCATGCGCGCGACGGCCCAAGACCGCGATGCCGCGCAGCTCATGGGCATCGACATCGACCGCACCATCGCCGCGACCTTCTTCATCGGCGCCGCGCGCGCCGGCGCCGCCGGCATCATGTACGGCCTCTCTTACAACACCTCGGTCTTCGATCTCGGTTTCTCCCAGGGGCTCGCCGCGTTCACGGCAGCGGTGTTCGGCGGCATCGGGAACATCTACGGTGCGGCGATCGGCGGCCTCTTGCTCGGCCTCATCCGGACGTTCTGGGATGGCTACTTCGACTCGGCTTGGTCGGACGTGGTGATCTTCACGATCCTCATCCTCGTCCTGGTCTTCCGGCCGACGGGCCTCCTCGGCATGCGGGTGCCTGAGAAATGAACTGGCTGCGCAAGGCCTGGAGCACCGACCCGCGACGCGACCGTGACGCGATGGTCTACATCGTTCTCCTCATGTTCGCTGTCCTCTTCCCGCTGTTCGCGAACGTGATCAGCGGTGGGAGCCCCTCGTTCTGGCTGTCGTTCATGGCCGACGGCGGTGTGTACATGCTCCTCGCGCTCGGGCTCAACGTCGTCGTCGGGTTCGCGGGCCTCCTCGACCTCGGCTACGCCGCGTTCTTCGCGATCGGCGCGTACACCTACGCGTTCCTCGCGAGCAACCACCTCGAGGTCACACCGCTCCACACGAGCCTGCACCTCCCGTTCTGGATCGTCCTCTTCGTCGCGCTCTTTGTCGCCGCGTGCTTCGGCGTGATCCTCGGCGCGCCGACCCTGCGCCTCCGCGGTGACTACCTCGCCATCGTGACGCTCGGGTTCGGCGAGATCGTGCCACGCGTGTTCAAGAACGCGGCGGTCTGGACGAGCGGTGTGAACGGCATCAGCGCGCTCGACACGCCGCAGTTGCCATTCTGGATCCAGGGACCCTGGTCGGGCGACTCGTTCGCCTTCGTCACGAACCTCAAGATCTTCGATCCGTTCGGCTACTACGTGATCATGTGTCTGCTGCTCGTGCTCGCGATCATCATCGTGCGCAACCTGCAGAACTCACGGATGGGCCGCGCGTGGGCGGCGATCCGTGAGGACGAGGTCGCCGCGGCGGCGATGGGCGTGAACACCGTCCAGGCCAAGCTGCTCGCGTTCGCCATCGGCGCCTCGGTGAGTGGGTTCGCTGGGACGTTCTACGGCGCGAAACTGTCGCTCGTCTCGCCGGAGAACTTCACGTTCGTGGTATCGATCACCGTGCTCGTCATGGTCGTGCTCGGCGGGATGGGCAACATCCCGGGCGTGCTCTCGGGGTCGCTGCTCCTCTACTGGATCACCTTCTGGCTGCTGCCGGGCCTGCCCGACACCGCGACGAACGTCGCGAACGCCTTCGGCCTGACCGGACTCACGCACACCAGCGGCGACTTCCCGGGGATCGGTGAGTACATCAGCCGTCTCAAGTTCCTCGTCTTCGGCTTGATCCTCGTCGTCGTCATGCTGGTCCGACCCGAAGGGCTCGTTCCGAGCCGCGAGCGGCAGCAGGAGCTGAAGAAGGGGACGCACGAGGACACGATCATCGAGGACGTCCAGGCGGAAGTGGGCTAGTGGACGACGGCGCGGTCCTCCGGCTCGATCACGTCGTGAAGCGGTTCGGCGGTCTCGTCGCCGTCAACGACGTGACGTTCGACGTGAAGAAGGGCGAGGTCTTCGCGCTCATCGGGCCGAACGGAGCCGGCAAGACGACGCTCTTCAACGGCGTGACCGGGCTCCTCCCGCCGACGAGCGGCTCGGTCATCTTCGAGGGCCGGGAGATCGCCGGTACAAAACCACACGAGGTCGCGAAGCTCGGGATCGCGCGCACGTTCCAGAACATCCGCCTGTTCGAGTACATGAGCGCCGTCGAGAACATCCTCGTCGGCGAGCACTGCCGCATGAACGCGAAGCTGTGGGACTCGATCTTCAAGACGCCGCGCGAGCGCCGCGAGGAAGCCGCGGTCCACGAACGCGCCATGGAGCTCCTCAAGTTCGTCGGAATCGATCGCTGGGCCAACTCGTACGCGCGCAACCTGCCCTACGGCGGCCAGCGGCGTCTCGAGATCGCCCGTGCGCTCGCGACGAAGCCACGGCTGCTCCTGCTCGACGAACCGGCGGCGGGCTTCACCCCACAGGAGAAGGTCGAGCTCATGCGCCTCGTCGGCAAGATTCTCGAGTCCGGCGTGACCGTGTTCCTCATCGAACACGACATGAAGGTCGTCATGGGCATCAGCAAGCGCATCGTGGTCCTCGACCACGGCGAGATGATCGCGCAGGGCACGCCCGACGAGGTCCGCTCGAACCCGCGGGTCATCGAGGCCTACCTCGGAAAGCAGCACTGATGACCACGGCGGTCGCCACGAACACCGTCCTCGAGCTGAATGCGGTCGATGCCTTCTACGGCCGCGTGCAGGCGCTCCACGGCGTGTCGCTCACCGTCGGCGCGTCGGAGATCGTGGCGCTCATCGGGAGCAACGGCGCGGGCAAGACCACGACCCTCCGCACGATCTCCGGTCTCATGCATCCGGCCAGTGGCACGATCAGCTTCGGCGGGCAGGACATCACGCACACCGCGGCGCACCTGGTGGTCGCGATGGGCATCTGCCAGTCGCCCGAGGGCCGGCGCCTGTTCCCGCGCATGCAGGTCCTCGACAACTTGCGCATGGGCGCGTTCACCCGCAACGACAAGGCCGGGATCGCGCAGGACATGGAGCGCGTGTTCACGCTCTTCCCGCGCCTTCAGGAGCGCCGCACCCAGCTCGCCGGCACGCTCTCCGGCGGCGAGCAGCAGATGCTCGCGGTCGGCCGCGCGCTGATGAGCCGCCCGAAGCTCCTGATGCTCGACGAGCCGTCGCTCGGTCTCGCCCCGATCCTGGCGGACACGATCTTCAAGACGATCGTGGAGATCAACGCGGCGGGCACGCCGATCCTCCTTGTGGAGCAGAACGCGGTGCGCGCGCTCGAGATCGCCAACCGCGGCTACGTCCTCGAGACCGGCAACGTCGTGCAGACGGGCACCGGCAAGGAGCTCCTGAGCTCGCCCGACGTGCAGCGCGCCTACCTCGGGATGTAGTGGGGCTCGCGCCGTACTACGACGGCTGGCGCGTGACGAACGACGCGATCGTCGCCGCCATCGCGCCGCTCTCCCCCGAACAGCTGGCGATCCCGATACAGAAGGACTGGCCCATCTGGGCGAGCGTGTCGCACCTCGCGGGCACGCGCGTCTTCTGGCTCTGCCACATCTTCAAGGAGCCAGGTGCCGAGACGACACCGTTCAACGACCCGTCGGGCATGGGCTGGGAGGACGACCTCACGCACCCGCGAAGCGCGGCTGAGCTCGTCGGCGCCCTCCAGTCGACGTTCCGGCTCATCGAGCACACGCTCGCCACATGGACACCGGAGTCATTGACCCAGACGGCGAGGCGAGCGCGGGGCGATACGGTCCAGATCCACACGCGCCAATCGGTCCTCTGGCGGATGATCACCCACGACGCCTACCACTCCGGCGAGATCTCGCTCGCGCTCGGCGCCCATGGGATCACCGGCGGGCCGAACGGTCCGATCGACATGTGGGCCGGCCTCTCGCGACCCGAGCGCGCGTGACCTACGCCGAGACGCTATCGGGCTGGCACGACTTCTTCGTCACGTGCGGTGCGGCGTCGGCGACGCTCGTCGGCCTGCTTTACGTCGGGATCTCGCTGCACGTCAAGATCGTCGCCACGCACCGCGACGTCCGCGGGCTCGCGCGGGTGACGCTCTCGACGTATTTCACCGTCGTCATCGTCTCGCTGCTGATGCTCGTTCCGACAGATCGGCCATCGTTCACCGCCGAGTGGCTCCTCGTCGCATCGCTGGTCGCCCTCGTCGCCGTGGTACCGGCATCGCTCGACGCGCTCGCGGGGCGGCGCAGGCTGGCGCTCCCGCGCCGGGTCGTGTTCAGCCGATTCGGTGTCGCGACAGTGACGTTCGCGGGACTCACGGCGTTCGCGGTAGTGATGCTGAACGGCGATTACACGGACGCCCTCTACGCGATCGTCGGCATCCTGCTCCTCATGCTGCTCGTGTCGATCCGGAACACCTGGGATCTGCTCGTCACGGTGGCGGCGAAGTGATGCACGGGGGACGGCAGACGTGGCACCACGGCCTCATCGCGCGGTGGTGGGCTGAGTTCAACGTCGCGACGGACGAAGAGCTGTCCTTCTACGGATCGGCCATCGCACGCTACGGACAACCGGCGCTCGACCTCGGGTGCGGCACCGGCCGGATGCTCATGCCCTTGGTCCAGAGAGGCTTCGACGTCGATGGGTGTGATGTGTCTGCCGATATGCTCGCGTACTGCCGCGCGAACGCCGCGAGCGCCGGCGTCACGTCGCAGATCTTCGAGCAGTCAGGCGATGTGCTCGACCTGCCGCGGAAATACCGGACGATCTACATCTGCGATTCGTTCGGCACCGTCGGCAGCCTCGCGGCCCTAGAGCGCATCCGCGAGCATCTCGCGCCCGGTGGCGCGCTCGTCTTCAACTGCTCACTCCCCTATGAGGACGTGGAGCGCTGGCCGT
>DASQIF010000141.1:0-24109 GCA_035631715.1 Candidatus Acidiferrales bacterium
CGCGCTCTTCTTCCACACGCAGGTGACGTCGCTCTTCTCGGTCGGGCTCATGCGTCGGATCCCGACGGTCGTCTCGCTCGACGCGACGCCCGCGAACTACGACAGCGTCGGCGCGGCGTACGGTCATCGCGGCGCGGGCGACGGGTGGCTCGACGAGCGCAAGTTTCGCATGAACCGGGACGCCTTCCATGCCGCCGCGCATCTCGTGACGTGGTCGCACTGGGCGAAACGGTCTCTCGCCGCGGACTACGGCGTGGTCGCCGACAACGTCACGGTGCTCGCGCCTGGCGCGGCGCCGTCGTACTTCGACATCGGCGCCGAGCGACTCGCACGCACGGTGTCGACGCGGCCGGTACGTCTGCTCTTCGTCGGTGGCGACTTCGCGCGCAAGGGCGGCCCGCTGCTTCTCGAAGCGTTCTCCACGCTGACCCATCCCGATGTCGAGTTGCATGTCGTCACGAGCGCCGCGATCGAGCCGCGGCCGCGGGTCGTGGTGCATCGCGACGTGCGGCCGAACACGCCCGAGCTGCACCGGCTCTTCCGCGAGGCGGACGTGTTCGTGCTGCCGAGCGACGGTGAGTGTCTCGCCGTGGCGCTGATGGAGGCGGCCGCCGCCGCGCTCCCCATCGTTACGACCGACGTGGGCGCCCTGCGCGAGGCCGCGCGCGACGGCGAGAACGCATTCGTCATCGCGCCGGGCGACGCGACGGCGCTGCGCCTCGCACTCGAGCGGCTGAGCGGTGACGAGCCGCTGCGCCGGCGGCTCGGCGCTGCCGGGCATGCGCTCGCGCGGGAGCTCTTCGACGCGGACACGAACGATCGCAAGGTCTTGGGGCTCATCGCGGACGTGGTCGATCGCGCACCATCGCGGAGGGTCGCATGATCGAGCGAGTCCTCGAGGCGTTCTTCCGCCACTGGGTGCTGGTGCTGCTGCCACTGTTCGCCGTGCCGATCGACGTGACGGCGTGGGTCTTCTCGACGCCGCCCCAGTACGAGGCCCAGGCCGGCGTCTGGGTCGAGCGCGCGACGTACCTATCGTCAAGCACGGACGAGCTCACGCGCTATCTCCCACCGGCGAGCGTGCAGCGCGGCCGGCTGATGGAGCTGCTGCAGACCAGATCCTTCGCGAACGCCGTCGTCAGTGGCACGCCGCTCGGCGACCAAGCCAAGACGCCGGAAGGAGCAGCCGAGATCGACCAGATCTTCGCGCGCGACTTCGACGCCGTCCAGAGCGGCGACCACTTCCTGGTGATCCGGTTCCGATCGGTGGACTCCGCGACGGCTGTGAGCGTGGTGAATTCCGTCGTCGATCAGTTCCGCAGTCGGCTGAGCGACGACCGCCGTGTGCAGGCGCAGCTCGCGATCTCCTTCTATCAGTCGCTCCTGAACGACTCGCAGACGGCGCTCAACGCAGCGCGCACCGAGCTTTCGAAATACCTGAGCAACAACCCGAGGGTCGCGCAGACCCTTACGCAGAATGGCATCGAGGTCGCGCGACTTGACCCGCAATTCGCCGAATTGCAGGGTCGTGTCGACACCGCCTCGCGCGACGCCGACAACGCGCGTAGCTCATTGCAGGCCGCGCAGCTCGACGTGTCCGCGGCGAACAAGAGCGACGCGCTCGGTCTTCAGATCGTCGACCCGACGAGCGTGTCCGCGACGCCCTCGCGACAGTTGAAGAAGCTGCTCGCGTATCCGATCGCAGGGCTCCTCGCGGGCCTCGTGCTCTCGGCGGGCCTGCTCGCGCTGTTCACACTGCTCGACCACTCGGTACGGTCGATGGAGGATCTCGCGACCGACGCGCCGATCCTGGGCATCATTCCCCGCTTCGAGACGCGGTCCCTGCGCGTCACCGGCGCGCATCCGACGCGACGCGCGCTCGCCTCCGTTGCGGGCGCGCCACTGCCCGGGAAGCGGCGGGCCTCGTGACGACCACACCACTCACGCGCGATCGCATCGCCACCACGGACCATCGCGATCGTGGCGAGGGCCGTCAGGCCTGGCCGATCCCCGACGCCGAGGAGCTCTTCCGGTCGCTCTACACGGGATTCGACAGCGGCCCGGCGACGAGCCTCGCCGTCTGCAGCAGCGTGAATGGTGAGGGCAAGACCACGACGAGCCTGGGCATCGCGATCGCGATCGCGCAGGACCTGCCAGATCGTCGGGTCGTCGTCGTCGAGACCGATCTCTGGCGTGCGGTGTTCGCGAAAGACTTCGAGTTTTCTCCGTCGCCCGGGCTCGCGGACGTGCTGCTCGATCGCGTCCCCGTGTCGAGCGCGCTGCGGCCTACGCGGCTCGACAACCTCACCCTGCTGCCCGCGGGGAGCCACATCGCGAACCCGCAGCGCCTGCTCCGCTCGTCGCGCATGCCCGAGGTCATCGACGCGCTGCGCCGCACGCACGACGTCGTCGTGGTCGACACACCGGCCGTCCTCACCCATAGCGAGGTCGCGCTGCTCGCGCGGATGGTCGAGGAGGTCATCCTCGTCGTCCGCTTCGGGGTCACACCCGCGCGTCAGCTGAACGACGCGCTGGCTCGTCTGCGTGGGGCGAACGTCCGCGGGATCCTCGTGAACGACACCAAGTCGAGCGTCCCCGAGCTCGTCCGTCAGATCGCGAGGCTCTGATCCGTGAACCTCATGCTGAGCATGATCTTCTTGTTCGTGCTCGTCGGGCTCATCGCTCGGCGCTTCGGCCCGCGGCAGCAGCTGCTCGTCACGCTCGTCGCGCTCGCGCTCGCTGCGGCGCAATACACGTTCCCTCGGTTCCTGTAAGTGGCCACCAACGCGATCAGCGTCGGCCGGCCGCGGGTCAGCGTGACGACCGCGATGCCCGACTTGGGCGGTTTCTCGCGCTTCATCCTCGGTCTCGTGCTCGTCATCGTCGTCGTGTTCGAGGCCTCGCCGATCGGATCGGTGCCTGACATCGGGACCTATCTGCATCGCGGCCTCGGGAGCTGGACCGGTCTGCCGATCATCCTGAGCCCGCTCGAGCTCTTGCTCATCTTTGGGCTCATCGGCAGCGCCATCGCCGAGGCCATCCGTCCGCCGAGCGACCGCGTCGCGCCGTCCGACCTTGCGCTGCGTCTGCGCGGCGGTTGGCCGATCGTGCTGTTCACGAGTGCCGTCGTGCTCGGCTTCGCGCGCGGCGTCTTTGGTGGAGGCGACGCCTACGTTGGCTTGTGGGAGCTCCGGTATCTGCTCTACATCCCAGCCTGCTATCTCATCGCGCGCTCCGCGCTCCGCAGGCCCGAGCACGTCGCTGGCTTGCTGCGCGTGGGTCTGGTCGCCGCGGTGATCTTCGCGGCCGAGGGCGCGTATCGCCGCATCGCGCTGATCGATACCGGACAGCTCGTGGTGATACCCGAATTCGCGTTCGAACACGAGGACGTGCTCTTCCTCGCCGCGTTCACCCTCCTGCTGCTCGCGTCGTTCGTGTTCGGCGCGCTCAAGCATGCCCGGTTGCTCGGGCTGCTCGTCACGCCGTTGCTGCTGTACACGCTCCTCGCGACGGAACGGCGCGCGGGGATCATCGTGCTGCTCGTTGGCCTTCTCGTGATCGCGCTCACGACGCTGTTCGTGCGTCGTCGCGCGTTCTTCCTTGCGGCCGTACCCGTCCTCACGATCGCGGTCCTGTACCTCGGCCTGTTCTGGAACGCGTCGGGGGTCCTGGGGCAGCCCGCTCGCGCGATCAAGTCGCTCTACGAGCCTGATCCGCGCGACGCCCAGTCGAATCTGTACCGCCTGCTCGAGAACTTCGACATCGATCAGACGATCCACAGCGACCCGATCCTCGGCGTCGGCTTTGGACGTCCGTTCCTGATGGTCGCCTCGCTGCCGGACATTTCGTGGTGGCCGTTCTGGCACTTCGAGACGCACAACAACGTCCTGTGGGTGTGGATGAAGACCGGCGTGGTCGGCTACGTCCTGTTCTGGGCGATGATGGGCGGCGCGATGAGTCGCGCCGCGTTCGCGGCGAAGCGGCTCAACGATCCGACCCTGCGCTGCGCCGCGCTCTTCTCGCTCTGCGCGATCGTCGGCACGCTCGTGTTCGCGTACGTCGACCTGGGTCTCGTCTCGGGGCGGGTCACGGTCCTGCTCGGCACGTCGCTTGGCATCCTGGCCGTGGTCGAGCGCATCGACGCCAACTCCGCGCACCCCGAGTTGGTCGCGGCATGAACGCCATCTCGGTCGTGATCCCGACCCGCGGGCGCGCCGACCTGATCGGGCGTTCGCTCCGCGCGGTGCTCGCGAACGACCACCCGAGCTTCGACGTGCTCGTCGTCGATCAGAGCGACGACGACGGAACGCGTCTCGCGGTCGAGGCCATCGGCGCGACGGACGCGCGCGTCCGGTACGTACACACGCTGCCACCCGGTCTCTCCCGCGCCTACAACGTGGGGACGCGGCTCGCGAGCGCCCCGCTCCTCGCGTTCACCGACGACGACACGGTCGCGGATCCCGGCTGGCTCTCCGCGATCGACCGCGCGTTCGCGGCGGACCCCGACGCCCAGCTGCTCTACGGGACGGTCTCGCTTCCGGCTGAGCTCGTGGGCGCGCCGGGCGAGGTGCCGATCCTCCCGATCCCGCGAGCCGAGCGGCTCGACCGACGCAGTGGCTTCCGCATCTACGGCATGGGCGCCAACTTCGCGATGCGCCGTTCTCTCTTCGATCGCCTCGGCGGGTTCGACGAAGTCCTCGGCGGTGGCGGTCCGCTGCGCTCGTCACAGGATTTCGACCTGCAGTACCGCGCCTACCTCGCCGGAGCGGTCGTGTTGCTGCGACCCGAGGTGCGCGTCGACCACTATGGCCTGCGTACCGCGGACCAGTGGCCGGCCACGCTGCGCGCCTACGCCATCGGCGACGTCTCGTTCTACCTGAAGCACATCCGCTGCGGCGATCTCACGGCACTCCGGCTCTTCGGGCGCACCGTCGTTCGCCTGCTCCTGCGGCAACTGCTGCACGTCGCGGGCGATCGCCGCACCTCGCAACTGCCCTACCTGCGTGCCTACGTTGAGGGGGCCCGGGCCAGCCTGCGCTTCGCGGTCGACCGACGAATGAGGCTGTATCGCGCGTCCCGGCCCTCCGCCGCCGGCACGGGAAGGAGCCTGGCATGACGCGTGTGGTCATCATCGGCGCGGGGCCCACCGGGCTCGGGGCGGCGTATCGGCTGTCCGAGCTCGGGCACGACGATTGGGACATCTACGAGAAGAGCGATCGTGTGGGCGGTCTCGCGGCGAGCGTCACGGACGGACGCGGGTTCACGTACGACATCGGCGGCCACGTCCTCTTCTCTCACTACCGCTACTTCGACGAGCTTGTCGATCGTCTCCTCGGCCAGGACTACACGCGCATCGAGCGGGAGGCATGGATCTGGATGAGGGAGCGCTACGTCCCATACCCCTTCCAGAACAACATCCGCTACCTGGACCGGGACGAGATCCTCGAGTGCCTCAACGGACTCATCGCGGCGCAGCGCCAGGCAAGAAGCTCGACGACGTTCGAGGAATGGATCAACGCGACGTTCGGCGCGGGCATCGCGCGGCAGTTCATGCTGCCGTACAACTTCAAGGTCTGGGCCACCCCGTCCGCGCTCATGAGCAAGCAGTGGATGGCCGAGCGCGTGAGCGTCGTCGACGTCGAGCGGGTGCTGGGCAACGTGATCCATGAGCGCGACGACGCCTCATGGGGGCCGAACAACACCTTCAAGTACCCGCTGCGCGGTGGGACCGGGGCCATCTACCGGGCCTTCGTGCCCTACGTCGAGTCCCGGCTGCACTACGGTAAGGAGGCGGTCGCCGTCGACCTCGATCGTCGCACGGTCGAGTTCTCTGACGGCAGCGGCACCCACTACGACGCGCTCATCTCGAGCATGCCCCTCGACCTGCTGGTCGCCCGCACCGCGCGAGCGCCGAGCGCGATGCGCGAGGCCGCGGGCGAGCTCGTCCACAACTCCAGCTACATCGTGGGCGTCGGCGTGCGGAAGAGCGTGCAGACCGCGAAGTGCTGGATCTATTACCCCGAGGCCGATGCGCCCTTCTACCGCGTCACGTACCTCTCCAACTACTCCCCGTACATGACGCCGGACCCCGAGCACATCCTGCTCCTGTCGGAGACGACCCATTCGCCGTGGAAGCCGGAGCCGCGCGAGACGATCGTCCAGCGCGTCGTCGACGGGATGGTCGCGACGCGTCTGCTCGACGAAGACGATCGCGCGCGCATCGTCACGACGCATCTGATCGAGGTCCCCTACGAATACCCCGTCCCGACCCTGGGCCGCGACGACGCGCTCGCGACGCTGCAGCCGTTCTACATGTCGAAGGACGTGTACTCGCGGGGCCGCTTCGGCGCCTGGACCTACGAGATCGGGAACATGGACCATTCCGTGATGCAGGGTGTCGAGGCCGTCGACCACGTGCTTCGCGGCTCCGAGGAGGTCACATGGAAGCCGGCGTCGCCGTCGCCTCGCGCGACCGCGGCAGCGGCCGACTAGCCCGCGCGGCGGCGCTCGTCCGGCTCCTGTCCATGGCTGGGCCCGCGCTCAACGCGCGCCTGCGCCTCCGAGGCGCGACGCGCGGTCGCCGCGTGACGCTACGCGGGCGCCCGGTGATCTCGAACCAGGGACGCATGACTCTTGGGGATCGCGTGCGGCTCGTCTCGACCGTCGCACCGCTGGAGCTCGTGACACTGCCGGGCGGTCATATCGAGATCGGCACGAACGTGTTCGTGAACTACGGCACGTCGATCGTCGCGAGCGCTCACGTGAAGATCGGGGACGACTGCCTCATCGGAACGTACGTCATGGTCATGGACACCGACTTCCACCGCGTCGAGGACAAGGCCTGGGACACGACCGGTCGGCCGGTCATCGTCGAGGACCGCGTCTGGCTCGGCAATCGGTCGATGGTGCTCAAAGGAGTCCGCATCGGGCACGACGCCGTCGTGGCCGCCGGCAGCGTCGTCACCCGCGACGTCCCGCCGCGGACGGTCGTCGCCGGCGTGCCGGCGAAGGTCGTCCGGCGCTTCTGAGGCCCCGATGCCGACAGTGAGCATCGTCGTTCCCACGTACGAGCGCCGTGAGAGCCTCGCGCGGCTGCTCGCCGCGATCGCCGTGCAGACGCATCCCGCGCAGGACCTCGAGCTCATCATCGTGGATGACGGCTCCCGCGACGGCACGCGGGAGTGGCTGGGCAGCCAAACGCTGCCGTTCCCGTCGCGCGTGATCGCGCAGGAGCACGGCGGCGCAGGGGCGGCTCGCAACCGAGGCGTGGCCGCGGCCACCGGAGCGCTCATCGTCTTCTTTGACGACGACGTCGTTCCCGAGCCCACGGCGGTCGCCGCGCACGTGGCCGCGCACGTCGCGCGGCACGACGCCGTCGTGATCGGTCCGATGCTGGCGCCGTCGCAGTGGCGCCGTCCGGCCTGGATCCGCTGGGAGGAGGACCGGCTCCTCGATCAATACCGCGCGCTCGAGGCGGGTGCGTACGCCTGCACGCCGCGTCAGTTCTTCACCGCGAACGCATCGCTGTCGCGCGCCGCGTTCCTCGCGGCCGGCGGCTTCGACGCCGCGTTCCGGCGCGCCGAGGACGTCGAGCTCGGGTACCGCCTCCGCGCGCGTGGCGCCACCTTCGTCTACGAGCCGCGCGCGCGCGTCGTCCATTACCCGACGCGCACGTTCGCGTCCTGGCGCGGGACGCCGTACCAGTACGGCCGCGGCGACGTGGCGATGGATCGCGAGAAGGGCCACGAGGCGCTCGGACTCGCGTTCCTGGAGTTCCGCTCGCGCCACCCGCTGAGCCGCGCCCTCGCGCGCTGGTGCGTCGGCCGGCGGCTTGCGTTCGTGGCCGTGACGCTCGCGCTCCGCGGACTCGTCCGCGCCGGCGACGCCGTGGGGGAGCGGCACGTGACGGGGCGGGCGCTGAGCGCCCTGTTCCACCTCCTCTACTGGCAGGGCGTTGCGGACGCGCTCGGCGGCCGCGAGCGGGTGTGGCGCTCTCTCGCCGCGACCCGGGCCGCGTGAACGCGCCACGCGTCGCGTTCGTCATGGAGCGCGTGCTCGGTCACGCCACATGGGCGCTCAGCCTCCGTGCGGCTCTCGCCTCGCTCGGGGTGGACGTCGTGTGGGTCGAGACGTCGCTGTACCGCGAGGGCGGTGTGCCCGAGCGCGTGCCCTTTGTCCCCGCGGTGGCGCGGGCCGGCGTCCGGGCCCTCCTCGACGTCCGGCGCGGACTCGCCGGTCAGTGCTATGACGCGCTCCTGTTCAACACCCAGAAGGCCGCGATGCTCTGCCAGGCATACCTGCTGCGCACGCCGACGATGCTGATGACCGATGTGACACCCGCGCAGTACGACCGCATCAGCGGCCCCTATGAGCACCATGCCGACGAGGTCGCGCCGCTGGCCGCCGCCAAGCGTGCGGTGAACGCGCTCAACTTCCGTCTCGCCCGAGCGGTCATCGGCTGGTCGCGGTGGACGGCCGACTCGTTCGTGCGCGAATACGGCGTGTCGCGTGAGCGGGTGCACGTCGTGCCGCCTGCGGTCGATACCCGAGAGTGGCGACCCGCGGCGCGCCCACGCTCGCTCCGGCCGCGCCTGCTCTTCGTCGGCGGGAACTTCGCGCGCAAGGGCGGGCCGGCGCTCGTTGAGGCGTTCCATGACCTCGGCCTCGCGGACCGCGCCGAGCTTCACATCGTCACGCGCGACGAGGTGGCGTCGCAGCCCGGCGTTCACGTCCACCGCGACATGGCGAACGGGAGCGATGCGCTGCGCGAGCTGTACCGCGAGGCCGACGTGTTCGTCCTGCCGACGGTCGCCGACTGCTTCTCGATCGCGTCGATCGAAGCGATGGCCGTCGGCCTCCCCGTGATCGTGACCGACGTCGGCGGGATATCTGACATCGTCGTCGACGGCGAGACCGGGTTCCTGCTGCGCCCGAACGACGGCCACGGGCTCCGGGCGGCAATGGCGGCGCTCGTCGACGATCCGGACCTGCGCGGCCGCCTGGGCGCCGCGGCGCGGGCCCGCGCGGTACGTCACTTCGACTCGCGGGACAGCGCGCGCCGTCTCCTCGACATCGCGGCCGCGATCACCGCGCGGCCCGCGGACGCGATGGCGCGCCGCGGGGCATGAACATGACGCCCACGATCGACTGGCGCGACGGTGCGATCGTCATCGTCGATCAGACACGCCTTCCGGACGAGCTCGTCATGCTCTCGCTGACAACGGTCGACGATCTGGTGATCGCGATCCGGCGGCTCGCGGTGCGCGGCGCGATGGCGCTCGGCGTCGCCGGTGCGCTCGGGGTCGCGCTCGCCGCGCGCAACGCCGCCGCGGCCGGCGAGCCGGTCGACGAGCGCGTCAGGGAGGCGGCCGCGAAGCTCATCGCGGCGCGGCCCACCGCGGTGAATCTCGGCTGGGGCGTGCGCCGCGTGGTCGCGGCGGCTTCGGGCGGTGCGCAGGGCATGCTCGCGGCGGCGCTTGCGGTGCGCGACGAGGACGTCATCGCGAATACCGCCATCGCCGAGCGCGGCGCGGACCTCCTGGCGGGCCGCGCGCGCATCCTCACGCACTGCAACGCCGGCGCGCTCGCCGCTGTGGCGGTAGGCACCGCGCTCGCGGTGATCGGCGCGCTCCGCGAACGAGGCGGCGTCGAGCTCGTGTACGCATGCGAGACACGTCCGCTCCTACAGGGGGCTCGGCTCACGACCTGGGAGCTCGCACGGATGGGGATCCCGCATCGCCTCATCGTCGACGGTGCGGCTGCCGGCCTCATCGTCGGCGGACGTGTCGACGCCGTGGTCGTAGGCGCTGATCGCATCGCGGCCAACGGCGACGTCGCGAACAAGGTCGGCACGCTCGCCCACGCGCTCGCCGCGCGCCGGGCGGGCATCCCGTTCGTGGTGGCGGCGCCGGAGTCGACGTTCGATCCGGACACCGCGACGGGAAATGAGATCCGCATCGAAGAGCGCGACGAGCGAGAGGTCCTGGAGTTCCGCGGTCTGCGCGCCAGCGGACCCGGCACGAGGGCGCTCAACCCGGCTTTCGACGTGACCCCAGCCGACCTGGTCACCGCGATCGTCACGGAGCGCCGCACGGTCAGACCCTCGACCGCGGTCGGGATGGCGCCGGCGATCAGCTGATGAGCGCCGAACCGCTCGCGCAGCTCGCCGGCGTCGCCGATCTGCTCGCGCGCAGCCGGGCCATCGGGTCCGACCCGTCGCTGGTGATCCACGGCGGCGGCAACACCTCGTGCAAGACCGAGGCAACGGATCATCGCGGACGCGCCCGCACGGTGCTCGTGATCAAAGCGAGCGGCGCGGACCTGAGGTCGCTCGACGCGGGAGGGCTCGTGGCGTTGTACCTCGATGACCTGCTCGCGGTCCTCACGCAGGCCGCCATGGACGACGAAGCGATGACCCGCCATCTCGCGCACAGTCGTGCGGATCTCGGGCCGCGGCGGCCGTCGATCGAAACGCTCCTTCACGCGTTCCTGCCCGCGCGGCACATCGACCACGTCCACGCCGACGCGATCTGCGCCCTCACCAATGGACCAGATGCGCCGCGCACGGTCCGCGAGGCGCTCGGTCCGAACGTGGCGTATCTGCCGTACGAGCGCCCCGGGTTCGCACTCGCGCGCGCCGTCGCGGAGCACCACGGCGCGGAGGCCGTCGTCCTCGGGCATCACGGTCTGGTCACGTGGGGCGAAGAGTCGGCCGCGGCGTATGCGCGCATGCGCGCGATCGTCGCGCGGGCGGACGAGTTCCTCGCCGCGCGGCGCGGACCGGCGCGCGAGGCACGGCCGACGGAGCTCGCCGGTGATGCCGCCGAGCGGCTGCTGCTGACGCTGCGCGGGGCGCTCTCGCGTCCCGACCGCCGCGTACTTGCGCTCGATCCCGGCGGCCGGGTGTTCGCGGATCGCGACGACGTCGAGGCGATCGTCGCGGCCGGACCGGCCACGGCCGACCACCTGCTCCGGACGCGGGCGAATCCGCTCGTGATCCGTAGCGCGGAGGAGGTGCCGGAGGCGCTCGCCGGCGCGCGGGCGCGCGCAACCGCCATCTGGTGCGCGCGCGGCGACCGAAGCACAGCGCAGCGCGATCCGCGGCCCGCGGTGATGCTCGTGCCGGGTCTGGGGACGGTCGCAAGCGCGCGCGACGAACATGAGTCGCGGACGATCGCAGAGGTCGCGGCCCGCAGCCACACCGTGGCCGCGACGGTGCTTGACGCCTTCGGTCGCGCCGACAGCCTCGACGACGGCGACCTCCATGATCTGGAGTACTGGCCGCTCGAGCTCGCGAAGCTCGGCAGCGCGGCGGCCCGCGAGCTCGAGTCGCGCATCGTGATCGTGACCGGCGGCGCGTCGGGCATCGGTCGCGACACCGCGCTTCGGCTCGCTCAGCTCGGCGCCCACGTCGCGGTCGCCGACCGCGATTACGCGCAGGCGGCGGAGACCGCGTCGCGGATCGTCGCCGACGGCGGCGCCGCGTTCGCCACGCGCTGCGACGTGACGGACGCCGAGGACGTCGAAGCGCTGTTCCGCGCAACGGTCACCCGCTGGGGCGGCCTCGACGGCGTCGTGTCGAACGCCGGCGTCGCCGTGACCGGTGAGATCGCATCACTCTCCGAGCGGGAGTGGGCGAGGAGCCTCTCGGTCAACGCGACATCGCACTTCCTCGTCGCGCGGCGCGCGCTCCGCACCTTCGGCGAACAGGGCATCGGCGGGAGCGTCGTCTTCGTGGCGTCGAAGAATGCGTTCAGCCCCGGCGCGTCGTTCGGCGCGTACAGCGTCGCGAAGGCGGCGGAGGTCCAGCTTGCCCGGATCGTCGCGATCGAGGGCGGCGCGGCGGGCGTGCGTGCGAACGTGGTAAGCCCGGACGCGGTCTTCGGCGGGTCGCACCTGTGGGACGGCGGCCTGCGGGAGGCGCGCGCCGCGGCGCACGGCGTCCCGATCGAGAGGATCGAGGAGTTCTACGCGCAGCGCAGCTTGCTCGGGGTCGCCGTTCGCGGCACGGATGTCGCCGAGGCCGTCGCGTTCTGCCTCTCGGACCGATCGTCGCGGATGACCGGCTGCGTGCTCACGGTCGACGGCGGGGTCGCGGCGGCCTTCCCGCGCTGACGCTCGAGCGCAGCCGCCCTAGGGGAGGGCTGGCGCCAGTGCCCTATCGCGCTCCGCGGCCGTCCCGCCCAGGACGTCGCCGATGGCGCGAGCGACGGTGCGGACCTCGGCCGGGGTGAGGCGCGGGTAGAGGGGCAGCGAGACGGTCTCGTCGCCGATGCGCTCCGCGTTCGGGAACGCTCCTCTTGTGTGCCCGAAGCGTTCGCGGAAGTAGCTGAGCAGATGGATCGCGCGATAGTTGACCATCGCGCCGATGCCCCGTGTCTGGAGGCCGGCGATCAGCTCGTCGCGGCGTCCCTCCCGCACCCAGGCGGTGAAGAGGTGACGCGCGTGCTCGACCCCGGGGAGCGTCATCGGCCAGGTGAGCCCCGGCACGCCGGCGAGGGCGCGCTCGTACTCCGCCGCGAGCTCGCGGCGGCGGGCGAGGTTCGCCTCGAGGCGCGCGAGCTGCGGCAGCAGGATGGCCGCATGCAGGTTGTCGAGGTTGTACTTCCAGCCGAACTCGACCATGTCCCAGTGCTGGTACCCCTCGCGCGCTCGATCGGCTGCGGCCTTGGTCATGCCATGCATCCGTACGCGACGGAGGCGTTCCGCGAGCGCGTCGTCGTCGGTCACGATGGCTCCGCCTTCACCGCACGTGATCGCCTTTGTCGCGTAGAACGAGAAGCATGCGGCTTCGCCGAGCTGCGCCGGCCCGATGCCATCGCGCCGTCCCTCGACGCAGTGCGCGGCGTCCTCCACGATCCGCAGGTCGTGGGCATCCGCGATCGCTCGCAGCGCGCGCATGTCGCACATCTGGCCGTACAGGTGCACCGGGAGGATCGCACGCGTCCGCGCGGTGATCGCGCGCTCGATCCGTGACGCGTCGATGTTCCCGGTCTCGGGCTCCACATCGACGAAGACCGGCGTCGCGCCGGCCTGAAGGATCGCGGTCGAGCTGGCGATGAACGTGAGCGGCGTGGTGATGACCTCGTCGCCGGGGCCGACACCGAGGGCCTGGAGCGACAGCTGCAGCGCCGCGGTGCAGCTCTGCACCGCGATCGCGTGCCTGCGCCCGAGCGTCTCCGCGAATCGGCGTTCGAAGCGCGCGACCGCTTCGCCGGTGGTGAGGATGGGATCGAGGAGCGCGTTCTCGAACGCGGCCGCCTCGGCCCGCCCCAGGTCATGCAGGAAGAACGGGATCCGTGCGTTCAATGCAGCTCGCGCTGCCCGCTGGCGGTGAGGATCGGTACACGGCGCATCCACATCTGCGAGCGCCACCATGGCTCGTGGTCCCGGTACCAGGCGATCGTCTCGCGCAGACCGTCCACCAGCTTCGTGCGCGGCTCCCAGCCGACGAGCTCACGCGCCTTCGACGCGTCGGCGGTGTGGCGGAACACCTGCCCCGGGCGATCGCCGACGAACTCGATCGTCGCCTTCGGCTCGCCCGACAGGTCGCGGATGAGCTCGGCCATCTCGAGGACGCTGGTGTGATTCTCGGTGCCGAGGTTGATCGTCTGCCCAACGACGCGCTCGGGAGCCGCATGGATGATGCGGTCAAGACCCTCGCAGTGGTCCCGCACGTACAGCCAGTCACGTGCCGCGGAGCCGTCGCCGTGAACCGTGATCGGCTCACCGAGCAGGCAGCTGGTGATGAAGCGCGGCACCGCCTTCTCGAGGTGCTGACGCGCGCCGTAGTTGTTGAACGGCCGCACGATGACGCACGGGATGCGGTACGTCGTCCAGTACGAGTAGACAAGGCGATCTGCGCCGCACTTGGCCGACGCGTAGGGGCTCATCGGATTGAGGGGATGGTCCTCGTCCATGCGTTCGCGCATGGCCGTGCCGTACACCTCCGAGCTCGACACGTGCACGAAGAGGTCGACGGTGTCCTGGTGCTTCAGCACGGCGTTCGCGACGGTCTGCGTACCGAGGACGTCCGTCTCGAAGAAGAGGCGGTTGTCGAAGATCGACCGTGTGACGTGCGACTCCGCCGCCATGTGCACGACCACGTCCGCCTGTGCGACAAGCGTGTCGACGAGGTCGGCGTTGCGGATGTCGCCGTACCAGAACTGGTACCGCGGCGAGTCGAGCGCGCCGTTCGGAGCGTTCTGGATCGACCCCGCGTACGTCAGCGCGTCGAGCACGAGGATGCGGTAGCGCGGGTAGCGGTCATAGAGATGCCGCACGAAGTTGCTGCCGATGAAGCCGGCGCCGCCGGTGACCAGGATCGTCTTGTCAAACTCCGCCGGCTCGTAGCGCGCCCACTCGGTCACGCTGGAGCCCTTTGGTCTCGCGTCGCCGCCGTTGCCGTTCCGGCCCTTCATCCCACACCTCTCGCCCGGTCCACCTCGGGTCCTCAGAGGCGAACGCTAGGAAGCGGTCATGGCCCGATGGTCAGCGCGAGGTTGAGAACCGGTTGAGTCGGCCCCTAGGGCAGCGACCCGAGCGACTGGAGCAGTCGCGGAACGGCCGGGCCGAGGATCACGACGAAGAGCGCCGGGAAGATCAGGGCCACCATCGGGAACAGCATCATCACCGGTGCCTTGCGCGCGCGCTCCTCGGCGTGCTGGCGACGTTGGGTGCGGATCTGCGCAGACTGCTCGTGCAGCACGCGCGAGAGCGGCACGCCGAGGGAGTCCGCCTGGATCACCGCGTTGGAGAAGCGCGAGAGCCCAGGAACGCCGGAGCGGTCGGCGAGCTCGCGCAGAGCCTGACGCCGTTCGCGTCCCATCTGGAACTCGACGAGCAGGCGCCGAAACTCCTCGGAGAGCGGCGTGTCCCACCGATGCGCGACTTGGCTGATGGCGCCGTCGAACGACAGCCCGGCCTCCGCCGAGAGCGCGAGCATGTCGAGCGCCGCGGGAAGCGCCCGCCGGATCGCGTTCTTCCGGTTCCGCCCCAGCGCGTCGATCACGAAGCCGGGGAGCGCGAAGCCGAGGAGCCCACCGCCGAGCATGTACAGCGCGAGCGCTCCGGCGTCATCGACCATTCGCGTGCCGACGCCGAGGGCGATCACGCCGAGCGCCACGGCGAGGCCGGCCCGCACCCCAATGAACTCAGCCGCGCCGAGCCCCATCGGCTCGCCCGCCTGTTGGAGACGCGCTCGCGTCGAGGTGAGGACGCCGCGTGGCGTGATGCGCAGCAAGGGTCGCCCCGCGGCACGCAGCGTCGGCACGACGATCCGCTGCACGATCGAGCGTCGCTTGGCGTGGCCGGCCTGCGTCAGCGACAGGCTGCGCACGAACATCTCAAGACGTCGCCGCTGCCGGCCCGGGTACGCGTTCGCCAGCTCCGAGATCCAGAGCAGCAGGGTCAGCACCGTGGCGGCGCCGAGCAGGCCGATGAGCTCGGGCATGCGCGTGCGCGGCGTGACGACCACGGCCGGTGCGGGAGCGGGCTCCTCGGCGGGCGGCGGCGTCGCGACCGGCGGCGCTTGCACGCCGCGTCCTGGGGGGACGTGGTAGGTGATACCGGCGACGATCACCTGTCCGTTCCGCTGGAGCGAGAGCCCGACGGTCATGTTCGCGTCGTCGGCCGCGCTCGCGCTCGTGCGATACGCGACCGAATACTGCGAGAGCAGCTGCACCGCGAGGTCGTCGTAGATGGCGGCGAGGTCCGCCGGCTTCGGCGCCTCGACGAATCGGCCGGTCGGCGCCGCTGCCGCGATCTCGCGCAGGGCCACACGATCGAGGTCCGTCCCGAGCCCGATGACGACGACCGGGACGTGCTGCTGCGCGATCCCCGTGAGCACCGCACTCCGGTCACCGCGGCTTGCCGTGTCGATGCCGTCGGTCAGCAGGACGATGACCGGGCGCGCAGAGGAGGGCGCGGCCTGGAGCGTCGTGCTCGCGGTCGCGAGCGCGTCGTAGATCGCGGTGTCGCCGCCGGCCGCCGCGGCGTTCGTGGCCGCGAGCAGCTTGCCGCGGTCGCTCGTGAGGGTCTGACGGACCTGAGGCGCCGCGTTGAATGTGATGACCGAGCCCTGGTCGTTCGGCCCGAGAGCGCTGAGGAGCGAGGCGATGGCCGCCTTCGCGTCGGCGAGCGGGCGCCCGCCCATGCTGCCGCTCGTGTCGAGGAGGACCGCCAGTGCGAGCGGGGCGACCTCCGAACGAAGGCGCACGGTCGCGTCCTGCGGGACGCCGTTCTCGGTGACCTTGAGATCGCTCGCGCCCAGGCCGCGGACCGGCTTGCCGCTCGCGTCGACGACAGCGGCGACCAGCTGCACGTCCGGATACGCGCTCACGTCGAGGTCGCTGATGACGATGTGCGTGCCGTCGTCGGCCTCGGCGCGAACGCCGACGGCGAACGTCCCGGTGATGCACAGCAGCGCTACGAGAAGGCCGCGCGCCACCGCGCGCCGCGGGCTACACATCGATGCTCGCCATCTTCTCCATGATCAGGAAACCGGACACGACCATCGTGGACGCGCCGATCAGCGCGAACCGCAGTGCGCCGGGGCGGAACAGTGGCGCGATGTAGTCGGGGCTCACCAGGTACAGCACGAGTCCCACGGCGACGGGAAGCAAGGAGAGGACGTAGGCCGAGAACCGCTGTTGCGCGGTGAGGCTGCGGATATCACCAGCGATGCGGCCGCGTTCCTGGATGGTCTCCGCGATGGAGTCGAGCACCCGCGCGAGGCTGCCGCCGATCTGGTGGTGCACGTTGATGGCGCTCACGATGAGCTCGAGATCCTCGGACGGAAGCCTGTCCGCGACACGCTCGAGCGCGTCCTCCTGCGACGCACCGAGGCCGATCTCTCGCACGACGAGCGCGATCGTGCTGCGCGTCGGCTCGGGCGCCTCGCTCACGACATGTTCCAGCGCCTGCAGCAGGCTATGCCCCGAGCGTACCGAGCTCGCGAGCAGGGCAATGGTGTCGAGGAGTTGGTCCGAGAACTTCCTCGCGAGGCGGCGGCGCTGCCAGGTAAGCCATAGGAGCGGAAGCCCCCCGCCGAAGAGCGCGGCGGCGATCCCGACGGCGAGGAGGCTGGTGAAGACGATGGCCAGCGTGAACGCGAGCGCAGCGAGAGTTGCCATCGCGGCGAGCACCTCGCCGACCGAGACGTCGGCTTGCGCCTGCTCGATCATCACCGCGATCCAGCGGAGGACGCGGCGGCCGTGGTCGTCGTTGGCGCGACGCGCGGTCCGCGAGCGCCTTCGGCCACCGAGGTCGAGCGCGAACCCCTCGGTGGTGCCGGCGAGAACGAACCCATCGAGCCGGCGCCGCAGGGTGCGCTGCCGGCGGTACGCCGGTATCCAGAGCCCGAGCGCCAGGCTCATCATCGCGAGCGTGCCAAGAAGCGCGACGAACGCCGGCGCGATCATCGGCCGTTCGCCGTCTCGGCCTCGTAGCCGAACCACGCCGGCGGCAGGTCCAGGCCTCTCGACAGCAGCTTGTCGTTGAAGCTCGGCCGGATACCGGTCGGCCGCAGGGCCCCCACGACCCGGTCACCATCGAACCCCTCGCGCTGGAACGCGAAGATGTCCTGCATGGTGATCACCTCGCCCTCGAGGCCGCGTACCTCGCTGATCTGCGTGACGCGGCGGCTGCCGTCCTGCAAGCGTTCCACGTAGACGACGAGGTCGAGTGCCGCGACCGTCTGCTCGCGGATCGCACGGAGCGGCAGCTCCGCCCCGGACATCAGCACCATCGTCTCGATGCGTGAGAGTGCGTCGCGCGGGCCGTTGGCGTGCACGGTGGTGAGCGAGCCGTCGTGGCCGGTGTTCATCGCCTGCAACATGTCGAGCGCCTCCGCGCCGCGACACTCGCCGATCACGATGCGATCGGGCCGCATGCGGAGCGCGTTCCGGAACAGGTCGCGGATGCCCACCTCTCCGCGTCCTTCGACGTTCGCCGGCCGCGTCTCGAGCGAGATGACGTGGGTCTGCTGTAGCCGTACCTCGGCGGCATCCTCGATCGTGACGATGCGCTCCCGCGGTGACAGGAAAGACGAGAGGGCGTTGAGGAGCGTCGTCTTGCCCGCGCCGGTCCCGCCCGCGACCACGATGTTGAGGCGCCCCTGCACGCACGTGCGAAGGAACTGCAGGGCCGCAGGCGTGAGGGTCCCGTTCGCGATGAGCTCGGAGGGGCCGAGCGGCACGCGGCGGAACTTCCGGATCGTGAGCGTCGGCCCGATCAGCGAAAGTGGCGGGATGATGGCGTTCACCCGCGACCCGTCGGGCAGCCGGGCATCGACCATCGGCGAGGATTCGTCGCAGCGGCGGCCGAGCGGAGCGACGATCCGCTGGATGATGCGCAGCACGTGGTCCGAGTCCGCGAACGCGATGTCGGTCAGGAACAGCTTTCCCTCGCGCTCGATCCACACCTGGCGCGGGCCGTTCACCATGATCTCGGACACCGTGTCGTCGAGCACGAGATCCTGGATCGGCCCGTAGCCGACGATCTCGGCGAAGACGGCGTCCTGGAGGCGCAGCCGGTCGGTGCGGTTGAGGGTGAGGCGCTCTTCGTCGAGCGCGATCGGGAACTGCTCCGCCAGCACCCCGCGGATCGCCTCCGCTGACAGGGTCTCGGCGCTGCGACCGATCGTCGCCGCGATCTTCGCGTGCACCCGGTTGACCAGTTGCACCTCGCGATCGTCGTTCACGCGGCTGAGGCGCAGCACCTCCGGCTGCCACTCCTCCTCAGGCGCGAGGCGCGTGAGGTTCGGGATCGCCCGCATCTGCGGACGCTCCTGCGACGGCGGCAGCGTGACCCGACCGACGGGTCGCAGTACGGCCACGCGTTACACCCGTGCCGTCGTGCTGACCGCGGCCTGCGCGCGCCGCGGTCCGTCACGCGTGAGCACTTCGGCGAGCTTCATGTAGCTCTTGCCGGACCGGCTCCGCGCGCGAGAGTCAAAGAGCGATATGCCCTGGTTGATGGCCTCAGTGACGCCGACACCTTCGCTCGGGAGGGTCGCGGCGACCGGCCGGCCCAGGTTCTTCTCGACATCGCCGACGCTCACGCCGGCCTTTCCCGGGTAGCGGTTCACGACGATGAGCGTCCGCTCGTCGTTCAGGAGCGGCGCGGTCGCCGCGATCGCGCGGCGGACGTTCTTGAGCGCGGGCAGCTCGGGCGTCGTGACGATGACGACGCGGTCGGCGATGCGTAGCGTCGCCAGCGTCAGCTCATCGAGGCTCGACCAGAGGTCGCAAACGATGTAGTTGAATTGCGCTCGGAGCGCGTCCAGAACGTGCACGACGCGCGCGGGGTCGACGGTCTCGATGCTGCCGAGGTTCTCCGGCGCGATGAGCGCACGGACGCCCGACACGTGACGCAGGAAGACCTCATCGACGACTTCGTGGCCGATGGCTTCGCCGTTGGCCGCGAGGTCGACGATGCTGTTGGCGCCGCGAAGGTCGAGCGCCACGCCCACGTCCCCGAATTGAAGGTCGAGGTCGACGATGGCGACCTTCGTCTTCGGCTGTCGCGCGAGCGCGACGGCGAGGTTGGTGGCGAGCGTCGTGCAACCGACGCCGCCCTTCGGGCTGTATACCGCGATCACGCTGCCACGCTGGCGCTGGCCGGGGGCCTCGCCACGTTGCATGCGGCGCAGGTCGGCCATGTTCGCGTGAGCCTCGCGCAGCATCGCGGCGAGGTCGTCCGGTGTGAAGGGCCGAAGGATGAAGGTGCGGGCCCCAGCGCTGACCGCGCGCGAGATCACCGCGGGCGTCGCGTCGTTGCCGGTGACCACGACGCAGGATTCGGGCGTGCAGGCGAGGACACTGCGCACGGCTGCCGATACGTCCGCGCCAGCCTGTCCGAGATCCAGCACGACCAAGGCGGGGTGGTGCTTGGACGCCGCCGCGAGGAGCGCGGGCATGTCGGCCACGACCCCGAGGAGCGTGATGTCGCCGACCGCGGCCGTGCGTATCGCCGCGGCCGCGCGCGGCTCCGACTCGAGCGCAACGAGTGTCAGCGTCCCAGCGGTCACTTGCGCACCCCGTACGTCTGGACCAGGTAATTGAGGTCGACGCTCTGCGTCGCCGCGGCATCGGATTCGGCGTGCGAGCGCACGTCGAGGTCGACGGACGCCTGCACGTCGCGCAGGTACTTCAGCACGAGCGCCACCTGGTGATCGACGACGAACGTGAGCGAGGCGACCTTCTGCCCTCCCGTGCCGGTGGTGATCACGTCGATGACCTCGAGGTTCTGCACGGTCGTCTGCGTCTTGCGCGCGGCGTCGCCGGTGCCCGAGGTCACCGTGGCGAGCACGTCGATGTGGTCGCCAGGGCGCACCAGACCGGCGAGCGTGAGCGGGTCCGTCGTGGGGAACGCCACCAGCACCTTGCCCTTCTCCAGCGTGAGCGAGGCGCCGCTCTTCCCACCGGCGGCGACGATCTCGGTCCGGACGACCGGCGTGCCTGCGGGGATCGCTGACACGCTCGTCTGGCCGACGGCGTCCGATTCGCGCGCGACGGAGCCGGACGGCACGAGCGCCCGCGGGTAATCGCGGCGGGTCAGCATGTCCGCGGTGATCACGACGCGCGCCGGGATGTCGGCGCGTGCGACGACGACGCTCGTCGTGTCCGACGCGGCCGCCACATTGCGACCGCCCACGTCTTGCGACACCCCGTACAGCGACAGCCCGGTCAGGCCCGCCAGCAGCAGGCCGAGTCCCAGGAACAACCACGCTCGCAGCTCACGCATGTTCTGCCCTCCTCCGCCCTACTCGTCCGGGACGATGAACGCCGAGTTGATGAACTGATTCATCGCGCAGTCGGGTCTGCCCGCGTCGGTGAGACATCGACCCGGGTCGCCGAACACACCGCCCCAGGTCACCTGGACGTCGACATGTCCGCGCGTCGAGACGTCGTTCAGCCGCACCGTCACCGGTACCACGCCGACGATGTGCAGGCGGTCGGGTGGGGTCGTGCTCGTCGCGCAGCTCGCGCCGCCATTCAGATCCCAACGACCTCCGACCGGCGCCGTGTCATTGAACGACTCACCGCAGTCCCAAACGAAGACGTTCACCACGACGCTCTTGTCGCCCGGATCGCCTGGTACGTCCCGTCCGTAATTTCCGATGAAGGACCTGATGTCCTGCGCGACGATGTCCGGATCCACGTCGTCCGCGGGGATCGTCTCCAGCCAATCGCCCGGCGTGGTGAGCGTGGGCAGCTCCGCGGACGTCCCGGCGTTCACGAAGATCGACCACGACGGATCGCGCCAATCGGTGTTCACCGAGACGCTCCCGCGGAAGCCGTAGTTGAACCAGTTCGGGATCAGGCAGCGGCCCGCGTCCGCGACCGCGGTCGCGACCGGTCCGAACGGGCCGAACGAGTCGAAGGTCGGGCCGCAGGTGCGGTCGGCGGCGTTGGCGATAGGCACCGTCACGTCGTAGTGACCGTGGTCCCGACGTACCGATGCGGTGAAATCCGATTCCGTCAGCAGCTGATGAGGCGAGCGAAGTGACCCCTGCTGCGCGGCGGCCTGGAGCTCGTGGGGCGAGTAATGCCCCAGCGATACGTAGTAGGTACCGGCGGGCAGGCGGTCCCGGTGAACGAGATCGAAGGACCGCGACGCGGTCCACGACTCGCCGGCGCGGATCACGATCGGCCAGATGGCCGCGTTCGGCTTCGTCGAGAAACCAGAGAGGCCGTCGCCGGGCGTTCCCGTAGCGAAGTCGCCTGGTTGTGTCACCGGTGGCAGCACGAGCGGCCGTATCGCTGCCGCCGCGGTGAGGTGCACGCGCGTGACGGCATCGGCCTGCAGCTGCTGTCGCGTGATGAGCCCGAACAGCGACATGAAGCTCATGCCCACGTCGGACCGGACGTAGCGTGTCGTGTCGTCGACCGCGGTCGCGCCGGCCAGCGTGCACGTCGAGTTCTCGTCTGGGTCGGATGACAGCAGCTGGCCGACGACGGTGACGCCGTCGTCGGCGTAGAACGTGATGCCAAGGGAGCGGACGGCGTCGGTCGGGCCGCCTTCGTTCGCGTTCCTGGCCTCGCACGCGGCGCTCCAGACATTTTCCTGCGTGAGCGCTCCGAAGTCCGTGCCGTTGAACTGCGTTGCGAGAAGGCGCCCCGCGGCGAGGGCCGCGGCGTCGGCCTCGTTCTGCGCGCTGCGCGATGTCGCGATGCGATAGCCCCAATCGACGCCGAGCACCAGCGCACCCATGAGCAGCACCATGGCGAGCGCCACGATCACCAGCGCCTGGCCGCCTTCGTCGCGCGCGAGTGCGCCCGTCACTGCATGCCTTCCATCGTCGATGTCGCGTGGAACGTGCGCGTGCCGGTCGCCGAGATGAACGTGCCCGCCACCCACGTCACCGCTTGCCACGAGTAATCGATCGTGACCGTCACGGTCAACGGCTGGGGTGCGGATGGCGCCCAACTCGGCTCGGGCGTGCCGAAGCTGACGTGCACGTCCGCCGACGAGAGCGCCAGCGGCGCGGCGCGCTGGATGACGTACGCCTTGATGCTCGGCACCGCGCTCGGGTCGACCGCCTGCATGGTCGCGTAGCGCGCTCCATCGCGGGTCGCGTTCGTCGCGAGCACATACGCGTCGAGCGCGCGCGCGAAGTCCAGGCAGCAGATGAGGACGAGGATCAGGGCTGGGGCGACCAGCGCGAACTCGAGCGTCGTCGTGGCCCGGTCGTTCCTTGCGGCGCGAAGGATGCGGATCATCGCGACAGCCCCGGGAACCAGACCGCACTGCGGATGGCGACCGGGTTCACTGCGAACGCCCGCCCGAGCAGCTGCCCCGATACGAGGTCGATGCCGTACGTGACGCTGACGGTGACGTCGGCGCCGCCCTCGCCGGCCGTGGTGAAGAGCGGTGGCGTTGGATCGGAATAGGAGAGATCGGTCTCGGACCCGCAGGTCGCACCGCCGCGCGTGCAGGTGACCTCCAGGGACGCCGACACGCAACCACCGCTCCCTGCGCCCAGCTCGTCGCGCGCGCGCTGGCAGATCTGCTCGATCGTCGCCTGCGGGTCGCGCGCGGCGAGGGCCGCTGCCTCGCGTGCTGCATTCGTCGTTTCCGTCTTCGCCACGAACACGCGGGCGACGTCCACCACGCCGACGACGATCAGCAGGAGGATCGGGATGGCCAGTGCCGTCTCGATGAGGCTTTGCCCGCGCTGATCGCGGGCCATCGTCCGGGCCGCGCGGCAGATCGTCTTCATGATTCGATCCCCGCGGCCGCGGGCACGAGCGGTTCTCGGATCGCCGCGACGAGCTGGCTGCGGGTGCGTGCGCGGAGCCGGCGGCGCGCGTTCTGAACATGCTTATGCGCGGTCGATCGGCTGATTCCCAGCGTCGTCGCGATCTCCCCGTCGGTGGCGCCCTGCGCGAGCAGGGTCACGATCTGGCGCTGTCGCGGCGTGAGCTCGCTCGCGGCGGTGCCTCGCGATGGCGCGAAGCTCGCAAGGGCGCGCGCCAGCGCGCCGGTCGCGCTCGCTGGAAAGGCGAGGCCGCCGCGCGCCGCGACGGCGATCGCGCGCGCGACCGTCACGACGTTCCGGTCCGCGTCCACGAAGCCGCGCCAACCAAGCCGCGCCGCATCGACCACGGCATTCGCCGACGCGCCCTGCACGACCGCGACGAGTGGTGTGTCGACGCGCGCGGCGTCGGCCTGCACGGCTGGATCGCTGAGCTCGCGTGCGTCGCAAACGACGACGATCACCTCGCAGCGCCGGAGCGCGGCGAGATCCAGGGCATGGAGCGACGGCGCGGTGAGCTCGGGCCGCCAGCCGTAGGCCGCAAGACGGGCCTCGGTGGCGGACGAACCCGCCCCCACCAGCCCGAAGCGCGGCATCTTTTCTATCGCCAAGTGACCTCCCTGAGAGCCGGACCCGCCTACCTCTGTGGGTGCCGATATTGAGTACGCGCGTTTTGGCTAGATGGCCGGTCGAGTTGAGTTCTGGTTGAGGGGCCCTTGCCGCCGCCGTACGGCGCGTGTCCAATTACCGAGCGTGTTCACACCGTTCGATCTCGCGGTGCTCGCGCTCGCCGTCGGTGCGATCGTCCTCGCCTACGCGCTGCTCGCGAGCATGCGGGCGCGCCGCCCG
>DASQIF010000142.1:0-7028 GCA_035631715.1 Candidatus Acidiferrales bacterium
CTCCGCGGGTCGCTCGTGAGGCGCGTCACGGCGCCGGTCGTCGCGTCGATGCGGTACAGGTCGTGGTTCTCGTCGCCCTTCTCATCGCGCGCGAAGATGAGCGCCGTGTCGTCGGGCGTCCAGATGTAGAAGGAGCGGAGCGCACGCGGCGGCTCGCCGCGCGAGAGCTGGCGCACCTGCTTCGTCTTGAGGTCGAGGATGTAGAGCTCGATGCGCCCGCTCTTGTCCCAGTAGAACGCGACCTTGTCGCGTTTGTGGGAGAGGACCGGGTGGTAGAGCGATGGGAGCGACCACAGCTCGCGGACGTCGATCGCGCCGCGGGTCTGTGGTGCGGTCGTGGCCATCGCCGCGATGCTATCCGGAAGTCAGAGCGGCGCGTTCGCTCGCTCGGCCGTCCGCCGCGATGTCCACCGTGCGCTGTCGACGTCGCGGTGCGCGAGTTGGAACGCGATGTGTGACACGCCGATGTCGAGCTCGCACAGCCGAAGGCGTTCGGCGAAATGCCTTGTCGTGCCGAACCGCCGTGTCACTTCGGTCACGATGTCGACCGACGACCACTGGGCGTACCACGGCCACCAGAACGTGAGCAGCGCGGCGTCGTACAGGAAGTCGCCGTAGATCGACGCCCCCCAGTCGAGCAGCACGATGCCCCGGTCGTCGACGAAGACGTTGTGGTACAGCAGGTCGTTGTGCACGAGATGACGCCGCTCGGGCGCGAACGGCAGCAGCTCGCGCATGCGCCGCACGCCCGCGTCGAAGCCGTCCGCGCCGACCCGCGAGCGCGCGACCGGGCGGCGGCGATCGTCGCCCGTGTTCCGCATGAGCGCCTCGGCCCAGGTCGCGTCGGCGGCGTTCCCGTCCCCGTGCCACAGCCCCCACCCCGACGTCCCGCCCAGATCGGCGTCACGCGTCGCCTCGAGCGTGTCGAAGAGCTGCGGCAGGATGCGGCGCATGCCCTCCGCGTCGAGACCGTCGATCTCCGCGCCGCGAATGCGCTCGGAGATGCCGTACGCGCCGGTGCCGACGTCGCCGATCTCGGTCATGCGGACGGTGCGCAGACGCGGCGACGACCAGCGCGCGGCGAAGCGGTCCTTCTCGAGGTCGTCGCGCCGCTCGTGGAAGCGCACGACGTACTCGCGACCCTTCTCGTTGAAGGCGAACGTCGTCGACCACATGCCACCGGTGAGCGGCTCGAGCGCGTCGACATCGTGTCCGTTGGCGCGGAGCAGCGCCAGCGCATCCGCCGGTGAGATCTTCACGCCCACGCCGGGAGGCTATTGGATGTCGGCGATGATCCGGCGCGAGAAGTAGCTCAGTATCCATTCGAGGAGCAGCGTGCCGCGGTTGCGGACTCCAACGAGCTGCATGAGGTAGTTCGCACGCCACACCGTCCACGCGAGGAAGCCAGAGAGCACGAGGTGCCCGAGCTTCGCGAACTCCACGCCGGCCTTCGTCCGGCCGAGCGCGATGAGGTCGCCTTTGCGGTGGTAGGCGAAGCGCTGGAGCGGCTCGCCGCGCACGAGATGCGCGAGGTTCGCCGCGGCGCCGGGCGCCTGCAGCACCGCGACTTGTGCGAGCTGCGGTAGCGGCTTGCCCTCGAACATGAAGGCGGCAGCGTCGCCGAATGAGAGCACGTCGTCGCGTCCGTCGACGCGGAACAACTCGTCGACGATGAGGCGGCCGTCCTTCGTCTTCGGCACGTCGAGCGGCGCGAGGAGCGGGTTCGCGCGCACGCCGCCGGCCCAGATCACCGTATGCGCGGTCAGGACCGAGCCGTCCTTGGTGCGAACGGAATGCGGCCCGACCTCGGCGACGACCTGGCGCATGAGCACGTCGACGCCGAGCTCGCCCATCCGTTTCGCGGCGACGCGCGAGAGCCGCGGATCCATCTGCGGTAGCATCCGGTCGGACGCGTCGACGATCGTGATGTGTGGCTCGTGGTCGAAGTCGATGCTCGGGTAGATGCGTCGCAGGTTGTGCTCCATGAGGTCGCGCATGGACGCCGAGAGCTCGACGCCCACCGGGCCGGCGCCCACGATGACGAACGAGAGCAGCTCGCGCCGTCGCTGCGCGTCGGTCTCGCGCGCCGCATCCTCGAACACCGAGAGGATGCGGTGACGGACCGCGCGACCATCGGACAGCCACTTCACCGTGAGCGCGTGCTCCTTCACGCCGGGGATGCCGAAGTCGTTGGTCACCGAGCCGGGTGCGATGACCACGATGTCGTAGGGGAACTCGCGTCCGCCGGCGGTGACGACCCGACGCTCGAGATCGATCGCCGTGACCTCGGTGCGCACGAACTCGTTGCCCGCGCGGGCCAGCGGGACGCGCAGCGGATACGCGACCGCGTGCGGCGGCAGCTCCCCCGTCGCGACCTGGTACAGGAGCGGCGTGAAGAGGTGGAAGTTGTTGCGGTCGAGGAGCGTGAGACGCGCCTCATCCGGACGCAGGCGATGCCGTTCGAGCCGCCGGACCAGATGCAGCCCGGCGAATCCGCCGCCGATGACGAGGATGCGCTTCACGCCAGCGCCCTCTTCCATCCCCGGGGCACGCGTTCGTATGTCACGTTCGGGAGCTTGAGCCAGCGCGCGAGCGCGCGGACCTCGCGGCCGACGACCTTCGCGTCGTCGGGCGTGCTTCCGGGTTCGGCGTGCATCGCGAGCACGCGCAGGACGCCCGCTTCGCGGTCCGCGCGCGAATCGAAGCGCGCGATGAAGCGGTCGCCCTTCAGCACCGGCAGGACGTAGTAACCCCACCGGCGTTTGGCCGGCGGGACGTAGATCTCGAGCACGTAGTCGAGGTCGAAGAGCTCGCGCGAGCGCACGCGGTCGTGGATGAGGCGGTCGAACGGCGAGAGGATGGCCGCGCGGCCCTTGAAGCGGCGTTCGAGGAGCGCCGTCCAGACGTAGAACGAGCCGCGCACGCCCTCGATCTCCGCCTCCCGGACCTTGCCCTCGCGCACCAGGTCGGCGAGAGCCCTCTCCCACGTCGCGGGCGGCACGTCGAACGCGGATCCGATGCTCTTGGCGCGGGCCACGCCGTAGGCCGCGAGCCGGCGTGACACGACCACACGCGCGGCCTCGCGCTCCGAGATGGCCTTGGTGCGCGGATACCAGTCCCTCGCCAGGCCCCAGATCCGCTCCTGACCTTCGCGTCCGACGATCGCGGCATCGCCGGTGGCCCACAGGCCATCGAGCATGCGACCGACGTTCTTGTCCGCGTTCCAGCCGCTCGTCGCGTACGACACGCGCGCGCTGTCGACGATCTCGCGCGACTTCCGCGGCCCGCGCGCGAGCTGGCGCAGCACGCTGCGCTCGAACGCTGGGTTCTGCACCATCCAGCGCCGCAGGTAACCCGCCCAGTACGACTTCCCGTCGCGCACGCGCCGCATGGTGTGCCGGTAGATCGGAAGGTCGCTCATGGCGCAGATGTGGGCGAAGTATTCAAAGAGCTTTCTGTCCTTCCACATGAGCCGTTCGAGGTCCGCGCGGTCGAACGCCCCGAGCCTGCTGTACAGGACGAGGTGCTCGGTGCGCGCCACGACCGCGGTCGGGTCCATCTGGACGCGACCGAGCCGCTGCACCGTGTCCACGATCCCGCGCGGACGCTCCGCGTCGAGCAGCTGCGCCATGATCGCGAGCTGCGCGGCGCGCCGGCGCGTGAGGCGCTCGGTCACCGTTTCTTCCCGACCTCGCCCTCGACACGCGCCAGCTCGCCGAGATACGACTTCGTGATCGGGTCGGCCGAGTCGAGGTGCGCCGCGCGCTCGAGCCGCTCTCGCGCGGAAACCAGATTGCCCGCGCGGAGGTGCGCGAAGCCGGCGTCGGCGACGTAGGCCGCATCCTCCGGCCGCAGCGACGCGGCCTGATCGAGGGCGCGCAGCGCGGCGTTCGTCTCGTCGCTCATGAGCAGCGCGACGCCCAGCTCGTGCAGCGCGTCGGGTTGATCCGGCCAGAGCTCGAGCACGCGCCGGAAGGCGCGCTGCGCGCGCGCGGCGTCGCCACGCTGGCGCGCGACGATGCCGAGGCCGAAGTGCGCCTCCCAGAGGTCGTCGTCGATCGCGAGCACGCGCCGGAACGTCGCCTCCGCGGCATCGATCGCAGTGGCGTCGCCCGCGAGTGCGGCCTGGCCGGATCGCTCGAGGTCGCGCTCGAGCTCGGGCTCGCGCAATCCGAAGCGCAGCCGGCGCGCGTGTCCCGCGACCTCGCCGGTCCTTTCACGGTCGAGCAGCGCGTCGAGCTCCGTTAGCGCGGCGTCGCGGTCTTTCGCGGCGAGCGCGACACGCGCCAGGTTGAGCCGCACGACTCCCGGTGCCCCGGCGGCCAGCGCGTCGCGGTAGTGCGCCGCGGCCTCAGCGAGCTCGCCGCGTGCATGCGCCGCCGCGCCGTACGAGGCATGGAGCTCCCACGACGATGTGCCCGCCTCGGTCGCCCGCGCGAAGGCCTCGCGACCCGCGTCGAGCTCGCCGCGCTGGAACGCGATGATCGCGGTCAGCTCCTGTGCCGCGCCGTACGACGCGCTCGTCTTCGGCACGCGCCGCAGGTGCGCGAGCGCCGGGGCCGGCGCGCTTGCGTTCGCGTAGAGCTCCGCCAGGCGCACGACGTCGGCGTCCGGCAGGAGCTTCAGCGAGTGCGCGTGCTCGAACGCGACGATGGCGCCGTTGCCGTCCTCGGCCTCCGCGCGCAGCTGTCCGAGGATGTAGTGCGCGCGCCACGAGCGCGGGCGCGCCTCCGCCAGCGACTCGAGCGCGTGGATCTCGTGCGTCACCGTGCCGCGCTCGAGGGACTCGGCGGCGAGTACCAGCAGACGCTCTTCGGCCGCCGTGCCATCCGGATCGGACCGCACGGATTCGAGGTAGCGGTCCATCGCGGCGTGCAGCGCCTGCGCCGACCGCTCAGTGTCGCTCTGCCGAAGGAGCGTGGCGTTCACCTCCTCGTCCATGCCCTCGAGCAGCGCCGCATATGCGGGCTCATTCGCGGGGACGGATCGCGCCGGCGACGCGGCGGCGCCGACAGAGCGAGCCAGCCACTCCGCCACCGCGTCCTCGATCATCTGCAGCTCGCCCGCGGCGATCGTGAACGTCTCGTCCGCGACGACGGTCCGGCGTCCGGAGTCCACGAGCTGCGCCTCGAGGCGGCGCGCGCCGGCGTCGTCACGGAACGTACCGGTCAGCACGTGCGACGCGCCGAGCGAAACGCCGTACTGCGCGGCGAGGTCGGCCGGCGGCGTCGATCCGAAGATGAGATGCCCTTCGCCGCTCGTCTCCTCGGGCATCGCGACGAGGAAGACCGGGCGGATCTCCATCGCGTCGCCACTGCGCTCCACGAGACGGCGCGCGATCTGGCGCGCCCAGGCGCCGGCGCGCGGGTCCGAGGAGCGCGCACCGAAGGGAACCACCGCGATGATCGGTCGCGCGCTCACGGCGCTAGACGAAGCGGATGCGCTTGTAGGTCTTCTTCCCGACTTGCACCACGACCTCGCCCTTCGTCGGAAGCGTGCTGTCGAGGTTGGCCTTCGAGCCTTCGACCTTGACGCCGTTCTGGCTCAGGAGCTGGCGCGCCTGGGTCTTGCTCTTCGCGAAGTCGGCCTGTACGAGAACGTCGACCAGGCTCATCTCCTTCTGGCCGTCGACCTCGATCGAGACGACCGGCATCTCCTCAGGCGTCTCACCGCGCTGGAACTGGCGCGCGAACGCCTCCTTCGCGGCGTCCGCCGCTGCGGGCGAGTGCATCTCGCTCGTGATCTGCCAGGCGAGGCGCTCCTTTGCCTCCTTGGGAGCGATCTGCTTTTTCGCGAGGTCGGCGTTGACCTTCTTGACCTCGTCCCACGGGAGGTCCGTCGCCCACTCGAAGTAGTGCGGCATGAGCGCGTCGTCGATGGACATGACCTTGCCGAAGATCTCGTTCGCCGGGTCGGTGAGCCAGATCCCCGTCTTCGGCTTCGACTTGCTCATCTTCTCGCCATCGAGGCCCTCGAGGAGCGGGACGATGAACACCTGTTGCGGGCGCTGCCCGACCTGGGCCTGCAGCTCGCGCCCGGCCAGGATGTTGAAGAGCTGGTCGGTGCCCCCGAACTCGACGTCCGCCTCGATGGCCACCGAGTCGTAGGCCTGGAGCAGCGGGTAGAGGAGGTCGTTGATCGGGATGGGCGTCTTCTTCTCCATCCGCTTGCGGAACTCCTCGCGCTGGAGCATCTGCTGCGCGGTGAACTTGCTGCCGAGGTCGATGACGTCGCGCAGCCCGAACTTCGAGAACCACTCGGACTGGAAGACGATCCGGCTGTTCTCCTTCGGGACGATCTTGTGGAACTGATCCACGTACGTCTGTGCGTTCTTCATGACCTGCTCGTGGGACATCGTCGGGCGGGTCTCGTCCTTGTCCGTCGGGTCGCCGATCTGCGTCGTCCAATCGCCGACGATGAGCACGATCTCGTGACCCCACCGCGACAGCTGCCGCAGCTTGCGCATGGCCACGGTGTGGCCGATGTGCAGGTTCGGCCGCGTCGGGTCGAAGCCCTGCTTGATACGGAGCCGACGCTCGCCGGTCCGTAACAGCGCCGCGAGCTCCTCGCGGACGATGACCTCGGCGACGCCGCGTGTGAGGAACTCGTCGAGCTCCGTTTTGGAAGGGGCGGTGGGCACGTTCCAAGAATAGGTATTCGCATGAGGAGCCGTTAGCATTTCGTACATCGCGCGCACAAAGAGGACACGTGAGCACGCGCTGAGGCGGGGAACGTATCGCCAGTTGCGTCGCCGAAGTGGGGGCGGCGTTCGCGCTCGGTTCGCGATCCTCCCTTCGTTCGTGGTCGCCCTGCTGATCGCCGGCGTCGCCCTCGCCACGCTGGGGGCGGTGACCGCGTTCGCCTACTTCAGCGCCGACCTCCCCGCCCCGGAGGACCTCGCCAAGGACCCGCTGGCGCTCTCGACCAAGGTCTACGACCGGACGGGGCAGACGCTTCTCTACCAGTTCGAGTTCGAGCGGCGCGAGATCGTGGGCATCGACCAGGTCCCGCAGCAGATGATCGACGCG
>DASQIF010000143.1:0-3329 GCA_035631715.1 Candidatus Acidiferrales bacterium
ACGATGATCGCGTCCACGGCGCCGATGGCGGCGGGACGAACAGCGCGGAACTTCACGTGTCTCCTCCTATTGGTGAGTGAGCGCGCGGATGCGGGCCCGGGCCGCGTCTGGAGCGATCACGAGGATGCGGTCGTCCCCCTGCCGACGCGTCAGGCCGTGATCGTCGAGGAATTGTAGGAGCGGCAGCACGTGCTTCCGGCTCGAGCCGCTGAGGTCCCGCGCGCGCGACACGGTGACCGTTCGAGCCCGCGCCATCTCCTCGATGACCGCGTCCGCGAAACGCGTCACCGCGGACGGACGGAACACCGCGTCGGGTCCAACCCGCACCAGGTCGCCACGCTCGGCCAGCGCGGCGATGACCTCGCGGTCGAGGCCGAAGTCGCTCTCGAGCTGCGCTGGCGACAGCGGCTGCAGCGGCTCGCGCTCCATCGCCTCGCGCGCCCGCGCCCACGCGGCCTCGTGCGCCGGTGTGAGGGCCGGCACGTGTCCCGGCGCCGCCAGCGTCGCGCCGCGCTCGACGATCCGCCCGTCGGCCACGAGACGATCGATGAACGCGGCGAAGCGCTTTGCCGGTAGACCGACCGCGCCGCGCACCTCTTCACGCGGCGCGCCCGGCCGCAGCGGGGTGCGTCTGTGCGCAAGTGCACACACGCGCAGCGCGTGTGTGGCGAGCGCGTCGAACGCGGCGCGCGACACGAACGCATCCGCGAGCGGGACGACCTCGCCCGATGCGACGAGCTCGCGAAGGGCCGCGTCGCGCTCCGGCTCGCCGAGGCCACTGCGCTCGGCGATCTCGTCTACGGTGCGCGGCACCTCGAGCACCGCGAGCACGCGCGACGACGGACGCGGCGCGCTCCGGCGGACGAGCGCCTCGACCGCGTCGGCGCGCCGTCGCATGCGCGGCGGCGCGGCGTCGGCCACCACTCCCCCACCGAGCGTCTCGGAGGGCGAGGGACGGCGCACCACGACGTGGTCGCCGACGGTGACGGCGAGCGGCGACGGCAGTCGGAGCTCCGCCCACGCCGTCCCGCCGGGCGCGATCTCGTCGCCCTCGAGCACCGCGAGGTGCGCCATGACCTCGGCCGTCCCGGTGTGGACCTTCACCTCGTCGCCGTGCGCGACGACGTCGCTCGCCGAGGGCAGGATCGCCAGGCGCAGCGCGAGCGCGTTCGTGGGCGCGAGCGTGCCCGGCCGCGCGGCCACCATGCCGCGCTCGACCTCGTCCTTGTCGACACCGGAGAGGTTCGCGGCGACGCGGCTGCCCGGCACCGCGGTGTCGATCGCGCGACGGTGGGTCTGGAGCCCGCGGACCCGCGCGCGTTTGCCGCCCGGGACGAGCTCGACCTCGTCGCCGACGTGGAGCGACCCGTCGGCGAGCGTCCCGGTGACGACGGTGCCGAAGCCGGACATGGTGAAGGCGCGATCGACGGGCAGGCGCGGACGGCCGAGGTCGCGGCGCGGCGGCGCATCGCCGAGCACGCGCTCGAGCGCGGCGACGAGCTCCGTGAGGCCGGTCTTCTTCGCCGCGGACACCTCGACCAGCGGCGCGTTCGCGAAGGGCGAGCCCGCGAGCGCGGCGCGCGCGGCCGCGGTCGCGAGCTCGGCCCACGCGTCATCGACGAGATCGCGCTTGGTGAGCGCGATGACGCCGCGCTCGATCCCGAGGAGGCCGAGGATCGCGAGATGCTCGCGCGTCTGCGGCATCACGCCCTCGTCCGCGGCGATGACGATGAGCGCGGCGTCGATGCCGCCGATGCCGGCCAGCATGTTGCGGATGAAGTCCTGATGCCCGGGCACGTCGACGAAGCCGATGTCGATGCCGGAGGGTGTCGTGAGCCACGCGAAGCCGAGGTCGATGGTCATGCCGCGCTCGCGCTCTTCCCGCAGCCGGTCCGGATCGATGCCCGTGAGCGCGTTGATGAGCGTGGACTTCCCGTGATCGACGTGGCCCGCGGTGCCGACGACGCGGATGGAGGGCGCGGTCATTGCGTCTGGGGGACGCATCCCGCGAAGAGCTGCGGCACGACGACGAACGCGGCGAAGAGGAGCACGGCCACCCAGATCCCGAGGAAGACGCCGGTGGCACGCGGCGGCAGCGGCGGCTTCGGTCCGCTCGGCCGCTCCGGCGAGTTGGTCACCGGCGCATGGCGATGCACTCGATCTCGATGCGCGCGCCGCGCGGCAGCGTCGAGATCTGCACGGTCGAACGCGCGGGGCGGTGCGCGCCGAACTTCTCGGCGTAGACCTCGTTCATCGCCGCGAACTCCGCGAAGTCGGTGAGGAAGACCGTGGTCTTCGTGACGCGGTCGAGGCCGGCGCCCGCGGCATCGAGGACGGCCGCGAGGTTGTCGAGGACGCGCCGCGTCTGCTCGCGGATGTCGCCCGAGACGAGGTCACCGCTCTTCGGGTCGAGCGCGACCTGGCCGGCGCAGAAGATCAGATCGCCCGTGACGATGGCCTGGCTGTACGGCCCGATGGCCTTCGGTGCCTTGTCCGTGTTGACGCTGCGAAGCTCCTGACCCATGCCTCACCCTTTCGCGCGCGGCGCGAGCGCGCCGGCGACGGTATCCGCGAGAAGCACATCATCCTCCGGCAGGACCGCACGCAGATCGAGGGCCACCTGCCCACCCGCGACGCGCGTGACGACCGCCGGGCGCGCACGCCGCAGCCGGGCCGCGATCTCGGTCGGCGCGCCCTCGAGCGCGACCGCGCGCGACGGCTGCGTCTCTTCGGGGAGCGAGCCGCCGCCTACCGTCGACTCGGTCTCGACCACGGCAGAGCGGACGCCGTCGCGTGCGAGGCGCTCCCCGATGATGCGGGCGCGGGCGCCGAGCGCGCTCACCGGCGCCGCGATCATCCGCCACACCGGGATCTCGTCCTCCGCGCGGCCATCGCGGTAGAGCTCGAGCGTCGCGATGAGGGCGGCCAGCGTGACCTTGTCCGGGCGCAGCGCGCGCATGAGCGGGTGCGCGCGCAGCGAGGCGATGCGATCGGCCCGACCGACGGCGATGCCGGCCTGCGGGCCGCCGAGGAGCTTGTCGCCGCTGAAGGTGACGACGTCGGCGCCGGCGGCCACCGCCTCGGCAACGGTCTGCTCGCGCGCGAGGCCGAAGCGCGACGTGTCGATGAACGTGCCGCTTCCAAG
Organism: Candidatus Acidiferrales bacterium; assembly: GCA_035631715.1. Classification (GTDB taxonomy): domain Bacteria; phylum Chloroflexota; class Limnocylindria; order P2-11E; family P2-11E; genus CF-39. The sequence goes on from DASQIF010000143.1 coordinate 3,146, forward strand.
ATCGTGGATGAACGGGATCTTCTTCTCGCGCGCGAGCGACGCGAGCTGCGTGTCATCGGGGCGCGCGACGAATCCCGTCACCTTGAAATTGCTCGCGTGCACGCGGAGGATCGCGCCCGTCCGCTCGCTGACCGCCGCGGCGTAGTCCTTCACATAGGTGCGGTTGGTCGTCCCGACCTCCACC
>DASQIF010000144.1:0-2335 GCA_035631715.1 Candidatus Acidiferrales bacterium
AGGGCGAGGTCCTGATCGACGGGATCGACGTGAAGCGCTACCCGCTGCCCGCGCTGCGTCGCGCCGTCGGCTACGTCCCGCAGGAGACGTTCCTCTTCTCGGTGCCGCTCCGCGATGCGGCCGTCATCGAGCACGAGGATCTCGTCGGCGTCCTTCACCGTCGAGATGCGGTGCGCGACGACGATGCTCGTTCGCTCGCGCATCAGGCCGCGCAGGCGCTTCAGGATCTCGGCCTCGGTGTAGGTGTCGACCGCCGAGAGCGCGTCGTCGAGGATGAGGATGCGGGGATCCTTCGCGATCGCGCGCGCGATGGCGGTGCGCTGCTTCTGCCCGCCCGAGAGCGTGACGCCGCGCTCACCGATCATCGTGTCGTACGCGGCCGGGAAGTCCGCGACGTCCTTCGAGAGCTGCGAGACCTCGCCGGCCCACTCGAGCTCGGCGTTCGTGAGCGTCCGTTCGTTGCCGAAGCCGATGTTCTCGCGCAGCGGCACCGAGAACAGGAACGTCTCCTGCGGCACGTAGCCGACGGCACGCCGGAGCATCGGCAGCGGGTAGCGCGTCACGTCGATGCCGTCGATGAGGATCTCGCCCTGCTGCGCGTCGAAGAGCCGCGGGATGAGGTTCACGAGCGACGTCTTCCCCGCGCCGGTCACGCCGACGATCGCGAGCGAGCCGCCCGCCGGCACCTTGAACGAGATGTCCCGTAGGACGATGGCCTGTCCGTACGCGAAGGAGACGCCGCGGAACTCGACCGCGCCGGCGATGGGCGTCGTTACCGGATCCATCGGATCGGCGATCGTAGGGTGGGCGTCGTAGAGCTCCTGGAGGCGGCCAAGCGACGCCCAGCCCTGCTGGACCATGTTCACGACCTCGCCGAGCGCGATCATCGGCCACGAGATGAGCTGCAGGTACGCGACGAACTGCACGAGCACGCCGAGGCTCACGCCGCCGTCGATCGTCGCCTGGCCCCCGATGTACAGCGTCGCGAGCACGGCCGCGCCGAGAAGGAACTGCATGAGCGGCCATGCGAGGCCGTTCACCTTCTGCAGGCTGACCGCCGCATCCAGGTAGCTCTGGTTCACCTCCGCGAAGCTCTGGATCTCCGCCTCCTCCTGGGAGAAGGCCTTCACCACGCGTATGCCGGAGAAGTTCTCCTGCGCCTTGGCCGAGAGGTCGCCGAACTGCGCCTGCATCTGGCCGAAGCGCTTGTTCACGCGTTTGCCGATCGCGTAGAAGGTGTACGAGGAGATTGGCGTGATGACGAGCGCGATCAGCGCGAGCTGGACGTTGGTGTTGAACATGGACACGAACGTGAAGAGCAGCGTGAGCAGCGTGTTCGTCAGCATGAGGATGCCGAAGCCGACCATCTGACGGACCGCCTGCAGGTCGTTCGTCATACGCGCCATGAGATCGCCGATGCGCTGGTGCTGGAAGTACGAGAGCTGCATGGTCTGGAGGTGCGCGAGCAGATCGTTGCGCACGCGGTATTCGATCTTTCGCGACGCGTCGAGGATCCGCCAGCGCCCGAAGCCGCGCAGCGCGTTCTCGACCGCGGCGAGGCCGACCATGATCAGCGCAAGCCCGACGATGCCCGAGACGCCAGCGCCGGCGGTGAGCGCGTCGACGATGCGGCCGATGAAGAGCGGCGGCAGGACGGCGACGAACGCGGAGAGGCCGACGATGAAGATCCCGGTCGCGAGTCGGAGCTTGTGCTGCCCGAGGTAGTGGAGGAGGGTCCCGCGAGCGGACGTCACTCGCGGTGATTTTATCCGGTCTGCGGCGTTTCGGGGGTGATGTTCGTCACAGTCGGCCGCACCGCGCCGCGCCCCGCGCGCAAGCGCTCGTGACGTCCGGCGAGCCACACGCCGAAGACGAGCACCGCAGCGAGCACGAAGACGGGCGCCACGCCCCAGACGTCGGCGATCGGTCCGACGACGATGAGCGGGGCGAACGAGAAGATCGAGACCAAAGTGTTCAGCACGCCGAACACTCGCCCGCGGATGTCCTCGGGCAGCTCCTCCTGCAGCAGCGTCATCGACGGGACGGTCGTGAAGGAGTACGCGACGCCGAACACGAAGGCCGTGACGCTGACGATGCCGATGAAGAACGGCAGCGCGCCGCCGAGGCTGCCGACCGCGCCGCCGAAGCGCGAGGTCGCGAACACATCGGTGAACGGCCGCGCCGCGGCGAGGACGAGCAACGCGACCGCGATCACCATGAGCCCCACGCCGATGGCGTGCGCTCGGCCGATGCGGCGGCTCACCCAGTTGAGGAGCCCGAGGCCCGCCACCACGCCGATGCCTGCCGGCGCGACGAGCACCACGACGTTCCGCTC
>DASQIF010000145.1:0-18899 GCA_035631715.1 Candidatus Acidiferrales bacterium
GATTACGTCGGTCACGCGCCGCGCCCGGTGATCGACGGCGGCTACTACACGCGGACCGAGGAGAACCGGCCGATCATCGGGCCGCTCCCGATGCGCGGGCTGTACGCGTCGTGCGCGTTCGGCGGCTTCGGGATCATGGCCGCGGAGGGCGCGGCGCGTCTCGTCGGCGACCATCTCTGCGGCGCCCCGCTGCCGCCGTGGGCGGACGCGTTCCGTGTCTCGCGGTACGACGATCCCTCATACCTCGCGGCGTTCGCGGGGGCGCGCTCGGGACAGCTTTAGCGGAAGCGGTTCGGGACGCGCCGCCGGACGATCGTGTCGACGAGTGCCGGCATGCGCTTCTCGCGCACATACGCGGCGGCGCGCGCGATCGCCGGACCAGCCTTGTCCGGATCGGCGATCGGACCTTCGGCGTACCAGCCCATGCTCCGCGCCATCGCTGCGAAGTCGGGCGGGGGATCGTCGAGCTCCTGGCCGACGCGCGCGTTCTCGACCGGCGTGCCGCGGTGTCGCGCGACGCGGATCTGGTGCTCGAAGTCGTTGTAGTACGCGCGGTTGTTGTACATGACCGTGAGCAGCGGGATGCGGCTGTTCGCCGCGGTCCAGAGCGCGCCGGGGTCGTACATGAGGTCGCCGTCGGGCTGCACGTCGACGATGAGCGTGTCGCTGTCGCGGTAGGCGAGGCCGACGCCGAGTGAGACGCCGATCTGCGTCCCGGTGCCGAACGAGCGGCCGGGGTGGCGCTTCGGTCCGTCGATGTCCCAGAGGCGCAGCGCCCAGTTCTCGAGCGTGTTCACCGTGAGCACCCAGTCGTCGTCCTTGATGACGCCCCAGATCTCCGACGCGAGACGCGGCGCGGTCATCGGGGTCGCGCCCGAGTCCTGCTGCGCCTCGCGCTCCCACTTCTGCTGCAGCGCGAGGTGCGCCGCGGCGAGCTGCTTGCGGCGCGGGCCGCGGTCGCGCTCCCCGAGGCGCGCGCGCACGAGCTCGCGGAGCGCGGGCAGCGCGAGCCGCGTATCCGCGACGATCGAGAGCGCCACCGGTTGGAAGTCGCCGAGGTCCTCGGCCCAGTGGCTCTCGCGCAGCTCCGAGAGACCGATGTCGATGACCGGCGTCCCCGGACGCAGCCGCGATTTCTTCGCGCGCTCCTTGCTGTCGCGGTCGAGCTCGTTCAGCGCGCGGTGGAGGTCGCCCACATCGAGCGCGAGGAGGACGTCGGCATCGGCGAGCACGCTGTCGTCCCCGGATAGATTGAGCGGGTGGCGGTTCGCCATGTTCACGCGGCCGTTCAGGTCGATGACCGCGGCCGCCAGCTCCTCCGCGAGCCCGGTGAGCTCGGCGACGCTCTCGGGGTGGCGACCGGTGAACTCGGTGACGATGACCGGCCGTTCCGCGTTCGCGATGAGCTCCGCGGCGCGCCGCAGCGACGACGGGTCGGCCTGCACCGGCGACGGGCGCGCCGCCGCGACGACGTCGTCGATCGACACCGGGCCGGGGAGCTCGTCCTCCTGCAGGCCCGCGTCGTAGCAGAGGTACACGGGGCCGGCCGGCTCGGTCGTGGCGATGCGGTACGCGCGCGCGAACGAGTTCGGGAAGTCGAGTGCGCTCGCCGGCTGGTCGTCCCATTTCGTGTAGTTGCGCACGACCTCGCCCTGCACCTGCGCGGTGTGGATCCAGTCGATCGCCGGCCGGCGGCGGTGGCGGTCCATCGGACCGGTGGCGCCCATCACGATCACCGGCACGCGGTCGAGGTGCGCGTAATAGACGCCCATGGTCGAGTGCAGCAGGCCGACGACATCGTGGACGATCGCGCCCATCGGCTTGCCGGTCGCCTTCGCGTAGCCGTGCGCCACGTTCACCGCGACCTTTTCGTGGGTGCACAGGATGATCTCGGGCTTCCCCTCGCCGTAGTTCACGAGCGAGTCGTGCAGCCCGCGGTAGGTCGCGCCCGGGTTCAGCGCGACGAACGGGATGTCGAACGCCTGCAGCAGATCGACGATGACGTCGGAGCCGAAACGGGGCGAGCGCTTTCGCGCCCGCCCCGCGGTCCGTTCAGGGACGGTCTGGGTTATTTGCCGACCCCGCGCTTCTCGGCATCGGTCACGTACGAGTCGTCGAGCACCTTCGTGACGTCGAGGTCCTTCACGTTCGCGTTCGTCGGAGCGAGCGCGTCGCGCGTCGCCTGGAACGCCTTCACGTCGAGGTGCGGGTACGTCGGCATGATCGTGCCGAGGTAGAAGTCATAGGTCTGCGAGAGCGCGGCCGCGTCCTTCGTGACATCGAGGTTCAGCAGCTTCGCGAGGACCGGCAGCGTCTTCGCCTTGTCCTTCTTGGCCGTCGCGATGGCCTCGATCTCGGCGTCCACGTAGGCCTGCAGCGCCTCCTTGTGCGAATCGGCCCAGGCCTTCGTGACGACGGTCGCGTTGTCGGTCGCGGGAACGTGCTGCGCCGCGAGGTCGTAGATCGGCTTGAAGCCCGCGGCGACGAGCGCCGTCGTGTCCGGCGGGTGGCCGGGGCCGGCGTACGCCGCGCCGCCGAGCATCGCGGCGGTGAGCTTCGCGGTGTCGCCGAACGCCTGGATGGTCACGTCCTTCTGCGGGTCGAGGCCGAGCGCCTGCAGCGAGGAGACGGCGGCGATGTACGCCGAGCCGCCGATGCTCGCTACGCCGACGACCTTGCCCTTGAGGTCGGCGGGGGACTTGTAGTCGGGCTTCGCGAGGAACTGCCACGGCGTGACCGGCACGAACAGCGCGACGGCGCGGATGTCGGCGCCCCCGGCGAACGCGCTCATCGCCTCGGTGCCGCCGAAGTTGCCGACCTGCACGTTGCCGGAGAGCAGCGCTGCGGACGAGGTGTTGCCGCCGCTGATCAGCGTCAGGTCGACGTCGAGGTTGTACTTCGCGAAGATGCCGAGCTCCTTCGCCATGAAGGGCGCGAGGTTGGACGGCGTCACGTTGCCGTAGGAGGACACGATCTTCGTCGGCGGTGGTTTGGGTGTCGTCGTCGCCGCCGCTGCGGATCCTGCCGCGGACGGCGCCGCGCTCGGCGATGTGGTCGCGCCACCGCACGCCGTCGCGACGACCGCTGCCGTAAGGAAGAAGACGCGAAGCGATCGCATCGCAGACCTCCCGCGCTCCCGACCCCCCGGGATGCGCGAATGGTTATACCATTCGCTGTGAGCTTCGAGCAGTCGAGAGAACGACGGCTCCTCCTCTGGCTCTGCGCGCTGAAGATCGCGGCGCTCGCCATCGTCTTCGACCCGGCGGCGCTCAACGCTTTTCAACTTCCGAAATCCCTGGCGAGCCGCGCGCTCGAGTGGCCGATCGCCGCCGTGGTGCTGTTCGCACTGGTGACGCACGGCCGAGGGATCGTCCCGCGCGGTCGGACCCACATCGCCGTGCTCGCGGTCTTCGTCGCGTCGGCGATCTCCGCGCTCTTCGCCGCGGACCGCTACGTCGCGTTCTTCGGCGACCCGGAGAACTACGCCGGTCTGACGCTGCTGTTCGACATGACGGTGTTGTACCTCGCCGTGGCCATCGCGGTGCGCGACGAACGCGACGTCCGCGTCCTTCTCGGCGCCATGCTCGCCGCAGGTGCGGTGGCGATCGCGTACGGCGCCGTGCAGGCGCTCGGAGCGGATCCGTTCAGCTGGGCGGCTGAGGCGCGGATCCGCCCCTTCGCGACATTCGGGAACGCCGATCACTTCGGCCACTTCCTGAGCGTGCTCTTCGGCGTCGCGCTCGGGCTCGCCGTCGCTTCGCGCGCGACACGCACGCGCATCGCGGCCGGCGGGACCGCGCTGCTGACGCTGGCGATGGCCGCGGTCGTCGCGACGCGCGGGACCGTCGTCGGCATCGCGGCGTCGGTCATCGGCGCTGCCGCGGTCGCGCGGCCGTCGTGGCGAACGCTCCCGTGGCTCGCCGGCGCCGCGGCGATCGCGGTCCTGCTCGCGCTCACTCCGCTCGGGACGCGAACGCTCTCGACCCTCGGCGTCGCCGACCGGCTCACCCTGTACGCCATCGCAGCGCGCGCGACGCTCGCGCGTCCGCTCCTCGGCTACGGGCCGGACAACTTCCGCGTCGCGTTCGCGGCGCAGCGGACCGCGGAGAGCGTCCCGATCCTGGGAGGCGGACCGCAGTCGACGGCGCACGACTGGATCCTCGATGCCTCGGCCACGACCGGGCTCGTCGGCCTCGCGGCGCTGATCGCCCTCGTGGTCCTCGGCACGCTCGAGCTGTGGCGTCTGTCGCGCGCGATGCCCTTCGCCGGCGTGCCCTTTCTCCTCGGCTGGCTCGCGTACTGGGGTCACGGACTCGTCGCGGCCGTCTCACTCGCCGCGGCGTGGTATCCGTGGGTCGCGCTCGGCGTCGCCGTCGCGCTGCGCGCGCGGACGGCGCCCGCGCCGCGACAGCGCGCGTCGCCGCGCTGGGCCGCTGCCGCTGTCGCCGTCGTCGCGCTCGCCGGCGCGCTGAGCGGCGCACGCGCGCTCCAGGCCGATCGCGACGCGTGGTCGTCCGAGGTCGCTGCGCATGACGGCGATGAGGCGTCCGCGGTCACGTTCGCGGATCGCGCCGCAGCGCGCGACGGTGGCCGCGCCGACTACTGGGACCGGCTCGGCCTGGCGCTCGACGCCGCCGGACGCCGCGACGTCGCGATCGGCGCGTATCGCGAGGCGACGCGGCGCGCGCCGTATGAAGCGGCGTACTGGAGCAACCTCTCGCGTGCGCTCGCGCGTGGCGCGGGCAGCGACGCCGCGGCGCGCGACGACGCGCTCGGGGCGGCGCGCCAGGCGACGGTCGTCGATCCGAACGCGCCGGTGGGCCACATCTCGCTCGCCGAGATCGCGATCGCGTTCGGCCGCTGCGACCTGGCGCGGACCGAGGCGGATCGGGCGGCGGCGCTCGAGCCGGGACACGACGACCTCGTGCGGCGCGCGGCCGACTGCCGGTAAAGAAGAACGGAGCGGGTCACCCCGCTCCGTTCATTCATCCGCGTGTGCTTCGCTTCTAGTGCTTCGTGCACCCCGGCGGCAGCGTCGCGCCCGGCCGGCCGGGAGGCCCGCTGTGCTTGTGATTGGTGTCGCCGCAGCCGAAGCCGGGCTTCGTCGTGGACGTTCCGGTCGGCGCGACGTCGTGCGCGTCCTCGACCTCGTTCTCGTTGTCAGCGACCTCGTTCTCGTTGTCCGCGGCCTCGTTGTCGTTGTCGACCTTGTCCTTGTTCGCGTTCACGGTGTCGTGCGACGAGTTCGCGCTGGCGTGGTCGTTCGACCCCTTGCGAGAGAGATCGGTCGAGGGGTTCGATCCACCGACGAGCGCGGCGATGACGCCGGCTGCGACATCCGGAAGCTCGACCTTCGCGCTGGCGTGGCCGGCGGCGGTCATGCCCGCGGAGCCCGAGGTGTTCGACTCGTCAGAGCCACTGGCGGTCGCGAGGCTGTCTGCCCCGAGGGCCGCCCCACCGAGTGCGGTGATGATGGCGAGGACGGCGATTGTCTTGATCGCTGCCATATGTGCTCTCATCGGAACCTCCCAGTACGCGCGCCCCCGTGGGCGAGGCCGAACCCGGCCTGTCCCAGGTCCAACGGACACGGCAGGGGCAGAGTTAGGCGCCTAGGACGAAGGTGTCGGCACGGTGCTGGAGCGGATCGCCCGATCGAGCGCGCCCTCGAGGTAGACCTCGTCAAGGCCGAGCGCCCAGTAGAGGAGCGCCGCACGGCTTGGCTGGGTGGTCTCTCGCGTCGACCGGCGAACGAGGCCGCCACCGTGCGGAGTGAACTCGATCCATCCGATCCAGGTGTCGTCCCTGCGCCGGGTCCCGAACGCGCGGGGTCGATACACGTGTCCGTCTTGGTCGCGCACGCGCATGGTGAACTCGTGGATCAGCGCGTCCATCCAATAAAGCGACAACGCAATTAGACCGCCACGCGTTGGGACCGTTACGCGACCGTCATGAAGTCGCTAACTCTTCGGCTTCTCCCCCTTGCCGACAAGCCAGCCCCACTTCTCCAGCGCGCGCTGCTTCGTCGCGGGCGTCGGCAGCTGGGAGCGCGGGAACTTGTCGCGCCACTCCCACGGCCGCGTCGCATCGACGATCGCGCGGGAGGACAGTCCCTTGCGGTCGGGATGGATACGCGGGTCGAGCGGGCCCGACCACATGCGCGGGACGATGTCGATGGATTCGGATGGATCCGAGCGCGTGCACATCGCCCAGAGCACTTCCTCGAGATTCATCACGTCGATGTCGTCGTCGACCACGATGGTGTAGCGGCCGAGGTACGCGCCGGTGTGCACCGTCGCGGCGGCGTGCCCGACCTGGCGCGCGTGGCCCGCGTAGCGCTGGTTGATCGAGATCGCGTTGAAGAGTCGAGACCCGCCGACCTCGTGGCACCACACGCCGACGATGCCGGGGATGCTCGCGCCCTCGAGGTCGCCGCGAAGCCGCGCCGAGCGCATGAACGCGCGGTAGAAGGACTGCTCGTCCGGCGGCACGTTCGGCGGCGACGCGAGGATGATCGGGTCGTTGCGGTGGTAGACGGCCTGGATGCGCATGACCGGCTCCTCGCGCTCGCCCGACGCGTAGTACCCGGTCCACTCCCCGAACGGACCCTCGACCATCTTGTCGGTACCGTCCGCGAAGCCCTCCATGACGATCTCGGCGTCCGCCGGGATCGGGAGGCCGGTGACCGGGCCCTTCACCACGCGATAGGGCGTGCCGCGCACGCCGCCCGCCCAGTCGTACTCGGTGATCCCGTACGGGATCTCGGTGCAGGCCGCGAGGAACAGCAGGGGGTCGCCGCCCGGGACGAACGCGACCGGCATCTTCTCGCCCTTCGCGAACCACTTGTCGCGGTGCTGGCGGCCGTGCTTGCCGGGCGAGATGTAGAAGCCGACGGTGTTCTTGTTCTGGACCATCACGCGGTACGTGCCGAGGTTGATCCAGCCCTCCTCGGGGTCCCTGGTGATGTCGAAGGAGCCGGTGCCGATGTACTTCCCGCCGTCGAACTCGTGCCACTTGGGGGTCGGGAACTTCAGCACGTCGACCTCGTCGCCCCGCTGCACGTTCTCGAAGACCGGCCCGTCCTTCACGACCTCGCTCGGGACGCTCGGGATGCCCTTGCGCACGCGCTCCTGCCAGAGCCGCACGAGCTCGTGCGGTGAGGCCTCGATCGGAAGACCGAGGGTGACCGCGATGCGCTTGAACGACCCGAGGCCGTTCGACAGGACGCGGTAGCCCTTCTTGTAACCGACGATCTCGTCGAAGATCGTGGCTTTCGACGGACGCGTGCGGCCGAGGAGCTCGGTCGCCATTCCGATGTCCTCGTCGGTGTTCGCGCCGGTCACCGTCTGCAGCTCGCCGATCTCGTCGACCTTGCGTAGCCACTCGCGCAGATCGGTGGGGACCGCGGTGGTCGTCTTGTTGAGCGTCGTTGCCATAGCGGTGCTCCTCTAATACGTCGTGTGCGATCGGAATGGTAATACCATTTCGTCCTCGTGATGACGACCCCGACCGATGTGTACGACCTCGCGCGCAAGGTCCTCGCGCCGATCGCGCATCCCGTGAGCATCACCGCCGCCGCCCACGGCGGCGAGCGCTCGTGCGGCACGAGCACGCTCATGTACGTCTCGCATGCGCCGCCGATGGTCGCGATCGCCGAGCATCCAGGCTCGCGAACCGCCCGGCTCATCCGCGACAGCCGCGAGTTCAGCGTCTCGCTGCTCCATGACTCGCAGCAGGACCTTGCTGCTGCGGCAGGGAAGTCGGCGCCCGGTCCCGACAAGCTGGCGACCCTGAAGATCGCCGCGATCGAGCCGCCCGACGGCCTGCATGCGCCGGGTATCGCCGGCAGCATCGCCGTGCTGTGGTGCCGCGTGACATTCATAGCGCCCACCGGCGATCACGAGCTCTTCGTCGGCGAGGTCGTCGCACATCACCTGAACGAGGCGCGCTGGGATCCGCTCCTGCGCTACCGCAGGCGGTACTTCCGCATCGGGCACTGGACCTCCGACGAATCGCCCGAGGGCTATCCGACGTGAGCGAACGCGACGTGCGCCTTGACGTGGTCACCGCCACGCGTGCGCTCGCGGTGCTCGGGCTGTTCGACATGCACGGCCACCTCTCGATCCGCGACGGCGACGCCCTCTACATCTGCGACCGCGGCGCAAGCCGACTCACCGTGCAGCCCGACGAGATCGCGGCGGTGCGCATCTCCGACGGGGAGCGCCTCTCGAAGGCGATGCCGCCGTCAGAGACGGCCCTCCATCTGGCGGCGTACCGCGCCAAGCCGGAGATCCGCAGCGCCGCCCACTTCCACCCGCTGTACGCGACGGCCTTCGCCGTCGCGGGAAAGCCGCTCGAGCCGGCGTCGAACGCCGGCGCGTTCTTCGGCGGCCCGATCCCGGTGCACGACAACCCCGAGCTCATACGCAGCGACGCCCTCGGCGCGCCCGTCGCAACGGACATGGGCGCGGCCTCGGCGGTGCTGCTCCGCGGCCACGGCGCGCTGGTCGTCGGCAGCGACATGCCCGAGTGCGTGACCGCGGCGCTCTATCTCGAGGAGAGCGCGCAGCGGAACCACCTCGCGGCGCAGCTCGGCTCGGTGAGGACATACACGAAGGACGAGATCCGTCGGGTGCGCGAGATGCTCGCGAGCCGCTTCGTGATCGAGAAGACCTGGCTCTACGCGCGCGAGAAGGCGCGGGTCGCCGGAGCGCTCGCGGACCTCGACTAGCTCCCCGGCGTCTCCGTGGTCGCGACCGGCGCGATGGCATCGGGCAGCCCGCGGAAGTCACGGATCTCTCTCGTGCGAACGTTGACCGCGGCCAACATCAACGCGATGACGCCCGCGCCGAAGGCGACGGCGAATCCCGGCCCTCCGATGGACGCCGCGACGCCGGTCTCGAGCTGCGCGCCTTGCGTGAGCCCGCGGCTCGCTAGAAGCAGCAGCGACAGCGTTCGCCCGCGATACGACTCGTCGGTCTGCAGCTGGATGACGGTGTTGCGCATCGCAGCCCAGTACGCGTCGGCGATCGCGGCGACCACGAGCAGGGCCGCCGCCGCCTCGAAGCTGTGCGCCGACCCGAGGAGCAGGAGCGCCACGCAGTACGCGATCCCCGCGACGAGCATGGCTCGGCCCTTGTGCTCCACGTCTCCGCTCATGACGAGCACGGTCGTGCCGATGAGCGCGCCGACCGCCTGCGACGAGAGCAGCAGACCCAGCCCCTGCGGCCCGACGTGCAGCACGTCGCTCGCGATGATCGTGATGAGGGCGGTGTTGAGCCCGAAGAAGCTGTATGTCGCCTCGAGCAGAAGGAGCGATCGGAGCATCGGCCGGCGGAGCGAGTACCGGAGCCCGTCGACGACGTCGCGCGAAAGCGCTCCGCCGCGTCGCGGCGTCGTGCGCGGAATGCGCATGGCGACGAGGGCCACGATGATCGCGGCGTAGCTCGCGAAGTTCACGAAGTACGACGTGGCTGGCCCGTACAGCGCGATGATCACGCCCCCGATCGCGGGACCGGTGAGGCGCGCGAGCCGGAATACCGCAGCGTTGAGGACGACGGCGTTCTGCATCTCGGCCCGCGGGACCAGGTTCGGGAAGAGCGCGCGTCGCGCGGGCGCGTCGAAGGAGCCGAGCGCACCGTTCACGGCGCTGAACGCATAGATGTGCCAGAACGTGATCTGGCCCGACAGCGCGAGCGTGCCGAGCGCGAGCGACGCGAGCGCGAAACCGCTTTGGGTCACGAACAAGACACGGCGCCGATCCGCGCGATCGGCGAACGCGCCGCCGACGAGTCCGAACAACATGATCGACGCGGCGCGGATACCGCCGCCGAGTCCGAGGAGCACGGGGTCGCCCGTGATCTGATAGAGGAGCCATGCGGTCGTGGTGGCCTCGATCCAATCGCCGCACTGCGAGATGGTGAGTCCGCAGAAGTACAGCGCGAAGTTGCGATGGCGGAGCGGCCGCAGACCCGGAAAGCGAGCGTTCAGGGTTACGATTCTGGGCGTGTTCACGCCGGTACGACAGTCGCGGGCCAGTGGCGAGATCGTCTCGCAGATAGAACGCGCTGTTTTCGCCGGCGAGCTTGAGACCGGCGACCGCCTTCAGTCAGAGCGCGAGCTCGCTGAGCAATTCGGCGTTTCGCGCATCACCGTGCGCGACGCCCTCCGCGTCCTTGAGGCGCGCGGCCTCATCCGCGTGAAGGTGGGGGCCATGGGCGGCGCATTCGTGGCCGACGCGAATACCGACCGTGTCGCAGAGTCGATCTCGACGCTCATCAAGCTCAAGCGCATGACGTTGTCGGAGCTCGCCGAGGCCCGCACCATCGTCGAGGCCGCGACGGCCTCGCTCGCCGCGCAGCGCGCCGACGCCGGCGCGGTGAGCCGGCTGCAGCAGCATGTGGAGCGTGCGCGTCCCCTGCTGCGCGAGCCGATCACGCATGCCGACGCCAGCATGGATTTCCATGTCGAGCTCGCGCGAGCCGCTCGCAACGAAGTGCTCGAGGCGACGGTCGAGGCCTATCGCGAGTTGCTCGTGCCTTCGATCCGCGATCTCCGCGACGAGAAGTCCGGGCGCGCGACGCAGAAGGCGCACGAGGAGATCGTCGAAGCCGTGCGACGGCACGACAGCGAGGGCGCCCGCGAGGTGATGCTCACGCATCTCGCCGACTTCGAAAAGCGGCTGCGACGGAGCCTGGCGAGCCGCGCCGACGCGGCGGTGGCGGGCGCGCCGAGCCCAGCGCGGCAGACGCTGGTGCGGATCGGCGCAAAAAGACGCTGAGCGTTCGGCGAAGGGAGCCCTAGCGGCCGAGGAGCACGCCAAGGATCGCGCCGGCGACCAGCACCAGACCAGGATGTGTCTTGCCGTGGACGAAGACCGCCGCGGCGGCGAGCGCGACGAGGACCTGCCAGAACGGCACGGCGAGGACGGCGCGATCTGGCGCAAGCAGAGTGATGCTCGTCGCGATGACCAGACCCGAGGTCGCGAGCACGACTCCGCGCACGACGCCTGCGGCCCACGCCGTGAGGAGCTGTCGGCGGATGACCCCGGCCAGGGCGACCATCGAGAGCGGCGGGAGAGATGCCGCGAGCGTCGCGATCGCCGCGCCGAGCCACCCCGCGGCGAAATACCCAAGCGAGACGACGAACAGACCGGTTGGCCCCGGCGTCACGCGGCCGATCGCGAGCGCCTCCAGCACCTGATGCTCGGTGAGGATGCCGGTCGCGACGAGATCCTGACGAAGCAGCGGCAGCGCGCCCTGACCGCCGATGGATAGCGCCGCGGCCTTCAGGAAGATCCAGAACAGAGCGACGACGTCGGTCATGACGCTGGGTCGCCCGACGCGCGGCTCGACTGCCCGCGCAACAAGAGCCCGCCGACGGCGATCCCGACCGCGATGACCACGACCGGCGTCGCACCGAGTGCGAGGCCTGCTGCGAAGGTCGCCGACGCGAAACCCCAATCCAACAACGCCGGCCAACCACGACGCACGCTCTGCTGGATGAAGGTGAAGCCCATGCCCGCGGTCATGCCCGCGGCCGCGGGCGCGATGCCGGTGAGCGCGGCGCGGACGAACGGCTCGTCTCGTACGAGGACGTAACCAGCCGTCAGCATGACGGTGATCGCAGCGGCGGGCACGAGCAAGACCGCGACTGACACGAGGACGCCGGCCAGGCCCGCGGTACGGAGGCCGACCAGTCCGGCGAGCGCGACGAGGTTGATGCCGAGGCTCATCTTGGCGAGCGCGTAGTCCTCGAGGAACTGGCGGGTCGAGACCCACCCGCGGCGGTTGACGATCTCCCGTCGCATCAGAAAGAGCGTGCTTGGGCCGCCACCGACCGATTGCGTGCTGACCACGATCCAGGCGCGCGCGAGATCGCGCAGTGACGGTCGGGTGGAGCTCATGGGATCGGTCGCATCGCTCGGTCGCGGATGATACGGTCCCACACGTTGCGCGTACGCAGCGGTCGCGGCGCTTTCGTTCTCATGCTCGCCGTCGCCACGTCGATCACGACGACCAAAGGGACGGTCGAGATCATCTTTCCGCCGTACCTCGCGGGCTACGGCTATTCGCTCTCGGTCATCGGCCTGCTCACTTCGCTCATCGCTGCGCTGCAGCTCGCCTCGCGCGTACCTGCGGGACTGGCCTATCGCGGTCACCGCGCCAAGCAGCAGTACGCGATGGCGCTCCTGGCGTTCGCGCTCTCGACCATCGGGCTCGCCTTCGCGAACGGCAACGCCGCGGCGGTCGCCGGCCTGTCGCTCGTCCACGGTTTCGCCTTCGGCGCCATCGGCACGCTCGGCCTCGCGCTCGCGATCGATCTCTCGAGCGACCGCGGCGCCGGCGCGTCGATGGCCTGGTACACGGCGGCCATCTCCACCGGCTACGCGCTCGGTTCGCTCATCGGCGGCTCGGCCGCGGAGACCATCGGGATGCCGGCGACGCTCGGGCTGCTCGGCGCGCTGCCGCTCCTCGCCGCGCTCGCCGTCCTCGTCCTGCCGGACATCGCGGGCGCGCCGCAGGCCTTCGACCGCGGACGCGGGCTGCGCGGCCTCTTCGCTGCGGGCGCGAGGCTCGACAGCCGGGTGTGGCTCGCGGTCGTGATCGTCCTCTACCTGAACGTGCTCCAGGACGGGCTTGACACGTTCTTCCCGGTCTTCGCGCCGACCGTCGGGATCTCGCTCGCCGTCGTCGGCGTGCTACGCGCGATCAAGAGCGGCGCGGGCATCTTCATGCGCTTCTCCATCGCGGTGCTGCTGCAGGCGGTGGACTACCGACGCGTGACGCTCGTCGCGGTCGTCGCGTCGGCGGCCGGGCTCGCAGCCGTGCCGCTCTCGAACTCGGTGCTGGTCATCGCGCCGATCTTCATCGTGCTCGGCCTGACGCGCGGCGTGCTGCGCGCGACGAGCGCCGCGACCATCGCCGAGTTGCGACGCGAGGGACGCGACGTCGGCCTCGCGTCCGGCGTCTACAACATGGGCCTCGACGTCGGCGGGATCATCGGTCCGGCGCTCGGCGGCGCGGTCGCCGGCGTCGTCGGGATACCGGCGATGTTCCAGATCGTCGCGATCACCGCGTTCGTCGCGTGGTTGCTCGTCGCCCTATCGACCCCGGCCTCGCGCGAGGCGTCTGGTCTCGGGAAACGTCATACCATTAGTCCAACGCTCGCCGCGCCAACAGACGTCATCGGAGGAGATCCAGATGGGTGAAGACCAGCGCACCTTCTTGCGCGGATTCGGCTCGGAGACCTACGGGCTCGGCAAGTACCGCGAGCAGCAGCGCAAGATCGATCGGGTGCGCAAGGCCGGCACCGTCGTCGACGACGCGAGCGTCGGCCACTCCGGTGACTCCGACGAGGGGAAGTCCAAGACCTGGTGGATGGTCGGCCCCGGCGACGAGGAGTTCCTGAGCCAGACGCTGCAGGTGCACTTCGTCGAGCTCATGCCCGGCGGCGAGAACCATGGCCACGGCCATCAGAACGAGGCGCATTTCTACATCCTCGAGGGCGCGGGGTACGAGATCCACGACGGCAAGCGCTACGAGTGGAAGAAGGACGACCTCGTCATCGTCCACACCGACAGCAAGCACAAGCATCACAACCTGTCCGCCACCGAGCGCGCGCTCGCGCTGGTGCTGAAGGCGAAGACCACCTGGATGCTCCTCGGCATGTGGCAGCAGGGGCGCTCGGCTCCGTTCGCGGACGACGGGAAGTTCGGGCCGCGTCAGGACTGGGGCCAGAACCTCTGGACGCCGGGGTGGGAGAGCAAGAAGAAGGTCATCAAGTCGGAAGACACGCGCTGGGCGAACACCCGCGACGGCAAGGTCCGCATGATCCTGTCGCCGGAGCGGACCGACGCGCGGACGCACAGCCTCGATCTCTACGAGCAGGAGATCCCCGCCGGCGCGAGGAGCGCGAAGCACTGGCACATGGCCGACGAGTTCGTCTACGTGCTGTCGGGCAGCGGCACGAGCCTTCAGTGGGACGTCGAGGTCGAGATCGACGACAAGTACTACGCGCGCATCCCGAACGAACCGACGCGCTGGTCGTTCAAGACCGGCGACGTGGTCTACGTGCCGACGAACACCGTGCACCAGCTGCTGAACACCGGGAAGGAGCCGCTCCGCGTGCTCGTCGCGCAGAACCGCGTCTTCAAGCTCATCGGGTACGACAACGTCCACTACTTCGAGGATGCGCAGGAGACCGCGGGCAAGGGCGCCAAGCAGGCGGTCGCGGCCGACTAGCGTCGACTGTCGCTAGAGCGTCTCGACCCAACGCAGCGCGTCGTCGAGCGAAGCGAAGCGGATCACGTGAAGATGCGCGAAGTCCGGCCGTGCGAGCCACGCGCTGAGCAGCTCGCGCCTGCGGCGGCCCGTGCGGATCGCGAAGAGAAGCAGCGAGTTCTGCGGGTGGAACAGGTTCCAGAACGTCTCGCGGTTCCCGTTGTACAGCTGAGTGCGACGAATGACGCGCGATAGCGACCGGCGCAACAAGCGCGCGAACGTCACGAGCCATGGCGGGTCGACCCACACGACGGTGTCGGCGCGACGAAGCACGAGTCCGCCGATCTTGCGGAAGTACATGCCGTCGATCACCCACGCGTCTTGCGCGACGATCGGCGAGAGCTTCGCGATGAGCTCGTCCGCGCTCGCCTCCTCCCAGTTCGGTCCCCAGTGCAGCTCGTCGAGCTCGACGCACGGCACGGCGAGCCGCGCCGCGATGGCGCGCGAGACGGTCGTCTTGCCGGACCCGGTATTCCCGATGACGCACACGCGTCGCACGCGCGAAGGCTAGGTCAGCGCCCTGCGACGACCTCGGGCATCTTGGAGCGAACCCCGCTCTTCGCGAGCTCGTCCTCGAAGATGCGCCCGATGCGCGGATCCTCGTCCTCGTATTCGATCTGGCGGCCGCCGTCCTTGAGCGATACGTCCATACCTGCCCAGGTCTTCCGCTTGTCGCTGACGGTCGGGTAGCGCATGCCGCCGAACGCGATCGCGAGATAGCGCGCCGGCTCCGCGCTGGTGTTGAAGTGCTGATGGAAGAGCATGTCCGTCGGCGTGAAGACGCTGCCGTGACGCCAGTCGAATCGGCGCAGCTCCGTCTCGTGCTCATACCAGTAGAGGCTGTAACCGTGACCGGACACCGCGAAGACGTGGAAGTCGGCGCCGTGGCGATGTCCTTTCTTATACGTGCCGACCGGCATCTCGCTCACGTGCGCGTGCATCGTCCCGTCGGCGAGCGCGAACACGATGTTGCGCGAGCCCCCGCCGCGCTTGTCCCAGCCCTGGAGCTCGAGCGTGCGCAGGTCCGGCACGAAGTTCGTCTCCCACATGTGCCGTCCGGGTTGCCTCGGGATGAACGTCCCGTCGCCTTGGTTGTAGCGCGGCTCGCCGAAGCGTTCCGGGAACGTCGCGTCGTTCTCGAAGATGAACGACTCGTTGCGGAAGACGTTCATCACGAGGGGCAGGTCGGTGACCGCGGCGAAGCGCGCCGGCTTTGACCCGCTGCCGTTGAAGTGCTGGTAACCCGCGTTCAGCGGCAGCGCGAAAAGGGAACTCTCGCGCCATTCGAAGGTCCGCGGGCCCTCCGGCGCGTCGATCGTGGTGCTGCCGCGTCCGGCGAGCACGTAGACGACTGCCTCGTACAGGTGCCGCTGCGGCGCTGTCCTGCCGCCGGGCGCGATCTCGCACACGTACATGTCCGCGAAGTCGCCGCGACCAAGGCAGTGCGCGAACGCGCCCTTCGCGTCGAGACGCGGCCACGGCGCGAGCTCGAGCGAGAGCAGGTCGAAGCCGAAGTCCTCGTGGATGGGTATGCCCTCGCGACGTACGAACTCGCCGTACGGGTCAGCGAAGAACGGGGGAGGGCTCGCGCCCTCCCCCTTGTGCTCAGTCGTGACTAACCGCCGAGCTTGCGGTCCTGCGCGTTCTTCACGAGCGATGCATCGAGGAGCTTCGAGAGGTCGACGGTCTTGATCTTGTCGTTATCGGCGCCAAGGATCGTGACCGCGTCCTTCATCTGCTCCGCCGCCGGGGCCGGGTAGACCGGCGTGACCGGGTTCGTGCCGGCGATGAAGAAGTTGTACGCGTGGTCGTTCGAGGCCGGGTCGTTCTTGAAATACTTCAGGAGCACGGCTGTCGCGCCGTCCTTGTCCTTCGCCATGCGGCTCCGGGCGATGACGGTCGCGTCGATGTACGCCTGCACGATGTCCTTGTTCGCGGTGAGGAAGCTGCGCTGCACGATGACACCAGTGTTCGCGGCGGGCAGCTTGTTCAGGTCGTAGATCGGGACGAGCCCGTTCTTGATGAGCTCCTGGTCCTCCGGCGGGTCGTCGACGCCAGCGTCGATAGAGCCGGTGAGAAGCGCCGCGGTGCGGTTGGCGTGCGAGCCGACGGCGACGATCGAGACGTCCTTGTCCGGGTCGAGGCCGTTCGCCTTGAGGGCCGCGCGCGTCGCGATGTCGCTCGAGCCGCCCTTATTCGAGACGCCGACCTTCTTCCCCTTCAGGTCCGCGACGGTCTTGATGGTCTTCTGCGCGTAAAGCACGTACGGGTAGACCGGCGCCATGTTCGCGACGATCACGAGGTCGGCGCCGCCGGCCACGGCCGACAGAGCCTCGGCCCCGCCGAACTGGCCGATCCCGATCTGGTTCGCGAGGAGCGCCGCGCTGGTCTGCGCGCCGCCGTTGATCGACTGCATGTCCACGTCGAGGCCGCGCTCCTTGAAGATGCCCTTCTCGAACGCGTACCACATGACCCAGTCGTCGGCGCTGACGTTGCTGTAGGCCGCGATGACCTTCTTGCAGCACGCCATCGGCGAGTCCTTCGGCGCGGCCGAAGCCGTCGCCGCCTGCGATGCCGCGACGGTCGGCGCCGTCGTCGCCGCGGGCGTCCCACCGCCACACGAGATGGCGAGGATGCCCATGACCGCTACGAAGACCGCGAGTCTCAGCCTCATGTATCCCTCCCGGCTACGTTCTGATCTGTGGTCGCCAGCTCTGGAATCTGTTCTCGACACGTTGCAGCGCCCATGTGACTAGTACGCCCGTACCGGCGATGAAGATGATGGCCGCGAACTCCTTCGGTGTCTGGAAGGTGACGCCGTAGTCGTTGATGAGCTTGCCGATGCCGTGGCGCGCCGCGACGAGCTCGGCCACGACCAGTCCGGTCAGCGCGTGGCCGACGCCAAGACGCAGACCGGTGAGGATGAACGGCACGGCGCCCGGCAACACCACGCGCTGGAAGATGAGCCTCTCCGAGGCGCCGAAGGAGCGCGCGACGCGCAGCAGCGCGGCCTCGGTGTTCCGCACGCCGGCCATGGTGTTGATGATCTGGGGGAAGAGCGCGCCAAGGAAGATGACCGCGACCTTCGACTGCCAGTCGATGCCGAACCAGATGATGAAGAGCGGGATGAGCACGATGCGGGGCGTGGCGTAGAGGAAGTTCACGAAGGGGTCCATCGCGTACTGGAACCGCGTGTACCAGCCCATGAGCATCCCGAGGACGATGCCGATGATGCTCGCGGAGGTGAAGCCGACCGCGAACTCGAAGCCGCTCGTGCCGAGGTCGGCCCAGATGTTGTTCCGCGGATCGGTGAAGAGCTTGACGAACGCGTCGGCCGTGTCAGTGGGGCTCGGCAGGAAGAGCTTGGGCATGATGCCGGCGGTCGCGATGCCCTGCCAGAAAACCATGAAGATCGCGACCGCGACCGTGCCGATGACGAGCGCTTCGTAGCGCTTCCACGCGCGCGGTTTCACCACCGAGCGGCGCTCGCGTCGCCCGCCGGCCTCGCCGCGCGTCGCCGGGATGACGCGGTCGATCTCTTTGATCGTCATGCCGGCGTTCCCGCGAGGAGCTTCTCGGGCTTCACCGTGAGCTCCTCCTGGATGCTGTCCCAGATCTGATCTTCGTAATTCAGGAACATGTTCTCGCGTTTCACGCGCAGGTCGCGCGGGCGCGGGATGTCGATGCGCACCTCGGTCTTGACCCGGCCGGGTCGCTTGGTGAACACGATGACGCGGTCGGCGAGGTAGATGGCCTCCTTGATGTCGTGGGTGATGAAGAGCGCGGTCTTGCGGCTCTGGTTCCACACGCGAAGCAGCTCGAGCTGCATCATCTCTCTGGTCTGAGCGTCGAGCGCGGCAAATGGTTCATCCAGGAGGAGCATCTCGGGGTCGGTGAGCAGCGCTCGCGCGAGGTTCACGCGCTGCTGCATGCCGCCCGAGAGCTCAAGCGGGTAGGCGTCCTCGAAGCCGGATAGGCCCACGAGCGCGATGTATTGCTTCGCGCGCTGGTCCGCCTCGGCCTTCGTCATGGTGCCCTGCGCTTCGACGCCGAAGAGCACGTTGCCGAGCACGGTGCGCCAGGGGAGGAGGCCGGGCTGCTGGAAGACCATCGCGCGATCTCGTCCCGGCTTGGTGATCTCGACACCGTCGAGCGTGAGCGATCCGTCGGCGATCGGGATGAGCCCGTCGACCGCGTTGAGGAACGTCGTCTTGCCGCAGCCCGAGGGCCCGACGATCGCGACGAACTCGCCTTCAGCGATCTCGAGATCGACCCCCTCGACCGCGGTGAAGAGCGTCTCGGAACGGGGTAGCCAGTACTCCACGACGACGCCCTGCGCTGCAAGCTTCGCGGTCGGGTTCCCCACGTCTTAGACGGCGAATGGTAGTACCATTCGGTCTGCCAAACCGAAAGGTAAGACCATTCCATCCGGACTGCCGCAGGAGGACGAGACATGGCCGCGACAGCGCCCGCAGATCTGAAGCGCGCGAAGACGCAGCTGCGCGATCCGAAGGGTCCACCGGCTCCACGAGAGGCCCTGCGCTCGCTTCCCGACACGGTCGACTGGCTGCGGCGCGAGGGGCTGCTCATGGAGACCGATCAGGAGGTGAGCGGCGACCT
>DASQIF010000146.1:0-7479 GCA_035631715.1 Candidatus Acidiferrales bacterium
TCGCGGGCGCGGCGATCCCCGCCCATGCGGCGGTCACGCCGACGCCGCTCGGGGTCGTGGCCGTTGTCGACGACGCGCCGATCGAGCAGCCGCCGGTCGCTCCCCTCGCGTCGATCATGCGTCCGAAGTTCGTCCTTCATCGTGTCTCCTCCCCTGTTGCCTCCTGGCTCGACGATGACCTTCAGCGCTCCGTCGATGCGCTCGTTGAACGTACGCAGCGCGTCCGCGAAGTGCGCGAGCGGAAAGTGGTGCGTGATGAGCTTGGCCGCCGGCACGCGCCCATCGGCCATGAGCGGGATGATCTCCTCCATCGTGTTGCGATTGGCGCGCACCCCGTAGAGGTCGATCTCCTCGAGCACGACCTTCTGAAAATCGATCGAGGACGGCTCCTTCGGGATGCCGGTGAACGCGGCGCGGCCGCCCTTGCGTAGCACGCGCACGGTCTGGCCGACGGAGTCCTTCGTCCCCGCCGAGTCGACCGCCACATCCGCGCCTATCCCGCCGGTCATCTCGCGCACCGTCGCGACCGGATCGCCGTCGTGATAGTCGACCGTGTCGAAACCGAGCGCCTTGGCGCGCTCGAGGCGTTTGCCGCCGCCGACGACGATGGCCCGCGACGCGCCGAGCGCCTTCGCGCACATCGCCGTAAGCAGGCCCATCCCGCCCGAGCCCACCGCGACGAATACGTCACCGGGCTCGATGCCCGGACGCTTCACCGAATGCAGGGCGATGGACGCGGTGTCGCACAGCGCCGCGACATCGAAGGGCATCGCGTCCGGGATCTTGAAGACGCTCTTGATCGTCTGCACGACGTAGGTCGCGTACGCGCCCTGCGTGTAGTGGCCGTACTGCCGGTGGCCGAGGTCCTCACGCCCGTAGTTGAAGCACAGGTTGTAACGGCCGGTGCGGCACATGCGGCAGTAGCCGCAGCCGGAGTGCGACGTTCCGGCGATGCGCGTGCCCGGCACGAAGCCGTAGCCCCGCGCCACGGTGCCGGCGTCGACGATCTCGCCCGACCACTCGTGTCCGGGGGTGAACGGGTACGAACGGGGCCAGCGTCCCTTGAACGTCCCCTCGATGATCTCCGCGTCCGTCCCGCAGATCGCGATCGCGCGGACACGGGCGAGCACCTCATTCTCCTTCGGACGCGGGACCGGGAGGTCTTCGCGGATCTCGAACTCGTGCGGCGCGGTGAGCACCAGCGCTTGCATCGTCTTCGTGGTGGGCGGCGCGGTGACGGTCACGGCTGGAACGCCACGACGCGGCAGATGCAACCCTCGCCGTTCACCCAGCGCCACGGGAACGCACCGATGTCGACGCGTTTTCCCGCGACCTCGGCGAGCTCGCCGCCGAGGTTCTCCAGCATCGGGATGTCGGCCTTCGCCATCCCGTAGTGGACGTGCTCGAAGTCCTTCATCGGCAGGGTGTCGTCGATGGGCTTGCCGGTCATCGCCTCGTACTCCTTCACGAGGTCGGGTCGGAAGTAGCGCACGCGCACATGGAGCGAATGGTCCATCGACGCCAGGTCTCCGCCGAACATCTTGATCTTCTTCTCGATGAGGTAGTCGCAGAACTCCGGCATCGGTCCGGGATGCCGGTCGAAGTACATGACGTCGTCGCGCGTCGGCTTCGTCCAGTTGTACCGGTCCCAGCCGGTGTAGAGGATGACCACGTCACCCTCACGGATCTGCTCCCCCTTCGGGAGGCAGGCGAGGATGTCCTTCGTCGAGTAGTAGGCCCAGGGTTTGGTGATTGGCCGGAGGTCGATCACCAAGCCGGTGCCGTAGAGCTCCTGGATCGCTATCTCGCCGAGATGCTTGCCCGTCGGCCAGTAATGGATGGGCGCGTCGATGTGCGTCCCGGTGTGCATGTTCGTACGCACGAGCACCGTGCTCTTGCCGTCGCGATGGTGCGTCGTGATGTCCGTGACCTGGATCGCCTCGAACTGCGGCCAGGTCGGCATCCGGTCGCCCCACGGCTGTGTCAGGTCGACGAGCTTCGTCATGTCTAGTACGGGAAGTCCTTCACGCGGCCGAGCTGGTTGACGACCTTCGTCGCGATCGACAGGTCGGTCACGTCCGCGAACTTCAGATCCTTGGTGATCTTGCCGAAGTCCTTCTCGCTCTTGAGCGTGCCCTCGATGTTCGCCTGCGGCACGCCCTCGTTCTGCGGCCAGGCCTTGGCCTTCACCAGGAGGTCGAACGTCTCCGTGACGACGTCCTTGGCTTCTTTCGTCTGGTCGACGCCGATCTGGATGATCTTGTCGCGGTTGGCCGGGTCGTACATCGCTCGGTTCGCGCGCATGAGCGCGCGGATGATGCACTCGGTGGTGGCCGGGTCGTCCTTCAGCGACTGCGTCGGCGCGATGTACACCGAGTACTGGTAGTCCTTCAGCGCCTCCCACAGGTTCGCGATGACGTTGAGCTGCGGGTTCTGCTTCTGGGCCGTCTTGATCTGGTCCACGTGGAGGATGGCCGTGTCGGTCTGGCCCGTCGCGAGCGCCTGCACGCGGCCCGCGGTGGTCGTCGTGAAGTACTTCACGTCCTTGTTCGGGTCGAGACCCGCCTGCTTCACCATGAGGCGGCTCATGACGTCGGCGAACCCGCCGGCCTCCTGGATACCGAGGGTCTTGCCCTTGAGGTCCGCGAGCGTCTTCACGTTCGGCCCGCCGACGAGCGACGACTCGACGATCGGCGCGTAGCTGTAGACGATCTTCACGTCGGCGCCGTTCGCGATCGCGTCGAGGACTGGCTCGCTCGACGTGCCGGCCAGGTCGATCGCGCCGGACGCGGACGCCCGGAGCGAGCCGACGCCGCCGTCGAAGCGGACGAGTTCGACGGTGAGGTTCTCGTCCTTGAAGAAGCCCAGCGCGTCGGCGACGTACGGCGTGAGGTGCACGACGTTCGGCGGCGTCACCGGCACCGCGACCGTCACCTTCTTCGCCTGGCACGTGGCCTTCGGCGCCGCGGTCGACGTGGCCGCGGCCGCGGTCGGCGCGGCGCTTGCCGTCGCCGCGCCACCCGCGCCCCCGGACGTCGTGCTCGTGCATGCCGTCACGAGCACCGCGAGTGTCAGCCCGATCGCCCCAAGACGCGCACCCATCCTGTGCCTCCCTATCGATCTTTCTTGAGCCACGGCGCGATACGACCCTCCAGCCACTGCACGAATCCCATGAGCACGATGCCGAGCGCGGCGATGAAAATGACCGGCACAAACATGCGGTCGATGCGGAAGACGTTCTCGTACGAGATGATCAGGTAGCCGAGACCAACGAGCCCGACGAAGAACTCCGCCACGACCATCCCGATGAGTCCGCGTCCGATCGCGAGCCGCACACCCGCGAGCAGGTACGGCGTCGCGGATGGAAGGATCACGTCCGTCCACAGCCGGCGCTCGCTGGTGTTGAAGGCGCGCGCGACCTCGAGCAGCTGCCGGTCGACGTTGCGGACGCCCTGCTGCGTGTTGATGAGGATCGGGAAGACCGCGAACAGCGCCACCGTCGCGATGCGTGGCGCGTCGCCGACGGAACGGAAGGCGACGGCGATGAGCGGGACGAGCGCGACCGATGGCACCGAGTAGAGCGCCGACACGATCGGGTCGATCGCGTTGTACACGACTCGCCATCGTCCCGAGGCGATGCCGAGGACGAGCCCCACGACGAGCGCGATGACGAGGCCGCCGACGAGCTCCTTCAGGCTCTGGCCGGCCGCGTCCGCGAGCTCGCCGTTCTGCACGAGCTCGACGAAAGC
The DNA here is from genome assembly GCA_035631715.1 of Candidatus Acidiferrales bacterium. Taxonomy (GTDB): domain Bacteria; phylum Chloroflexota; class Limnocylindria; order P2-11E; family P2-11E; genus CF-39. The sequence continues at coordinate 3,750 of DASQIF010000146.1, forward strand.
GCGCGCGATGTCGGACGGCGGACGGAGGATCAGTTTGTTGAGCGACGGCCCGAAGATCTCCCAGATCCCGAGCAGGGCCACGATCGTGCCGATACGGACGGCCCAGTCGCCGGGGCGAAGGCGGCGCCAGCGCGAGCGCGACGGCGCCACGATCGGCTCCATCTGCGTCGCAGTCGGCGGGTACGTCACGCCATCACCTGCTGCTCGCGGAGCAGGCGCCAGCAGTGATCGCGCAGCTCGAGGAACGACGGATGGGCGATCACCTCGGAGACGGTGCGCGGCCGCGGGATGCCGACACGCACGACCTCGCGCACGCGGGCCGGTCGCGCGGTCATGATGACGATGCGGTCGCCGAGCGCGATCGCCTCCTCGATCGAGTGCGTGATGAAGACCATCGTGCGCGGCTGCAGGCGGTAGATGCGCAGCAGCTCGTCCTGGAGGATCTCGCGCGTCTGCGCGTCGAGCGACCCGAAGGGCTCGTCCATCAGCAGGATGTCCGGCTCGGTCGCGAGCGCGCGCGCGAGGCCGGCGCGCTGCTGCATGCCACCCGAGAGCTCGTGGGGCCAGTGCCGCTCGAAGCCCTTGAGCCCGACGAGCTCGATGTACCGAGCGACGCGCTCGCGCACCGTCTCGCGCGGCAGGCCGGCGAGCTCGACGCCGTAGGCGACGTTCTCGTCGACGCGCTTCCACGGGAAGAGGCCGAAGTGCTGGAAGACCATCGCGACGTTGCGCCGGGGGGCCGCGACGGTCGACCCGTCGACGAGCACGGCGCCGTCGTCGAGGCCGACAAGCCCGTGCATGGCGCGAAGGAGCGTCGTCTTCCCGCACCCCGACGGCCCGAGGATGCAGAGCGTCTCGCCGTCGCGGACCGCGAGGTCGAGGCGGTCGAACACCGTGACGGCCGCGTAGCGTTTGGTCGCGCCCTGGACGACGATCCGGTCGCTGATCACGCGACCACCCTCTGGCGCGACGGCGACGCGGTCGAGGCGCGGACGACGAGCGTCGTGTCGAGCAGCACGTGCGTCCGGGCGATGCGCTCGTTCTCGAGGAGCGCGATGAGCATCCGCGCGGCCATCTGGCCCATCTCGCGGCCGGGCACGCGCACCGTCGTCAGCGGCGGATCGATGAGCCCGACGAGGGGGATGTCGTTCACGCCGACGAGCGACAGGTCGCGCGGCACCGACAGCCCGGCCGCGCGCGCCGCGCGCAGCGCGCCGAGAGCGAGGAGATCGTTCGCGGCGAAGATCGCGGTCGGGCGCGATCGAAGCAGCGAGCCCGCCGCCTCACGCCCAGCCTCGTCTGAATACGCGCTCGCTTCGGCGACGAGGGCCGGGTCGGGCGTGATGCCGTGCGCGCGCAGCGCCTCACGGTAGCCCGCGGCGCGCTCGGCGCCGGTCGTGGTCGAGAGTGGCCCGGCGATGTGCGCGATGCGCCGATGTCCCAGCGACGCGAGGTGCGCGACCACCGCAGAGGCGAGACGCTCGTTGTCCACCTCGACCGAGTGATCGGCGCTCACGCGAGAACCGCGGTTCACGAGGACGAACGGGAAGCGCTCGCGGCGCACGGCGGACAGCGTCGCGTCGGCCATGCGGCTGGTCGCGAAGAGGACGCCGTCGGCCTGGCGCTCGCGCAAGAGGCGCAGCGATGCGTTCTCGCGGTCGGGCGAGTCGTCGGTGTTGCACAGCACCAGCTCGTAGCCACGCTCGCGCGCCGCCTCCTCCGCGCCGCGGATGATCGGCGGGAAGAACGGGTTCGCGATGTCCGGCACGAGCATGCCGAGCGTCCTCGTTCGCTGGAGCCGCAGGCCGCGAGCGATGACCGATGGCCGGTACTCGAGACGCTCGACGGCCGCGAGGACCCTGCGCCGCGTCTCCGGGCGCAGCGGGAGGTCCGCGCGATGGAGCGCGCGCGAGACCGTGGACGGATGCACGCCCGCCAGGCGCGCCACGTCGAGGATCGTCCGCCGTCCGGTCGTGCCCTTCTCCTTCGGAAAACGTTTGCGTAGGGCGTTCCCGAAACTAGGCCCGCGCGGCGGCGCAGTCAAACCGTGGGACGATGCTGCACAGATGGCCACGCTTCCCCGCCCCCTCGAGCAGCGCGGACTCGAGCTCGTCGGCCACAGCGACCTCGAGGGCAGGGGCGACGGGATGCAGATCATGCGGAGCGGCGACGTCCTCTATGTCGGCCACATGGGCGACTTCGGCGTGGGGACGAGCGTCGTCGACATCGCCGACGCGACGCGGCCGCGGGTCGTGCGGCAGTTGGGCGTGCCGCGGGGGACGCACTCGCACAAGGTGCAGCTCGCGAAGGGATTGCTCCTTGCGAACCACGAGCAGTACCCCTATCGCGTCGGCGTGCCCGAGTCGACCGGCCTCTTGGTCTACGACGTGACGCGCGACGCGCGCGACCCCCGGCGCATCGGCTTCCTGCCAATCGACGGACTCGGCGTGCACCGCATCTGGTGGGACGGCGGCCGCTACGCCTACGCGTCCGCGCGCGAGACGGGCTTCGACGCGCGGATCCTCATCATCGTCGACCTGGCCGATCCGGAGCGGCCGCGGCTCGCGTCACGCTGGTGGTGGCCCGGGCAGCGCGCCGGCTACGCCGAACGGCTGCCCGACGGACACGATGTCGGCGCGCACCACGTCATCACGAGCGGACAGCGCGCGTACGGCGGGTACTTCGACAAGGGCGTCGTGGTGTACGCCGTCCGAGACGACGGATCGCTCGACCTGTTGTCGTCGCTCGCGTGGCCCGAGGGCGGGCACCCGCACACGCACACCGCGCTCCCGCTTGGCGATCGCAAGCTGCTCGTCGTCACCGATGAGGCCATCGAGCCGAACTGCGAGGGCGCGCCGAAGAACGTGCATCTGGTGGATGTCTCTGACGAACGCCGTCCGCGCGAGGTGTCTCGCTTCCCCGTGCCGCAGGGTGACTACTGCCGCCGCGGACTGCGGTTCGGACCGCACAACGTGCATGAGAATCGGCCGGGCACGTTCCAGAGCGACCGCATCGTCTTCGTGACGTACTTCAACGCCGGCCTTCGCGTGTATGACACCGTCGACCCGGAGCGCATCGTCGAGATCGCGTCGTACGTCCCCGAGGCGCCCGCCGGCCAGGCGGCCATCCAGTTCAACGACGTGCTCGTCTCGGACGACGGCCTCATCTTCGTGACCGACCGGGTGCGTGGCGGTCTGTATGTCCTTCGTGGGACGATGGGTACATGGCCCGCATCAGCTACGTAGACGAACACGCACTCCGCGACCCGGAGCTCGTGCGCTTCCTCGAGGAGTCGCGACGCATCGGAACGCCGCGCCCCGAGACGCAGTCCATCCGTTTCCACGTCCCCGCGGTCGCGAAGGCGTTCATGCATGCCTGGGAGCGCATCTTCCGGAGCGGCGTGCTCGAGCATTCGCTCAAAGAGCTGTGCCGGGTCTACGTCTCGAAGACCATCGAGTGCGAGTACTGAGGCTCGCAGCGCTCCCTCCGTGGGAGGGACCAGGGCCTCACCGAGGACGACTACGCGGAGCTGCTGCGCTTTGAGACGTCGTCGCGCTTCACGGCGCGCCAGAAGGCCGCGCTCCTGTACACGAGCATGCTCGTCTGGGATCCAGAGGGCGCGGACGACACCGTGTGGGCGCGGCTGCGCGAGCACTTCGCCGACGCGCAGATCGTCGAGCTCGGCTCGTTCATCGCGGTGACCTACGGGCAGCAGCGCGTCATCAAGACC
>DASQIF010000147.1:0-2795 GCA_035631715.1 Candidatus Acidiferrales bacterium
GCCGATCGGACGATCCGTCTTCGCGAAGGGCGGGCGGCGTGAGGCTGCTGGCGCCGATCGAGGCCGACATGCGCGCGCCGCTCGCGCGCACGCACCCGCTCGCGAAGCTCGCGGCCGGCCTCGTCGTGATGCTCGGGCTCTTCGCGAGCATCGACGCGGTCACGTCGACGCTCGTGCTCGTCGCGCTCGCCGCCGCGATCGCGCTCTCCGGCCTTCGGCCGCGCACCCTCGCGACTCGCGCCATCCCGCTCCTCGTCTCCGCGATCGGCGTCGCGTTCTTCAACGCCGTCGCCGGTCAGAACGGGGTCCCGGGCGGCGTCGCGCTCGGCGTCCGGCTGCTGGGTATCTCCATCGCCAGCGTGCTCGCGGTGGCGACGACCGATCCGACCGAGCTCGCCGACGGGCTCGTGCAGCATCTTCGCGCGTCGCCGCGTTTCGTCGTCGGCGCGCTCGCGGCGTTCCGGCTGTTCCCGCTGTTCTCGCGCGAGTGGGACACGCTCGGGCTCGCGCGGCGCGCGCGCGGGATCGAGGCGGACCGCGGCATCACGCGTCTGGTCACGTTCCCGGGCCGGGCACTCGGCCTGCTCATCGCGGCGATCCGCCGCGCGACGCGGCTCGCGGTCGCGATGGACGCGCGTGGCTTCGCGTCGCTGGACTGCCGCACGCTCGCGCGGCCGCGCGCGTTCACGCGCGACGATGCCGTGCTCGTCGCCAGCGCCTTCGCGGTGGTCGCGGTCGCGATCGGCGCGAGCGTCGCGCTCGGCACCTGGCGTCCGCTCATCGCGCTCTAAGCGCCGGCACAGTTTTGGGACTTCCGCCCGTGGAGTCCCGTCCCGACCGGGACGGACGTCACCTGAGAAAGGCCGTTTGGCTCTCTCAGGTTCCACGGAAAGGCCGAAAACTGGCCACAAACCGGGCGACGGAAGTCGACCCGACGAGAAAGGCAACGGCAATGAAGCGCAGGACGCTCGACATCATCTTCGCGACCGGCGGGATCGTCGTCGCACTCATCCTCGCGATCCTCGGAGTCTTCGTCTACACGCAGTACCAGTTCTCGAACGACTACGTGAAGCAGGAGCTCTCGGCGCAGAAGATCGTCTTCACGCCCGCGGCGAACCTGTCGGCGGAAGAGAAGAGCTGGAAGGCCGGCTCCGCGTGCCTCACCGAGTTCGCCGGTCAGACGATGCAGACCGGCGCGCAGGCCGAGTGCTACGCGAGCTACTACATCGCGCTCCACATGGAGACCGCGGCGGTCAGCGCTGGTTTCCCGGGTGCGACGTACGCGACCCTCGGCACCACGCGCACTGACCTCAGCAACCAGATCGCGGCCGCCAAGGCAAAGAGCGACACGACCACGGTGAACGATCTCCAGAAGAAGCTCGACTCCGCGACCGCCCTCCGCACCACGATGCAGACCGGTGAGACGCTGCGCGGCCTGCTCCTCACCACGTACGGCTTCAGCGTGATCGGCCAGATCGCTGGATACGCGGCGTACGCCCTCTTCGCACTCGCGATCGTCATGGTCGCGCTCTCGCTCGCGGGCTTCGTGCACGCGTACGTAACGCCCAAGGACAAGGTCGTCTTCGCGCCGGTGCGCGACTTCGGCCCCGCTGCCGTCACCGCGTAGTCACGCTTCGGCGGTCCGCCGCCGGACATGACCTCCTTTGGAGGCCCGGCCGTAAGGCCGGGCCTCCGCTCATCCGGAGACCGCGATGCCCATGGCGCGCAGCCGCCGGAAGAGCTCCTCGGGGTAGAGTTGCGCGTGCGGAAGCACGACGCCGCGATCTCGTCGTCCGCGGATCAGCGCGTCGGCGACCATGACCGCGGGCTCCGTCGCGATGCGATATGACCTACGCGCGGAAGCGAGGACGAACGCGCGGCGCTGGTCCACCGCCACCGCGAGCACGCCGTCGCGCCGACCGAACGGCCCGGCGCCGATGCGCGGCGCGACCGCTCGCGCGAGCGCGGCAAGTGGCGGCACGCGCGCCGCGAACGTGAGCGCGGGGCGGCCCAGCGGCGTGTTCGGGTCGACCCAGAACTCGGCGCGCCGCAGCGACGGCCACGATCGCGGCAGCAGCACCGCGCCGGCGTTCTCGACCAGCGACCCGCGACGCGCGCCGCTCGGGAACGCGCGGCTCTCGACGTATCCGCGAACGTCGACGAGGTGCCCGTCGCGATACGTGCGGATGGTGCGACCGAGCGAGGTGACGAAGGCGCGCACCGTCGCGGGGCTCGCGGTCTCGGCGGACGCCGGGGCGAGGAACTGGTCGACGCTGACCGGCGAGGCGACCCCACTCGCGCGCACGCACGCGCCGGTGACCGCGGCGATCGCGCTGCATGCCGTGTACAGCGCGACGCCGGCGTCCGAGGCGCGAGGGTCGAGCGCCAGGATCGCCTCGCTCCAGGGCAACGAGTCCGCGAGGTCGACGACGTCACAGCCACGCTCGATCGCGGCGCGCGCGAGTCGCGTGGTCCGTGTGGCGAACGGCCCCGCTGTGTCGACGATCACGTCGCCCTCACGCAGGGTCAGTGTGAGCGACGCCTCGCTCTCCACGTCCAGGCGCAGGTCTGCGCCCTGGCGCGTCGCGACGAGCGGCGCGAGACCGATCTCTCGGAGCCGACGCGTGATGAGCGAGCCGAAGAAGCCTGCGCCAACGACGATGAGCCGCCTCATCGGAGGCGCCGCCAGAGCCACACGCACCATGGACAGAAAAGGACGAACAGCTCGCCGGTCGCGATCGCGGTCACGATCGGGATGCCCAGGATCGCGCCCGCGGTGAGCATCAGCCCGGCCG